>NZ_JBRIQN010000001.1:0-495826 GCF_052981855.1 Micromonospora sp. LZ34
CCGGTACTAATAGGCCGAGGACTTGACTACAAAGCTGCTACGCGTCCACTGTGCAACTCCCGACAAACGAACACCCCACAAGTGTGGTGTTTGATAAGTCGATAGAGTTACGGCGGTCATGGCGGAGGGGAAACGCCCGGTAACATTCCGAACCCGGAAGCTAAGCCCTCCAGCGCCGATGGTACTGCACTCGGGAGGGTGTGGGAGAGTAGGACACCGCCGGACAACCTTTCCATTCAGGGCCACCCCCATTCGGGGGTGGCCCTGAATGCGTTTCCATCCCGAAACCACCGCGACCTCCGGGCGCGAGGGCGAGGCGACGATGACAGCCAAGGCGACGTCCCCGCGCGCCCGACGGTGGCAGCCAGGTGTATGGATGGACCCCCACCACGACGAGGGTGGGGCCGCCGTGCCCGGCTCAAGCCTGACCGCCCGGAGCCGGGCACGGCGGCCACACCCAACCGCGAGCAACTGCGGCGATGCACTGCGGCCAGCCACCGGGTGATCCGCCGAATCCACCCCCACCGGACGGCGCGTCTCGTACCGTCGTGGCGGGGCCCTGCCTCGTCGACGTGGGGAGCGGGTATGAAGATCGGCATCATCGGATCCGGGCACATCGGGGGGACGCTCACCCGCCGCCTTCGCGATCTCGGGCACGACGTCACGGTGGCCAATTCGCGCGGCCCGCAGACCCTGAGCCAACTGGCGCAGGAGACCGGCGCGACGGCCGGCACCATCGAGCAGGCCGCCAAGGACGCGGACCTGGTCGTGGTGGCGGTGCCGCTGAAGGCCGTACCGGACCTGCCGGCCGAGCCCTTCGCCGGCAAGGTGGTCGTCGACGCCGACAACTACTACCCCGAGCGGGACGGCGACATCCCCGACCTGCTGGACCGGAGCGTCACGTCCAGCCGGTGGACCGCCGACCACTTCACCGACGCCCGGGTGGTGAAGGCGTTCAACTCGATCATGGCGCAGCACCTGATGGAGTACGGGCGGCCGGCGGGCGAGGCGGGCCGGATCGCACTGCCGGTGGCCGGCGACGACGCCGCGGCCAAGCGGATGGTGATGGAACTGGTGGACGCTCTGGGCTTCGACCCGGTCGACGGCGGATCGCTGGACGAGAGCTGGCGCCAGCAGCCCGATACCCCGGTCTACGGTGCGGACCTGGACGCGGACGGCGTACGACAGGGACTGGCGCAGGCGCGGCCCTGAGCGCGTACGAGACAAGGATGCCCCGCCGGCGACAAGCCGGCGGGGCATCCGCGTGCGTGCGCCCGGCGGGCGTCAGGACGGTTCGGCGCCGCAGATGTAGCGGGGTTCCGCGTCGTAGCGCCAGGTGAACTTCTCCCGCTTGACGACCTTGCCGTCCTTGCGGATGACCCGGTACGCGTCCTGGGTGAAGCCGTCGATACCGTTCGCCGGGATGCACGACGGGCCCGGCTCCAGGTAGATGGTCTTCGGCTTGGTGATGTTCCGGCGCGGGCTGTACTCGGTCCGCACGCTGTCGTAGATCTTCGTGCTCCAGATCGACACGGTGATCGAGCTGGACGTGTACGAGGTGTCGATCAGCACGCCGTGCTCGGTGTTGTTGCGGAACTTGAAGTCCAGGTCTGGCCAGAAGATCGTCGACTCGATGACCGCCGGGTACCGGCTGAACCAGTAGGAGTGCGGCTTGTGCTCGACGTCCTCCAGCCCGGCGTAGTACGTGGCGTTGAACAGCGTGGTGGTGAACTGTGAGGTGCCGCCGCCCACGCCGGGCACCAGCTTGCCGTCCAGGATGACCGGGGCGTCCCGGTAGCCCTGGGCGTAACCGCGCTCGCCGGTGTGGCCGTTCAGCGAGAACGTCTCGCCCGGCAGCACCACCGTGCCGTCCACGTCCTTAGCGATGGTGACGATGTTCTGGCTGCGCGGCGAGGAGAGGCCGCCGGTGAACCGGGTGGTGAACGTGGAGACCTTCTCCTTGATCCCCAGCCCGGCCAGCTTCTCCGCGGTCAGCTCCGGCTGCGCCGGCTTCAGCTCGCCGGTGATCTCCCGGCCGTCCGTCTTCGGCAGGACCGCGAGCAGGTCGCGGGCGAGCGCCGCGCTGTCCAGCTGCTGCCCGGGCCGGCCGTTGTCGACCACCTTCGGCTTGCCGCCGGAGATGGTCATCCGGGCGTCCTTCGGCGGCGCCTCGATCGCCGCCAGGTCGTCCCCGAGCGCCGCGCGCAGCCGCTTCACGTCCACCTGCGGGGTCAGGGTGCCGGCCTTGTCGGCGGTGAACCGCAGGCTCTTCGCGATCGCCTTCGGCGGAATGCTGACCGAGCCCTTGTCGGTGGTGATCTTCACCGGCGCGGACACGGCCGGCTTCGCCAGCTCGGCGACCAGCCGGTCCACCTCCTCGGCGCTGGTCGCCGGGTGCGTCTCGACCAGCGGGACGGTGACCGGCTGCCCGCTCAGCCACCCCTGGCGCACCGCCTCGGCGGAGCGCTCCGGGTCGAGCGCCAGGCTCGGCTTCGGGTGGACCGCCTTGGGGGTGGTGCCGGAGAAGGTGATCGCCGGCATGGTCATCTTCCGGCCCTGGTCGCCGACGACCTTGCTCAGGGCGGCATCGAGCCGGGCCACGTCGACCGTGACCACCGGCGGGACCGTGCGGTTGCCGACCAGCCGGTCGACCGGGTGCGCCCGGGCCTCGGCCGCCGCCGCCACGGTCGCGTCCACGTCGACCGTGAGGCCGACGTCGGCCGGGTTGATCTCGGCGGTCCGCTCGCCCACCCGTACCGGCAGTGGCGCGGCGAGCTCGGCCGCGCGGCGGTCCAGTTCGGCGCGGAGCTCCCGGGCCGCGTCCGCCCGGCTCCGGCCGCCCAGCTCCGCGCCGAGCACCGTGGTGCCGCGCGGCACGTCACCGGCGTACGCGTAGGCGCCGACGCCGCCCACCGAGGCCAGCACCGCGGTGGCGACCCCGGCGGCGAGCAGCATCCGGACCCGGCGCCGCCGCGGCCGCCCGCCCGCGGGGCCGCCGGCCTCCGGCTCGTCACCGGGCCAACTGACCGCGGTGACCTGGACGGTGGGCCGGTCGTCGGCAGGTGGAAGTTTCTCGCCGTACAGCGTCACAGCAACCTCGATCGGGACGTGCCACGCGGGGAGCGTTCCCCCAGAAGACACCTACGGTAGCCAACGCCCGGGCGGTCGGGGAGTCTGCGCCCCGCGCCCGCCGGCACCGCGTGTCGCGCCGGCGTGTCGCCGGGGCCCGCCCGGTGCGCGGGCCCGTCGGCGGGCGTGACACGGTATGGGCATGCGGGTGGACGAGGTGGTCCTGGCGTACGGCGGCGGCTGGCTGGACCGGGCGGGGCCGCTGCGCACCGATCCGGACCGGATCGCCGCCCTTTTGGCCGATCCGAAGACCGGCGTGCTGCCGCTGTGGCGGGACCGCTGCCTGGTCACGGCCGACGAGGCGCCGGTGCGCCTGACCGCCGAGCGGGCCGCCGGGGTGCTCGCCGCCGCCGACGAGACGGTCTTCCTCGGCCTGGACGGTGACACCGCGGTCTTCGCCGTCGACCTCTCCGGCCAACCCGAGGCGGAGGCGGTCCGGCTGGCCGGGGCGGCCTCGGCGGTCGACGTGCGGACCCTGGTGGGCCGGCTCGGCCCGGCTGAGGCGTCCGCGCAGGCGTACGCGCGGGGCCTGCTGCACTGGCACCGGCAGCAGCGCTACTGCGGCAGCTGCGGCGCGCGGACCACGCCCCGCGACGGTGGGCACGTCCGCTCCTGCGCCGGCCCCCGCTGCGGGCGGCTGCTCTTCCCGCGGATCGAACCGGCGATCATCGTGCTGGTCGAGGCGCCCGGCACCCCGGACCGCTGCCTACTGGCCCGGCACCGCGGCGCGCCGGAGGGGGCGTACTCGACGCTCGCCGGGTTCGTCGAGGTGGGCGAGAGCCTGGAGGACGCGGTCCGGCGGGAGATGGCCGAGGAGGCCGGGGTGACGGTGACCGACCTGGCGTACCAGGGGTCGCAGGCGTGGCCCTTCCCGGCCGGGCTGATGGTCGGCTTCCGGGCCACCGTCGCCTCCGAGGCGGTGCGGGTCGACGGGGAGGAACTGGTGGAGGCGCGCTGGTTCACCCGCGACGAGCTGCGGGCGCGGGCGGCCGCGGGCCGGCCGCTCGGCCGGCCCGACTCGATCGACCACCACCTGCTGCACGGCTGGCTCAAGGGGTGACCGCCTCGACCGGCACCCCGTCCGGCCGCCGTCGGCTCGTCACCGCCATGCCGATCAGCGCCACCACGGCCGTGCCAAGGGCCGTCCACAGCAGGCCGGTGATGCTGCGGGGGGTGATCAGCACCGCGGCGACGACCAGCCCGGCGGTGGCCACCCAGAGCGGCGCGGCCGGCCACCGGACCCCGGCCGCCACCTGGGCGTTGAGCAGGACGAACACCACCGCGTACAGGGCTCCGATCGCGGCGAAGAGCGGGGCGTGGCCGCCGAGGTGGGTGTAGTCCGCCCCGCCGGCGAGCCGGAAGGCGAACCCGCCGGCGAGCGCCGAAGCAAGTACCAGTAGCAGCCCGCAGGCCCCGGTCAGGGTGAGCGCGACGGTCTGGCTGCGGCGGTCGCCGCGAGCCAGCCAGGGCAGGGCGAGCACGGTGACCACCTGGGGTGCCCAGAGCGCGCCCTTGGTGAGCACGGCGCCGATGGCGTACGCCCCGGACTCCGCCGGCGAGAGCAGCTGCCGGGCCAGGAACAGGTCGGCGTACGAGTCGACGAGCATCGCCAGGGTGGCTCCGCACCCGACGAGGATCTGGCCGGCGGTCAGCGGCGGTACTGCCGGGCCCGCCAGGGGCGCCGGCTCGGACGGCCGGGCCAGACGGGCCAGCGCCAGCGGGGCGAGGCCGGCGGTCAACGCACCCGCGAGCAGCGAACCGGTGAGGCCGGCGTCGAGCACGAGCCCGACGACGACCCCGCCGTAGCGGCCGGCGGCGAGCAGGGCCATCCCGACGGCCAGCCGCAGGAACTGCTGCCCGCCCTGCAACTCGCCGAGCCAGCGCGAGGAGAACACGACGGCCGCGGTGGTGACCGCGAGCAGCGCCGGAACTTCGACCGGTAGGTGGAGGGTCGTGGTGAGCAGCGGGGTGGCGGCGAGCAGCGCCCCGGCGGAGGTGGCGGTCGTGACCAGCGTCGCGCGCCCGGTGGCGGAGCGCCCGTGCCGGGCGTGGTGCACTGCCACCGCCAGTTGCAGACCGAGGCCGGGCACGCTGGCGATGGCGACCAGGCCGAGGGCGGTGGCGAGTGCGCTCAGATCGTCCGCGTCCAGCCGTCGGGCGGCGAGCACCGGCACCAGGTAGGCCAGTCCGTTGGTCAGTGTCGCGGCGATGGTGACGGCGACACCCGCGGTGCCCAGCCGCCGTGCCACCGAGTCCCTCGTCGTGGTCTGTGTCATACCGCTCCGTGTCCGCCTGCCGTTCCGCCGGCCACCCTACGGCGGCAGCGGTCACTGTAAATGAGCACCGCACAGCGGTGGTATCCGCCGATCCGGCTCGCTCCCGGGCTCCCGATCGAGCCCCGGACCGATCTCTGTCCTGTCGGCCAGCGCGCCAATCCCGCGGACGCGCTAACGTCTCGCGTCATGGCGCGTTCGAACGGTCTGCTGACCGAGGTGAGTTCCGGCATCGCTTCCCTGCTGCCCGAGCGGCTCGTCGCGGCCGCCATCCGGGGCGTGTATCCGCGCGTCGAGCCGGAGCTCGCCCGAATCGCAGACTTCGTGCCAGTCGGTGGCACCGCGGTCGATGTCGGCGCGTGGTACGGACCCTGGACCCGGCGCCTCCGCAGGCGCGCCGATCGGGTCGTCGCTGTGGAGCCCAACGCGCAGCTGGCTCGTTGCATCGGGGCCGCGTTCAGCGACGTGCGCGTGGTCGAGGCGGTCGCCTCGGACCGTCCGGGAAGTGCGGAACTGTTCCTTCCCAAGGCGGGGCCCGCGGTGGGTACCTCGTCGCTGGAGTACGGCGACGGGCAGTCGATCACCGTGTCCCGAGTGACGATCGACGGTCTGAGTCTCACCGACGTGCGGTTCATGAAGATCGACGTCGAGGGACACGAGCTGCCGACGTTGCGGGGGGCGGCGGAGACGATCCGGCGGGACCGGCCGGTCCTGCTGGTCGAAATCGAGGAGCGGATCCAGCCAGTCGAGCCGATCGTGGAGTTGCTCCAGAGCTGGGGCTACCGCGCCTACGTGCTTCCACGGGACCACTGGGTGCCGCTGGCGGAGTTCGATCTCGTCGGGCACCAGCGCTCCACGGTCGCCCGGGTACGGCAGAGCTTCGCCCGGCGCGTCATCGCGCCTCGCCCCCGCTACGTCAACTCCGTGCTGTTCCGGCACGACCGGCACTCGAGCTGAAAACCGTCAGGCGGGCGGTCACGGTTGGGGGACCAGGTTGCCGAGGGTGATCTCGTTCGTGCAGAGCCGCACGGTGCGGTCGGTGACCGTCAGCTCGAGCGTGTCGCCACCGCCGCCCATGAGTAGGAAGATCTGGCGTACCTCCCCGCCGCGGACCTGAAACTCTCGGGTCGCGCCGCCGTGGCGAAGGACGGCGCGGGAATCGCCGGTGCTGATGTAGGCGATCCGGACGACTCGCTCCCATTCATTCCTCAACCACTTGGTCAGCGGCATCCGGACCGTCTGCCCGCCGTCGACGCAGTGCCCCCAGACCCCCTCCGGGCCCGGCCGGATGGCGGTGCCCTCCACCCGCGCCAAGCGAATGTGGCCGGCCTCGTCGAACATCCACAGGGTCTCGGCCTCGGTGACGAACACCGGCTGCGGCTGGATCGGTCGGAAGAAGTGGGACTGCAGGTTGTCGGGCCGGGACAACGCCGCCACGACGCCTTCCGGGACCGGCTGATCGAAGAAGACCGTTCCCGGCGGCGCCTTGGAGAGCTCGCCCTGAGCTGTGTGCAGGTAGTCGCGGCCCTGTTTGACCGCCCAGTCATCTGCGAACTGGGCGCCGCTCCATGCGGTGCCCGACGCGGCGACCAGCGCGGCGACAAGCGCCCCGACGGAAGCCCTACGGCCCCACAGCGGCACCGGCCGGGTCCAGGACCGCGCCGGCGTCTCGCCCGTTGGATTGGCGAGACCGAGCAACGCGACGCCGATGCAGAGGGCGGCGACCACGACCACATCGCTGACGAAACGGGGCACCAGGCCCATCACCGCGCTGAGGCCCAGGCCGAGCCGTGTCGCCGCCAGCAGAGCCGCGACCAGCGCCAGGTATGCCCCGAGGAGCACCCAGGCCCGGAGGGCTGAGCGGCGTAGCCGGACGGTGACCACGATCAGCGCGAGGAAAACCGCCCCGGCCAGCCAACGGGCGGACACGTGCGGGGCGGCGGCCGCCGTGCCGTCGTCAGCGTCCAGCCAGTGCCAGGGGCCGCCGAGGAGCCCGGGAAGCAGCGTGTACCCGATCAGATGGCCCACGAAGGTCAGTACCGCGTCGGGTGAGCGGGACCCGGGCAGCGGTGACTGGGACCGGGACAGGTAGAGCCCGAGATACGCCAGGGAGAGGACGGTCAGTATCAACCAGGACGGCCAGTATCGGCGGACCGTGCGGATGATGCTGCCGACGGGTCCGCCGGTGACGGACAGGCAGGCGGTCAGCAGGAACACGAGCGGGACGATCAGCAGCGACTTCTCGAAGAAGAGCAGGCCGAGCAGCACCGACAAGGCGAGCGTCACCAGGTGACGTGCCTGCCGCGTTCGCACGTACCTCACCTGGGCGCTCATCGCCAGCACCATCGCCACCTGCATTGGCAGCAGCATCAGCCCGGTGGTGGCCATCGACGTCACTTCGAGGGTGAGCGGGCTGAACAGGAGCACGCACAGCGGGACGAGCAGACCCCAGCTCGGCGGCACGATGAGACGGAGCAGTCGGTAGAAGGCGACGCTGAGCACCGCCTGACCAGCCGTGAGCAGCAGTACGTACGGCCAGTAGGCGAGGCCTGCCGCGTGAGTGAACAGCCACGTGACGAGCAGCCCCGCCGGCATGAGGTGATTGTTGAACTGGCTGAGCAGGAAATCAACGGTCAGGTCCGACCCGGCAGCGCGGGCCGCGAGCACGAAGTCGTCCTGCGCGAGGTATCCCCGCGAGGCGATCTGCGCCCGCCAGGCCAACCCGATCACGATGAGCACGCCAGCCACAGAGCGGACAGGATCGGTCTTGACCCATGCGACGACCCGCGCGGCCCCGCCGATTCCGGCACTATCGGCCGCTGACGGAGGAGTCGCCGAATCGGCTGTTGCGGGTCCTGTCAGAGCCATGGCGCGAAGATTGCCACACGAGCGAGCGGACACCCATCGGACCAACGGGTCACGACATCGAATCCCTTGGTCCTATCCCTGTCTGGATTCCGCCATGACGGTGTGACGGCCGGCGCCGATCGGGGCGTACGCGGAGGGCCTGCCACGACCGCGACCGGCGACCGCGACGGCACGGCGGCCACCGGACCGAGCGAACTGTCGTCCCCAAGCTTCGGACACCCTCGTCCGGGCCGCGTACAGTGGCCGCGACTAGCGCGGCTCCGCGTCAAGCAAGCGTAGTGAAGAGGTCGGACGGTGCGGGAACGGCTGATGCTGCACGGCGTTGCCGTGGCGGTCACCGTACTGGTGCTGGCGCCGCTGGCCCGCCCCGGGTACGTACTCAGCTATGACATGGTGTTCGTGCCGCGTCAGGCGCTCGATTGGGAGTTGATCGCTCCGGCGCAGGCGCTGCCGCGGGCGGTGCCGCAGGACGCGGTGGTGGCGCTGGCCACCCAGGTCGCACCGGGGTGGCTGGTGCAGCGGCTCGTGCTTGCGGCGATCATCTACGCGGCCGCCGTCGGCGCCGGCCGGCTGGTGCCGACCAGCCGCCCGTCGGTCAGGGTGGTGGCGGCAGTCGGGTACGCGTGGACGCCGTACCTGGCGGAGCGGCTGCTGCTGGGTCAATGGGGGCTGCTGCTGGCGTACGCCGCGCTGCCCTGGTTGGTGTCGGCCGCGTTGGGAGTGCGGGCCGGGCGGCCGGGGGCGCTGCCCCGGCTCCTGCTGGCGGCTGCGGCGGCCGCGATCACCCCGACCGGCGGAGTGATCGCGTTCGTGGTCGCCGCCGCCCTGCTGCCCGGTCGGTACGTCCGTGCGGCGCGGTTCAGCGCGGTTGGTCTCACCGCGATTGCCGCGTTCAACACACCGTGGCTCGTCGCGGCGGTCCTTACGGCGGCTGATGGCCGGTCCGATCCAGCCGGGATCGTCGCCTTCGCCGCACGCGCGGAGAACTGGGGCGGCTCACTGGTGGCCCTGCTCGGCACCGGCGGGATCTGGAACAGCCAGACCACGCCGGCGAGCCGCAGTTCACCACTGGTGCCATTGGCGACCGCCGCGCTGCTGGTGATCGCAGCGGTGGGCGCCGCCGAGGCGTGGCGCCGGTGGCCGGCGGGCGTGGCGGCCCGACTGGGCCTGTTGGCCGTGGGTGGGCTCGCAGTGGCCGCGGCCGGCGTCCTCCCAGGCGGCACCGAAGGGTTGGGCTTCCTGGTCCGGCACGTGCCCGGCGCGGGGCTGGTGCGCGACGGGCACAAGTTCCTCATCCCGTACGCGCTGGCGCTGGCGCTCGGGTTGGCGCTCGGTGCGGAGCGTCTGGCTGACCGGTTGGTGCCGCGGCTCGGCAGAGTCGCCGCGCGGGTGCTGGTGGTGGGTCTGGCACTGCTACCGGTCGCGCTGCTGCCGGATCTGGTCTTCGGCGGGGCCGGCCGGTTGCGGCCGGTGAGTTATCCGACGGACTGGGACGCGGTGGCCCGGCAGGTTGCCGACCGCCCGGGTGAGGTGCTCTCCCTGCCCTTCCACGAATACCAGAGCTACCGGTGGAACGCCGGTCGAGTCGTGATCGACCCTGCGCCGCGCTATCTGCCCGCTCCGGTGCTGACCGACGACACGCTGCGGGTCGGTGACCTGGTCGTGGCCGGCGAGAACCCGCGAGCGGCGCGGGTCCGCGAACTGCTGGCCGCCGGTTCACCGGTGATCGGGACCGGCGTCCGGTGGGTGCTGGTCCGGCACGAGCCGAGCCTGCCCGTCACGCCGCAGACGCTGGCCGGACTCCGGCTTGTCCATGGCGGAGAGTACGTGTCGCTCTACGAGAACCCGGGATGGTCGCCGGACAGTACGGTCGGCCCGCTGTGGCCCGTTGCCGCGGCCCACCTCTTCGCAGCCGCGGCGGTCCTGGCGGCGGTGGCCGCCGGATTTCGGTCCTGCACCGCACCCCCGACCCGTGATACCGTCCGCGGCACGCGAGTCTCGCGGAAGGGAGAGGGTGCATGAGGTATCTGCCCGCGTTCGTCGCCGCCGGGGTCCTCGCGGTCGTGCTCGGCTTGCTCGGGAGCTTCGGCCTGCGGGCGGCTCTCAGCCCGTCGCCGGAGCAGATCTCCGCGGACGTCGCCCAGCAGACCGATACGGCGCCTCCGCCGCTTTACGGCGCGCGCTGACATTTCGCAGCCTCCGCCGATGGCGCCACCGCGCTATCGGCGGAGGCTTTGCTGGTCTGCCGAGGCGGACGCTCCCGCGATTTCGGCAACCAGGTTGGCGAAACGTGCTCCGGCAGCTTCCCAGGTGAACTGGGCGGCGTGCGCGTGCGCCGCCTCTCCCATCGCCTTGCGCCGTACGTCGTCGGCGAGGAGATCTCGCACCTGCGCGATGAACTCCTCCTCGTCGTCCGCGAGCATGCCGGTCTCCCCGTGCACCATCGCCTCCGCTACGCCACCGGCGTGACGGAACGCCACGGTCGGGGTGCCCCGCGCGCCAGCCTCCACGATTGTCAGCCCCCACCCCTCCTTGATCGAGGGGGTCAGCGCCAGCCATGCGGACGCGAGGGCCGCATGCTTCTCCTCTTCGGTGATGAAGCCGGCGAATCGGACGCGGTCCTGAATGTCCAGCTCGATGGCGAGATCGCGTAACGTCGACTCCCACCAGCCCTGCCCGGCAACGACCAGTTCCACGTCCGGCAGATCGGTGGCGAGCGCGGCGACTGTGCGCAGCGCGATTTCCACCCGCTTGTGCGGCACGAGCCGGCCAAGCACCAGCAGCGATGGGTGCGTGGTGCGCGGTGTGGATCCACCGATGACGTCGGGCGTGCCATTGGGGACGACATCGATCCGGTCTGCGGCCACGCCGAGTTCGGACAATTCGGTTTTGGTCGCTTGCGATACGGTGACGTATCGGCAGTGCCGATAGAGCCGAATGGCCAGCTTCGATTCGATCCACCAGCCGATCCGGGCGGACCAGGGGCCGAACACCACCGGCCACTGCTCGCGATGCACGTGATGGACGAGGGCGAGCACCGGGCGGCCGGCGTAGAGCGATGCGAAGAATGGCACGCCGTTGCAGACGTCGACAACCAGGTCTGGTCGGCCGAGCCCGCGGCGCCCCAGCCGGCCCATGCCGAGCCGCCCAGCGAGGTAGGTGAGGGCGGCCCGGGCGTAGACCGTGTGCCGGCCGCCCCGGCGCAGGATCCGCGTGCCGTCCGGTGTCGTCTCTTCCTGCGGCGCGCCATCGTGGCCCGCACACAGCAGGGTGACGCGGTGGCCTCTGCGGACCAGTTCTGCCGCGACCCGCTCGATGTAGACCTCGGACCCGCCTCCCTCCGGATTGCGGGTGTCCCGCCAGTTGAGGAACAGCACGTGGCGAGAGGGGGTATCGGGGGTATCCACGCTGCTCCTAGCTACTTGTGAGTAATCCCTCACGATCGCGTCACCCTAGGGCTCCCTGAGGTGCTGGCGCAACGGGTGCGTTTGACGCCCACCGCCGGAAGACCGTTCGTGACCAGGGGTTTGCCCGCAGCGGAAAACCTTGGCAGGGTGTTCCTGGCGCGCGGGCGGGCCGCCCGGCCGATGCGCGTTCTGCGGGCCGCTCCGGTGAGATGCGGCACGTCGGCATCTGGGCGGAGCGCTCACGGGTCAGGAGGTGGCAGCGAATGGGACGCGACGGCGCCGTACGGTGGCGGCGCCTTGTCGGCGGCTCGCCGTTGGTCCGGCGCCTCGCCGGCGCGTCTCCGGTGACGCTGCTGAGCGCGCTGTTGATCGTCGTGCTCGTCGCGTGGGCGGGCGTGGCCTACCTCAACTCGGTCTCCAACGGGGTCAACTGCGCCGAGCGGGTTCCCGTGCGCCTGGCTGTCGCGCCCGTGGTCGCCCCGGCGATCGAGCAGATCGCGAAGACGGCCGCGGATCGGCAGCCGTGCGTCTCGATTGCGGTGGAGGCCCGCCGGTCGGTCAGCGTGGCGGCGGACCTGGTGACTCCTGAGGCGGGGCAAGCCCCGGACGCCTGGCTGCCGGAGTCGACCTTCTGGCTGCGCCGGGCCCGTTCGGCCGGGGCGTTCGAGGTGCCGGAGCGGGGTACCCCGGTTGGCAGCTCGCCGGTTGTCCTCGCGCTGGCCGAGCCGGTCGCCGACCGGCTCGGTTGGCCGGCCAAGCAGATCAGCTGGGCCGCGTTGGTCGGCCCCGACGCGCAGGACGTCGAGGTCGGCATTCCCGACCCGGCCGAGGACTCGACCGGCGTCGCGGCCCTGCTGGGGATTCGGGCGCTGGCCGCCGGTGAACCGGAACCCGTCGCCGCCGTCGCCGCCGCGATGCGCCGGATCGCACCGAATACCGTCACGGCCGACGCCGGTGCGGTGCTTCCCACCCGGGCTGGTCTGCCCGAACGCGTGGATGCCGTCGCGACGACCGAGCAGGCCGTGATCCGGCACAACTCGCTGGCGGGCGCCAAGAAGTTGGTCACGGCGTACCCGGGCGACGCCGTGCCCTCCCTGGACCTGCCGTACGTCGTGTTGCCCGGCGCACGGGGCCCGGTCCGAGAGGCCGCGACCGGGTTCCTCGACGTGCTGCTCTCCCCGTCAGCTCGCGCCACCTTGGCCGCCCAGGGCTTCCGGACGGCCAATGGCTCCGCGCCAGAGGGCGCGTCCACCGACGGCCGGGTGCGGCTCGACGTGCGCGGTCCCGTCGCCCTGCCACCGGATGAGACCCTCACCGAGCTGCTGAACGGCTGGAGCGGTGTGCGGCGCAGTGCCCGGATCCTGACCGTCCTCGATATCTCGGGATCGATGGCGGCCCGGGTGCCGGACACCGGCGAGACCCGAATGTCCGCCACCATCAAGGCCGCCCAGGATGGTGCCGGACTGCTGCTCGACAGCAGCGAGATCGGTCTCTGGGTGTTCTCTACCCGTATCGACGGTGACCGCGACTACCGGGAAGTCCTGCCCGTCGGGCCGTTGCGGGAGCAGCGCGGGGAGCTGGTGGCTCGGCTCGGTGAGGTGCGGGTCAAGCCGAACGGCGGGACGGGTCTGTACGACACTGCTCTCGCCGCCTACCGCGAGGCCCGGCAGCACTGGACGCCGGGCCGGATCAATCTAGTGTTGATCATGACGGACGGGCAGAACGAGGACGTCGACAGCATCCGCCGCGACCAACTGCTTGCCGAGCTGGCGAAACTGCAGGACCCGCGGCGTCCGTTGCCGATTCTCTTCATCGGCCTCGGTGATGATGTCGACCGCGCTGAGCTGGAAGGGATCGCCGCCGCCACCCGCGGCAGGGTCTTCCTCGCCAAGCAGCCAGGCGGCATCCGCAAGATCTTCTTCTCTGCGCTGGCCGACCTGAGCTGCCTGCCACCAGAATGCCGTCGATGACCGCGCCCGCGTACTCACTACCATCCAGCGCATGCCAGCCGAGGTGACGGCACCCCGAGATCCCGGGCGGTCGCGCCAGCGCCTGCTCGGGAGCATCCCCCATGCGGTCGGACGGGCAGCCGGCTCGCCGGTCGCCACGCTGCCCATGCTCGTACTGACCGTGTTGGCGTTCCTGCAGCGACCGGGCGAGGTCACCTTCGACACGAAGCTGGATCTCGCCGCCAACCCGATGGACTTCCTCGGCCGCGCGCTGCATATGTGGAACCCCGAGGCCACCTCCGGCGAGCTGCAGAACCAGGCGTACGGCTACCTGTTTCCGATGGGTCCCTTCTTCGCCGTCGGCCAGCTGCTCGACGTGCCACCGTGGATCACCCAGCGGGTCTGGTGCGCGGCGCTGCTCTGTGGCGCCTTCCTCGGGGTGCTCCTGCTTGCCCGGGTTCTGCACATCGGCACCGAACCGACGCGGTGCGCCGCCGCGCTCGGCTATGCGCTGGCGCCTCGGATGCTCACCGAGATCGGGCTGCTCTCGGCCGAAATGCTGGTCGTGGCGCTACTGCCGTGGGTGCTGCTGCCATTGGCAGGCGTGCGCCGGCTCGGGTCTCCCCGACGCGCGGCGGCCCTGTCCGCGTTGGCAGTCCTGTGCATGAGCGGCGTCAATGCCGCCCTCGTGCTGACCGCGCTGGTCTTGCCGGGATTGTGGCTGCTGACGCGCCGGTGGGATCGCGCGCATCTGCGGCTCGTGGCGTGGTGGTGCGTCGCAGTCGCCGGCGTCACGCTCTGGTGGATCGTGCCGCTTCTGCTGCTCGGCCAGTACAGCCCGCCCTTCCTCGACTTCATCGAGTCGTCTACCACCACGACCGCGGTGGCCTCGCTGTTCCAGGCGGTACGCGGAACGAACCAGTGGGTCGCCTTCGTGGTGCAGGGCGAGCCGTGGTGGCCCGCAGGCTGGCTGCTGGTCGACAACCCGATTCTTATGGTCTTGACCGCGCTGGTGGCGACGGTCGGCCTGGCCGGCCTCGCTCGCCGCAGTCTGCCGGAGCGCCAATTCCTGGTTCTTGGCTTCCTGGCCGGGCTGACCCTGATGACCATCGGGTACGTGGGCAGCCTCGACAGCCCGCTGTCCGGCTCCGTTCGGGAACTGCTGGACGGCCCGCTCGCACCACTTCGCAACGTACACAAGTTCGAGCCGGTGCTGCGTCTGCCGATCATGCTCGGCCTCGCCCACGCAGTCGCAGTTGGCCTCCGTCGATTCCAGGACAGCAGTCTCGTCAGCCGCGGGCGTGCCGGCTCGCTGAGCCCGGTGCCCCCACTGCCTACCGGGGGCCTCCGGCGGGTGACCGACTCCGACGCGGCCCGACAGTGGCTTACCGTCGTACCCGTCCTCCTGCTGATCGCCGGAGCCGCCGCACCCGCATGGTTGGGCCAGCTCCGGCCCGGTCCGGGCTGGTCCGACCTGCCGGCGCACTGGCGGCAGGCGGCGTCCTGGCTCGGCGCCCACGATCCCGCTGCGCGGACCCTGGTCGTCCCGGCCTCCAGCTTCGGCCAGTACACGTGGGGCCGGACGGTCGACGAGCCGATCCAGGCGCTCGCGGAGGCGCCCTGGGCGTTGCGCCACCAGGTACCGCTGGGTTCGGCGGGACACACCCGCGTCATGGACACCGTCGAGGCGATTCTCGCACAGGGCCGAGGCTCGCCCGGTCTCGCCGACTTCCTGGCCCGGGCCGGCTACCGGCACCTGTTGGTGCGGCATGACCTCGACCGCACTCAGGTGAAGGCGCCGCCGGTGGCGGTGCTGCGTCGCGCGCTGGCCAACTCGCCCGGCCTGGTGCCGGTCGCATCGTTCGGCCCGGCCGTGCGCATGGATGACCGGCAGAGCAGCCCGGTCGACGTCGGCGCTGGCTCCGTGCCCGCAATCGAGGTGTACGAGGTCCGGCGGCCGGTGCCGCCGGCTACCGCCGTGCTCGCCGGCGACGTGCCAACCGTCAGCGGTGGCCCCGAATCGCTGTTGCCCCTGCTGGAACAGGGCCTGCTGGAACGCGACAGGCCGACAGTCCTCGCCGGGGATCGCCTCGGGCAGGGCGCCAACCAATGGATCGTGACCGACGGACTGCGCCGTCGGGAGCGCAACGTCGGCCGGGTCCACGACAATCTGAGCCAGACCCTCACCGCGGACGAGGCTGGGCGACAGGGTCGGGTCGCGCTGGATGTCGTGCCGTTCCCTGGGGATGAACACCAGACGGTGGCCGCGTACCAAGGGATCGAGTCGGTGACCGCGTCGACGGCGGCCAGCTTCGCCGACAATTTGGTCGCCGCTGAACCCTCCCACCTGCCGTTCGCGGCCATCGACGGCGAGCCAGGAACGGCCTGGCGGTCGGCGCCGTTGACCGAGCCGGTCGGCCAGTGGCTCGAGGTTGCCCTGGATACGCCGGGTCAGGTCAACGAGATCCGGTTGACCTTCGTCGACGACCTGGGCGTCGGCTGGCCGGTGACGCGCTTTCTCGTCACCACCGATCAGGGTTCCGTGGAACACGAGGTGGTGCCGAGCCGCGCCGACCACGCCTACTACACCTTGCCGGGCGTCACCACGAAGGTACGAGTGACCGTGCTCGCGGTGGCCGGCGGGCGCAACGAAGGCGGCGTCGGCATTCAGGAACTCTCCGTGCCGGACGTGGCGCCTCGCCGAGCGCTGCGGGTCCCGGCCGATCTGCCCAACTACGCCGGCCCCCCGCCGGCCTACTCCTTCAGCCGTGGGCCGGCCACGCGCGCCGCCTGCGTCGCCGATGGCGCAACGAACGGGCATGACGGCGGGGCCGTTCCCGACGCGAGGCGGTACGCGGCACCCGTCCGGTGCGACCGGTTCCTGGCCCGGGTCGGCGAGGAGCCGCTGGGCATCGATCGGCTCTTCCGCACCCCGACCGCGGCTCGGTATCAGGTGCACCTCACCGCCGTGGCGCGGCCTGGCGGGCAGGTGCCCCTGACCGGCAGCCCGCGGGCCGCCATGGTCTCCGCGTCGGCATCGTCGAAGCTGGCCGGCGATCCGGCGGTGGCCCCCCACGCCGCGGTCGACTCGGACCCGACCACGGCCTGGGTCGCCGACACCACCGACCCGCGACCGACGCTCCGCCTGTCATGGGAGGAACCTCGGCGCATCGGCGAGCTGCGGATCCGCGCTGCGAAGGGGCCGGTCGCCTCGGTGCCGCGCGTCGTCGAGCTGCGTACCTCGCGGGCCAGCCAGGTGGTGCGGCTCGGGCCGGACGGCTTGGCGCGGTTCACCCCGGTCCGGACCGATCGGATCGAGATCACCGTCCGCGAGGTCGACGTGCGGGTGGCGGACCGGCGGGGCGAGTGGCCCGCACCCGCCGGGATCGCCGAGATCGAGGTGCCGGCGCTGGCGGACCTGATCAGGCCGGTACGGGCGCCGACTCCGATCCGGGTTCCCTGCGGCGCCGGCCCGGCCGTGGAGATCGACGGGGTCCGCTACGAGACATCGGTCGCCGGCACGCTCGGCGACATAACCGCCGGGCGGCCGCTGCCGGTCACCCTCTGCGATGACGTCGCCGCCGACGGGGTGGACCTACCGCCCGGCGAGCACCGCCTGCGGACGACGGTGTCGGAGTCGTTCGTCGCGCAGGACGCCTGGCTCACGCCCGACGGCCCGACCCGCGCGGCCCCCCGCCACCGCGACGTGCAGGTGGTGGACTGGGCTGCGACGGACCGGACGGTGCGCGTTGGGGCCGGCGGGGAAGCCCTTCTGGTTGTGCCCGAGAACATGAACGCCGGCTGGCGCGCCACTCTGGACGGGCGAGTGCTGCCGACCACGCGGGTCGACGGCTGGCAGCAGGCGTGGGTGGTGCCCGCTGGCGAAACTGCTGAGGTGCGGCTGACATTCGTACCGGACACCGCGTACCGGGGCGGCCTGGCCATAGGGGCGCTGACTGCACTCGCCGTGGTCTGCCTGGCCGTCTGGCCGGTACGCCGGCGGTCGCCGGCCGGGCCGACGACGGGTCAGGCCAACGACGGGTGGATAGCCGGGGCACTGGTGGGGCTGATAGTCGCGCTGGGAGGCGTGCTCCCGGTGGTCATCGGCATCGCCGCGATGCTGCTGCGCCAGTTCATGCCCCGGGTGCTCCCGGCCGTCGTTCTCGCCGGGATGGCTGCGGCAACCGCGGGCGCCGTGGCCGGACGGCTTCAGGGCCACGGCCAGGAGTGGGCGTTCGGTCCATGGGTGCAGGCCGCGATGCTGGTGGCGGTGGGCGCGGTCGTCGCCTCGGCCATCCCTGTGCCGGGCCGGCGGAAAACCGATTCAGAACTCTCGACCGTGACCGCACAAGACGAGGACGGGACGACGCCGGGATGAGCCAACACCGACACGAAGGGGCCGACCCGCTGGTGCCTGACGGGCCGCGACCAGTCACTCCCGCCCGGGCCGGCGCCCGGAGCTTCGCGACCCTGCGCAGGTCGGTGACGCTGTTCCGCGGGTTCCTGCGGGAGCAGTCCGACCCCGACTACTTCTATCGCCTGCTGGCGGACGATTCGGTACGCCAGGTCGGCGGCTACGCAGATCTGGCGGGGCGGGTCGTGCTGGACGTCGGCGGTGGGCCCGGCTACTTCGCGGCGGCCTTCCGTGCCGCCGGTGCCCGTTACGTCGGCCTGGACCCCGACGTCGGGGAGTTCTCCGCTGGCGGGGAGTTGGTCTCGGGCATGGTACGGGGCAGCGGCACCTCGCTGCCGATCGGTCCATCCACAGTGGATATCTGTTTCTCCTCGAACGTACTCGAGCACGTAGCGCAACCCACCTTGATGCTCGACGAGATGGTCCGGGTCACCAAGCCCGGTGGCGTCGTCTTCGTGTCGTTCACACCGTGGCTGTCTCCCTGGGGTGGGCATGAGACGTCGCCCTGGCACTACCTGGGCGGCGAGCGCGCCTCGCGGCGGTACGTGCGGCGCACGGGCCGGGAGCCGAAGAACCAGTACGGGCAGAGCCTGTTCCCCGTCTCGATCGCCGACGCTGTCCGGTGGGCGCGGGCAAACCGGGCAGCGGTCGCGCTGATCGACGCCCTGCCCAGGTACCACCCCTGGTGGGCCCGGTGGATCGTGCGGGTGCCGGCTGTCCGAGAGGTCGGCTCGTGGAACTTCGCCATGGTCTTGCGCAAGGCGCGGCCGGCGGCGACCAACGCGGAAAAAGTTCGGCTGACTGGGGGTCGCCAGCAAAGTAACCAGGTAGTAACCTCGCCGCCGTATGACCAATGAACCGGGCGAAGTTTAAGGCCTCTTGGGGAGGAAACATGAAGCACCGCGCCATCGGTGCCGTGCTGTTTGGCCTCGGTGTCCTGCTCCTGATGTTCGCCGCCGGCCTGGCCTTCGTCGTCGCGCCCGCGGTGACGAAGCTTCCGTACGACCTCGATCGGTCGGCCTCGGTGGCAGAGGCACCTAAGGCGCGTTTCCTTCAGACCAAGAAGGTCGGCGACAAGGTCGAAATCAAGATCCACCAGGCCACCCTGCGCTCGACCGTCGCCGTCCAGCCGAACGTGAAGGCGACGGCGGACCTGACCGGGAACCTTGACTCGACTGCGGTGGTGTGGACGGTCGGCCAGACCGTCGACCGCACCGACCTCAAGGAACAGGTCAGCGCGTACGCGGCCGAGTTGGCCGTCGACCGGGTTTCCGGCGAGGGGTTGCCGTGGAGCGGGCAGTGGCTCGACGAGGCCCAGGAGCGGGCGGCCGTGCAGTTCGAGGGCCAGGTCTACAAGTTCCCCTTCAACACCGAGAAGAAGGAATACCGGATCTACGACCGGGACCTGCGCAAGGCGCTGCCCGCCCACTACAAGGGCACCGAGAAGGTCGACGGGGTCGAGGTCTATCGGTTCGAGCAGGTTATCGCCGGCCAGCCGCTCCAGATGGACGCCGCGCGGGTGGCGGCGCTGCTGGGAACCTTCGCCCCGGGCGCGACCGAGGGGAAGGTCGTCTACAGCAACACGCGTACGGTGTGGGTGGAGCCACTGACCGGGTCGTACGTCAAGGTGCGGGAAGTCCAGCGCAAGGTGCTCGTGCCCAATTCCGGGGCGGGGACGGTCCTGCTGGACGCCACGTTCGACAGCACCTCGGATTCGGTGGCCGCGTCGCTGAAACGCGCGCGGGAGAGCCGGCTGCAACTGCAGGCCATCGGGCTGTACGGGCCGATCACGCTCACCGTCCTCGGCATTGCTGCCATCATCGGTGGTCTGCTGATGGCGCGCCGCCGAGGAGATTTGTCGCCGGCGCCGCGGCACCGGGTCGGAGACGACGTGACGACGGAGGGGCATCAGGTTCCGCTCACCGACGAGATCCCGCCAGCGTCGCGTAGGTCGGACGACACGACCGCGCCGCTCCAGCGTTCCGCGTCCGATGAGGTGGAACGACGCTGACGTGATGAGACGGGGGTGGGCGGCCGGTCTCCCGGCCGCCCACCCCCGTCTCGCATCATGGCGGGCATGCAGCCAGGTCCCGCTGCCGACCATGACCGATCGCGCAGCCCCGGCCGGTGCGATCCCGTCCTCAGCGCTTGACCGCGAGCACCACCAGGATGGAAGCCAGCGACGGGCGGCGACCGAAGGCGCCATCCAGCCAGTGCAACGACCTGGGTACCCCGGGGAACCGGGCGCCGCGCACCGTCAGCGGGCGGAACCCCTCACGGCACAGCAGGTCGACGAGCGCCGTGCGGTTGAACAGGCGCAGATGGCCGACCGGCCGGGTGTCCTGCTTGAGCCGGCGCAGCGGCCCCGCTCCCACCTCTGTGGAGCGGCTGGACGTTTCATGGAACACGGGCTGGATGCCGGCGAGGAAGAGGATCCGGTTGTACCAGGCGTGCAAATTGGGCGTGGTGACGACCAGGTGACCCCCGGGCCGCAACACCCGGGCGCACTCCTCCACCAGCAGGTCCGGGTCGTAGAGGTGTTCGATCACCTCGGCGGCGTGCACCAGGTCGACCGACGCGTCCGGAAGTGGAATGCCCTCGCCCAGGTCGCACTTGTGGAATTGATAGGGCAGCATGGCGGCCTTGGCAAGTTGATGTTCCGAATAGTCGACCCCGACCCAGCTCACCGCGGGGTCGCCCACCTGGGCGTCGAGCTGAGCCAAGAAGCTCCCGTCGCCGCAACCCGCGTCGAGCACGGTCGCGGGCGGGCCGGACCGGCCGGCCAGCGTGGCGACGACCAGGTCCCGGGCAATGCGCTGGCGGGGCTCCAGCGCCGTGGAAACCTCGTCGCCCCACCCCTGCGCGTTGTAGTAGTCAATCAACCGCACCGTCACGCTGTCTCCCCGCGACCGCCCGAAACCAGCGAATGCACTCTACGGGAAAGCCGGCTGGTCACGAGAGTCGTGCTCGGGGGCCTGGTTTGGCCGATGGATGCTTACGAGGGCTCAGCGCATACCGTGTGCATCGCCAATCCTCGACGTACGGCAGATCCGGCTTCTGCCCGACAATCTCACCACCGTGCGCGGTAACCATGCCGGCCATGTGGCGGTCGGACACCACCGTCATTCTCATCGGCGCCGGGTAGCCGAGCAGTCGGCGCTGGCCCCAACTGATGAGCCGGTATGGCGCGAGCCGCCATACCATGCCTTTGACCGTCGGCATTGTCTTCGTCGGCACCTGAACGACAGCGACTCCGCCCGGTCGCAGTACGCGCAGGAATTCGATCAAGTAACGATCGATCGCCGCAGTGGGCAGGTGTTGCAGCACCAGTGCGCTGTAAACCAGGTCGAAGTGCCCGTCGGGGAATTGGCTCAGGTCGGCGGTGTCGTTGAGGAGGAACCGGCACTTCCCGCCGCTACGGTCCAACCGACGGGCAGCATCGAGCATGGGTGGGGCGATGTCCACGCCGATCACCTCATCGGCGTGGCTCGCCAAGGCCTGCGACAGCCGACCCACCCCGCAGCCGAAATCCAGCACTCGACCCCATCGGATGGGCAGGGCGAGTTGATCCAGCCAACAGACCGTTTCGTCGACATCGGCGCGCCCGGTGGACAGAAACTCCTCTATGTCCCAACTGCCTGCGCGCTTTCCAGGCAGCGACAACACCGCCCAGAGGGGGTCTTTCGTGCCCAGCGTGCTCCAGTCGCGCTGTAGCTCATCCAGTTCCACAGGTCACACACTAGGCCAGCCCCTCCCGGGGTCAACGGCTTCGTGCCCGCCCGCTCCGCACCGTCCGTACGGCCCCGCCGGGCGCTGACCGGCCCGCGAGGAGCGGCTCCGAGTCGGGTGCTTTACAGCCGTTACATTATTGTAATCTGTCGATATCATGGCCACGAAAGGTAGTGGCATCAGTATCTTATGTCCGCTTTGATGCCCTAATCGGGTCATGGCGCTCCGCTTCGGTCAACGGTCCGTCACACCGGCACATCAACCTGTCGCGCTCGTGTTACCGCCGGGTAGCGAGGGCCCTTGTGACCTACGCCGCCGTAGGTGCACCATCATCGGCACGCTCGTTACCCGCCGGTAGCCGAGCGGGGCCCGGTGCGGGGCCCCCTCACCTCCGCCGGCCGGCCACCGCCGCGACACCCCCCGAGGAGGAGCACGTGCAGGATCGGATCGAGAATCCGGGTCGTACCCGGTGGCGGCGCTTCGCCGCCATGATGGTGCCCGCGACGGCCGTCGCCGGCGCGATCGTCTTCGGCATGGCCAACGGGGCGATCGCCGCCTCGTTCGCCGTCTCCGGCCAGACGTTCAAGGTCTCCGCCTCGGAACTGCGCGGCGAGGGCTTCGTCCAGTACGGCGGCGTCGTCGAGGAGTCGGACGGCACCCGGCACCCGGTGGCCGTCTCCGGCATCCGCAACGCCAAGCTCTACGACCTCTGCCAGTCGGTGAAGGTGCCGGGCGCGCCGGTGGTGCTCACCATCAACGCAGGTGGCGGCGGCAAGCCCGCCGTGGCCAGCGGCCTGCTCATCGACATGGACTCGCTGCAGGGCGACGCCGAGTTCAAGAACATCAACATCGGGCAGGACGCCGCCACGCTCAAGGGCGGCCCGGAGGGCGCCAAGGGCGACAAGAAGGCGTTCGGGCAGCAGTCCGACACCATCGTCATCAAGGACCTGAAGCAGGTGGCCCGCTCCACCCACGCCGGCACCTTCACCCTCACCGGCCTCGACCTGCGGGTGAACGTCGGCGCGGACGCCAAGGAATGTTTCTGAGCTGACCCCGGGCCCGCGGCGGGCGTCCGCCGCGGGCCTGTTCTCGCCCCCGTCCCCTCAGTTCCGGCAGGAGGCGTACGTGACAACCGCCGAACCACAGCCCGCCCGGCCCGGCCGGCTCAGCGAGGCGTGGCGCCGGTTCCGCCGTTGGCGTCGGGCCCGGCCGTTCTGGGGCGGCCTGCTGACCGTGCTGGCCGGCCTGGAGATCTTCGGCACCACCCAGATGTCGCTGGGCGGTCTCTCCTTCCAGATGGGACCGACCGGCTTCCTCTCCTGGCTGATCCCCACCATCCTGGTGGCCTGCGGCCTGCTGATGTGGTTCAGCCCCCAGCAGCGGCTCTTCTACGCCGTCGTCGCCTCGGTGACCGCGGTCTTCTCGCTGATCGGGGTCAACCTCGGTGGCTTCTTCGTCGGCCTGCTGCTCGGCATGGTCGGCGCCGCGCTCGGTTTCGCCTGGGTCCCGGGCACCCGGCCGGCCGGCGACGGGTCGCCCACCCCGGCAGCGGAGCCGCCCGCGGACGAGCCGGTGGCCGCGGACGGCGGTGCGCTCGGGTCGACCCGGGTCGACGAGCCGGTGCCCGGCGACGCCGGTCCGCGGCCGGCCGCTCCGGCGTACGGCGAGGCCGGCCGGCCCGGCACGACCCGGCTGGCGGTGGACGACACCCCGACGCTGCCGGGGCAACGGGACCCGCTGCTGTACGCGGTGCTGCCGTTGCTGCTCGGGCTCTCCGCCGCGGTGGCGCTCACCGGGCCCGGTTCGGGGGCGGCACAGGCGGCCCCGCTCGCGGTGGCCGGCCCGGCGCCGGTGCAGGCGGCGCCCGGCTGCCCGACCCGGCCGGCGCCGAGCGGCACGTCGGGCGGGGCGAGACCGACCCCGAGCGCGCCGAGCGCGTCGCCCTCGCCCAGCCCGGAGGCGAGCTCGGGCGGCAACATCATCACCGACATCCTGGACGGGCTCGGTGACCTGTTCGGCCGCGGGGACGACGACGAGGCCGAGCCCGCCCCGAGCCCGACGCCGACCGGGACGCCCACCGCCCGGCCGAGCGCCACCCCCCGACCGACCGCTCCCGGCCGGGCCTGCGCGACGCCGAAGCCCGGCGCCACCGGCAAGGTCGAGGCGGGCAAGCCACTGCCGCGGATCGCGGCCGAGCCGGGGCAGCCGGTGGTGGCGGCGACGCCCTCGAAGCTGACCGGCTCCAAGGTGACGATGAGCGGCCTGCGCTTCGAGGGGATCGTCGACCTGCCGACCGACGACGGCACGCTCCGGGCGCTGAAGTTCAGCATGGACCGGGCCGTCACCGACGACTTCCTGCTCCGCTCGCCCGGCCCGGCCGGCCGGACCCTGCGCTTCGCCACCAACCAGCTGACCGTCCGCGGCGACGTCGCCTTCTACGCCACCCGCTTCGTCGGGCGGATCCTCGGCATCAAGGTCACGCTCACCCCGGACCTGCCGCTGCCGGACGGCATCCCGATCACGTCGCCGATCCCGATCACGTTCACCGAACCGGCGATGGACCTGGCCTTCGTCACCTGCGACACGCTGACCGCGCGGCCGACGCTGAAGCTCACCCTGGACTGAACTCCCCACCACCGGCTCGGGAGCCGGCGGCACCCGCTCGTGTGCCGCCGGCTCCCGGCCTCACAGCCGGGCGAGCGCCTTGCGCAGCGGGTCGAGCCCGAGCGCGCCGAGGTCGAGCGCCTGCCGGTGGAACTCCTTGAGGTCGAAGTCGGCGCCCTTGCGGGCCTTCGCCTCCTCCCGGGCCTGGAGCCAGATCCGCTCGCCCACCTTGTACGACGGGGCCTGCCCCGGCCAGCCCAGGTACCGGTTCAGCTCGAAGCGCAGGTTCTCGTCCGGCACCCGGCAGTGCGCCCGCATGAACTCCCAGCCCAGCTCCGGCGTCCAGCGCTCGCCGGGGTGGAAGCCGAACGGGTTGTCCCGCGGGATCTCCAGTTCCAGGTGCATGCCGATGTCGACGATCACCCGGGCCGCCCGCATCGCCTGCCCGTCGAGCATGCCGAGCTTGTCGCCCGGGTCCTCCAGGTAGCCCAGCTCGTCCATCAGCCGCTCGGAGTAGAGCGCCCACCCCTCGCCGTGCCCGGAGACCCAGCAGAGCAGCCGCTGCCACCGGTTGAGCAGGTCGGCCCGGACCGCGGTCTGGGCGACCTGGAGGTGATGGCCGGGCACGCCCTCGTGGTAGACCGTGGTCACCTCACGCCAGGTGGATAAGTCGGTGATGCCCTGCGGCACCGCCCACCACATCCGCCCCGGCCGGGAGAAGTCCTCGCTCGGCCCGGTGTAGTAGATGGCGCCGTCGCTGGTCGGGGCGAGGCAGCACTCGATCCGCCGAACCTGCTCCGGGATGTCGAAGTGGGTGCCGTGCAGCTCGCTGATCGCCTTGTCGGCGAGCGCCTGCATCCAGTCCCGGAACGCCTCCTTGCCCTTGATGGTGCGGGCCGGGTCGGCGTCCAGCGCCGCCACGGCATCGTCGATGCTGGCGCCGGGGCCGACGATGCGGGCCGCAACCGCCCGCATCTCCGCCTCCAGGCGGGCCAGCTCGGCGAAACCCCAGGCGTACGTCTCGTCCAGGTCCACCTTGGCGCCGAGGAAGTACTGCGAAGCCAGCTCGTAGCGTTCCCGCCCGGCGGCCTGCTTCTCCCGGCCGTGCGGGGCGAGTTCGGTACGGAGGAACTGACCGAACTCGGCGGTCGCCGCGGTGGCCGCCGCCGCGCCCCGCCGCAGTTCGGCGCCGACGCTGCCGTCGGCGCCCAGCCGCTCGACCAGGCCGTGGAAGAAGTTGTCGCCGTTCGGGTCGACCCAGGTGTCGCACTGCTTGGCCACCTCGATCAGCTGCACCTTGGAGCTGACCTGGCCGGCGCCGAGCGCCTCGCGCAGCGTGGTCTTGTAGCCCTCCAGCGCGGACGCGAAGCCGTTCAGCCGCGCCGCGATGTTGGCTCGGGCGTCCTCGCCGTCGGTCGGCATCAGGTCGAAGACCATCCGGATGTCGTGCAGCCCGCTGGCGATCACGTTGACCTCGCTGGTCGCCTCGCCCGCCTCGTACCGGGCGAGGTCGAGGCCGAGCCGCTCCTGCATAGCCTCCTTGGCGGTCCGCTCCGCCTCGGTGTCCGGCTCGGTGACGTCCAGGTCGGCCAGGGTCCGTCGGGTCAGCTCCGCCCGGGCGGCGTAGCCCTCGGGCGACAGGTCGTCGAGCTGGTCGTCGTAGCCGGCGATGCCGACGTAGGTGGCGCCGGTCGGGCTCAGCGGCGCCCACTCGGCCACGTACCGGTTCGCGAGGTCATCGATTCGTCCCACGGCCCCGACCCTACGTGACCGGACGGCCTCGCTGTCGAGCGTGTTACCCGTGTTCACGGCGGCGACTGGTCCGCGGTCGGCGCCTCCTCCGTGGGCGCGGGTATGTCGGCTCCGGCACGGTGGAGCTGAATGCGGCGAACAGATCCCTCCGCCCGCCCGGACACCGCGACCTGCCGCAGCGGGAGTCGATCCCCGAGCGGGGTGCCATGAGCCGGGGTGAATCGTCTGCGACATCAGCTCCACAGCGCCCGGGGACCAGTGGCTCGGCCGGGCGTCCGCCGGCGGGCGGCTGTGGTGGTCGACACGGCGTCCGAAAGTCGCGGGACATTGTCGTACCGCTGCGGCAGAGTGTCAGGGGTGACCACGGACTTCACTCCTGACAGGGCCGCGCTGCGCAGCTGGCTGCCCGGTTTCGTCGCCCTCGCCGCGATCTGGGGTTCCAGCTTCCTGTTCATCAAGGTCGGCGTCGAGGAGCTGCACCCGCTGCACCTCACCCTCTACCGGGTCGCGACCGGCGCGGTGACCCTGCTGGTGGTGCTGGCCGTGCTGCGCGACCGGCTGCCCCGCGAGCCCCGCGTGTGGGCCCACCTGGCGGTGGTCGCCGCGTTCGGTGTGGCCATCCCGTTCACCCTGTTCGGCTACGGCGAGCAGCGGGTCGAGTCGATGCTCGCCGGCATCTGGAACGCCACCACCCCGCTGATCGTGTTGCCGCTGGCGGTGCTGGTCTTCCGCACCGAGCGGCTGACCGCACGCCGGGCGGTCGGGCTCGCGCTCGGCTTCGTCGGCGTGCTGGTGGTGCTCGGCGTCTGGGAGGGCGTCGGCGGGGCGCACTTCACCGGGCAGCTGATGTGCTTGGGCGCCGCGGCCTGCTACGGCGTGGCCATCCCGTACCAGAAGAAGTTCGTCGCGGGCAGCTCGCACTCGGGCGTGTCGCTCTCCGCGGCCCAGCTGCTGCTCGCCGCGGCCCAGCTCGCGGTGGTCGCGCCGCTGGCCGCCGGCGCGCCGCCGGTGCCGACCGAGCTCTCCGTCGAGGTGGTGGCCAGCGTGCTGGCGCTCGGTGCGCTCGGCACCGGAATCGCCTTCGTGATCAACATGCGGAACATCCGGCTCGCCGGGGCGAGCACCGCCTCCACGGTCACCTACCTGATCCCGGTCTTCGCGGTGCTGATCGGCGCCCTGGTGCTCGACGAGCGGCTCACCTGGCACCAGCCGGTCGGCGCGCTGGTCGTGCTCCTCGGCGTCGCGGTGTCGCAGGGCATGGTCGGCCGGCGCCGCCCGGCCGTCCCGGTCGGCGTCGGCGCCCCGGCCGTGCCGGCCGCGGAGGCGGCCGCCGGTCGGTGAGCCCCCGGCAGCTCAGCGGGCCGGGCGGTCCTGGGCCCAGGCCACCAGTTCGTCGGCCGGCCAGGCGTTGACCACCCGGTCGGCGGCCACCCCGCAGCGGGCCGCCCGCTCGCAGCCGAACCGTTGCCAGTCCAGCTGGCCCGGGGCGTGCGCGTCGGTGTTGATGGCGAACAGGCAGCCGGCCTCCAGCGCCCGGCGGATCAGCCGCTTCGGTGGGTCCTGCCGCTCCGGCCGCGAGTTGATCTCGACGGCGACGCCGTGCTCGGCGCAGGCCGCGAAGACCGCGTCGGCGTCGAAGTCGCTCTCCTTCCGGGTCCGCGCCCGGTGCCCGCGGTCGCCCGGACCGGTCACCCCGGCCGGCCGCGACGACACCATCCGCCCCGTGCAGTGGCCGAGGATGTCCAGGTGCGGGTTGGCGACCGCGGCCAGCATCCGCCGGGTCATCTTGGACCGTTCGTCGCTCAGGCCGCTGTGCACCGAACCGACCACCACGTCGAGCCGGGCCAGCAGCTCCTCGTCCTGGTCGAGCGAGCCGTCGGCGAGGATGTCCACCTCGATCCCGGTGAGGATCCGGAAGCCCGCGGGCAGCGCCGCGTTGACCTGCTCGACGTGGTCGAGCTGGCGGCGCAGCCGGTCCGCGGTCAGCCCCCGGGCCACCTTCAGCCGGGGCGAGTGGTCGGTCAGCACCAGGTACTCGTGGCCCAGCTCGACGGCGGCGAGCGCCATCTCCTCGATCGGCGAGCCGCCGTCGGACCAGTCGGAGTGGGTGTGGCAGTCGCCGCGCAGCGCGGTGCGCAGGTCGGTAGCCGCCGCGTCCAGGTCGCTGCCCTCGGTGGCGACCAGCCGGCGCAGGTAGACCGGCTCCTCACCGGCGAGTGACTCGGCGACGCACCGGGCGGTCACGTCGCCGACCCCGGCCAGCTCGGTGAGTGTGCCCGCCCGGGCCCGCTCGGCCACCTCGGCGGCGGGCAGCGCGGACAGCGCCTTGGCCGCCGAGCGGAACGCGCGGACCCGGTAGGTGGCCTCGTTGGCCCGTTCCAGCAGGAACGCGATCCGGCGCAGGTCGGCGATGGGGTCGCGGGCGCTCATTCCCTGGAACCTACCCGGACGCCGCCGGTCGCGGGACGACCGGCGGCGCGGCGGGCGTGCTTCAGGAGTACGGCAGCCGGACGACGGACCGGTCGCCGATGCCGAGGGCGCTCGGGTTGGTGCCGATCGCCGACCAGACCTCGACCCGTACCCGGCCGTCGGCCAGGTTGCCCAGCGTGCCGCTGGCGGAGCGCAGGCCGGCCTGCTGGGTGTAGTGCTCGTAGCCGGGGACCGGATCGGTGGCGAAGTAGCGGTACGTCTCCACCCGTTCCCAGGAGCCGTCGCCGGTCAGGTCGTAGGAGACCCGGACCTGCACCCCGTTGCCCACCGCCGTGCCGGCGTCGAGGAACAGGTCGAAGCCGGTCTGCCCGCCGCCGTACGTCAGGTCCAGGCCGGTGGCGGTGAACACCTGCGGGTTGCTCGGCGTGCCGTCGTGGTTGGCGCCGTTGGCGCTGGCCACCGTGGCGGTCGCCGGGGTGCCGGCCGCCGCCAGGCCGCCGCCGGGGAGCAGGTACCGGACCGGCGAGTCCGGCGTGCCGGGCGGGGGCGTCGTCGGCGGCGGGGTGGTGGGTGGCGGCGTGGTCGGCGGTACGCCCCCGCCGGCGCTGCCACCGCTCCAGGTGTGCGCGCCGGTGGTGGCCGTCCGGCCGGGCGGCACGACCAGCGTGGTGCCGGTGGAGAAGGTCACCGTCAGCGGGGACGCGCTCGGGTTGGCCGCCACGTACGTCCGGGCGCCGTTGCGGTTGAAGACCGCGGCCAGCGGGTGGTCCGCCCGGACGCCGGTGTCGACGGTGCCGAGCGCGGCCAGGTTGCGGATCCAGTGGAACGTGTGCGCCCGGCTCTCGCCCTCCTCGGGGGTGTAGCCGGGGTTGGCCCGCAGGTTGGCCAGCGCGGCGTCGGGGTCGCCGAGCGCCTGGAACTGCCAGAGGATGTCCTGCCACACGCTCGGCGGACCGTTGTTGTTGCGGACCAGTTCGGCGTAGTTGGCCCGCACGTAGGCCGGGTGGTGGCCGAGGTAGAGGTGCCCGCCGGTGACCGGCAGCAGGTTGATGCCCTGGATCATCTCCGGTTCGGCGCTGAACCAGGTGGCGTACGCGCCGCCGTCGCCCCACACCATGCCGACGGTCGAGTGCCCGAACGCGGCCGGGAAGTTCTGGTCGCCGACGTCGAACCAGTACTCCTGGATCGCGGCGGCCTGGGTGGTCCAGAGGAAGATCCCGGCGTCCCGCACGGCCGGATCGCCGGTGACCTGGCCCCACTGGATCAGCGCGTTGGCGAAGTTCATCCCCTCGGACGACGACTCCTGGTTGTTGCCCGCGCCGAACGAGCCGTGCCCGGAGGCCCAGTCGTGGCCGGCGTAGATGTCGAAGTCGCGCAGGTACGGGAAGCGGGTGTCGGCGCGGTCGTAGTTGTCGGCGTCCCGGATGAGCAGGTCGACCATGCCGCCGTACTGGTCGTCGGCGGCCCAGCGCGGGTCGAACTTGGCCAGGGTGGCGGCGGCCGCGATGAAGTAGCCGTAGTGGAAGTGGTGGTCGTTGAGTTCCTGGTCGGAGCCGTACGAGGCGGGGTAGCCGATCAGCGTGCCCCAGTTCCGGTCGTAGTAGAAGACCCGCGCGGTCTTGCCGGCCGGCGCGGTGAACCAGTCGGTGAGCGTGCCGCGGATGGCGTTCAGCGCGGCGTCCCGGGTGGCGGTGTCGCCGACCAGGTCGGCCACCTCGGCGATCCGGGCGGCCCGGCCGAGTCCCTTGCCGGTCCAGTAGGTGTCGCCGCCGCGCTGGTCCATCGGGTTGCCCCGGACGGCGGCCAGGTGCGCGCGGAGCGTCTCCAGGTCGGCGCCGGCGCCGTCACCGACGGCCGGGAGTTCCGGCAGCACCCCGTGGAAGGTCATCGCGGTGCGGAACTCGCCGACGCCGCTGAGCACCTTCATCCGGCCGCGGGCGGACGGGTAGGTCTGCGTGATCGGGGTGGAGCCGGTCAGCGACTTCCACTGGTGCGGGTAGAGGCTCACCACGGTCCGGGTGGCGGTGCCCTCCCGGGGCGTGGTGGTGAACGCGTACGTGGTGGTCACCGTGCTGGTCGCCGGCGCGTAGGCGTACGACAGGCGGGTGCCGGTGACGTGGGCGTGGGCGTACGTGCCGAAGGTGGTGGCGAGCCCGGCCCGCTCCGCCGCGCCGGTCTGCGGCGTGGTGGGCAGCAGCGCCACCGAGAAGTAGCCGCGGCCGGCCAGCGTGGACGAGATGCGCCCGCCGGCGACCGTCCAGCTCGCGCCGGTCGGGGCGTAGCCGACGTAGTCGTGGCCGTTGACGGTGAAGCCGATGGTGCTCCCGCTGTTGGACCAGACCGTCGGGGTGCCGGTCGTGGTGAGCACCGCGTCCCCGCCGGTGGCCTGGAAGTACGCGAACGGCAGGCCGTGCCCGATGGTGGCCCGCAGGGTCCGGGCGCCGTCGCTCCAGTACGGGGTGACCGTCCAGTCGGACCAGCCGGCGACCCGGACCACCGGTGCCGCCAGCCCGGCCACCCCGACCCGGATGTCCTGCACGTACGGGTAGTGGAACTCGCCGACGCCGGTGGCGGTGCCGCTGATGGCCGGGGTGGAGTTGGCCGAGAAGCCGAGACCGTCGGTGAACGTGTCGTAGGACAGCGGGTGGGCGTGCAGCGGCTCGCTGAACGCGCAGTCGGTGCGCTTGAACAGCAGCGACGACCACCAGTCGTTGGTGGGGACGGCCCCGGCGGGCGCGTCGGCGGTGACGAACTGCCGGGGGTTGCCGGCGAGCTGGCCGCAGCCGGAGGGGAGCGGGCCGACCGGGGTGGTGGTGTAGCTGCCGGCGCCGACGGTGGCGGCCCGGGCGGGGGTGGTGGCGACGACGGCCAGGCCGCCGACGACGAGGGCCAGGGCGGTGGCGGCCGCCAGGGCCCAGGGACGGGGTGACGCAGGAGGTGTCACGGTGCCTCCCATCGCGCCGGGCGCCGGTCGGCCCGGGCCCGGTGCTGAGTCGGAATTGTGAAGAAAGTTGACTCAGAGAGCGCTCTCTTGACGCGGGACGTTAACCGAACGGCAAGACTTGCGTCAATGTTTCCGACCGGCGACGCGCGGATGCCGCCAATCACCGGCCCCCGAGCCGACCGGACCGTCCAGGGGTCAGCGGCTGGCGGGCGCCTTCGGGCAGCCGTGCCTGCGGTGCCACGCGGCGACCTCGGCGGCCGGTTCCCGGTTGCCGCCGCGCCGCCACGAGTCGAGGTAGCGCGCCGGCCAGACCACGCCCCGGCGGATCCACCAGCCGTCCCGCCCCGGGCACGGTGGCGAGATGCCGAAGTGCAGGTGGCAGACGTTGTTCGCGTTGCCGGTCCGGCCCACCTCGCCGAGCCGCTGTCCGGCGCGGACCCGCACCCCGGGGTCGATGCCCCCGGCCACCACGCGCAGGTGCGAGCCGTAGTACCGCACCCCGTCGTCGCCGAGCAGCGACACCGACAACCCGCCGTTGTACGGCCCGAGCGGCCCCCGCTTGTCGAACCGGTCCACCCGGCTGACCTCCAGGATCGTGCCGTCGGTGACCGCCACGACCGGTTCCCCGCAGTCGGCGAAGATGTCCGTGCCCGGGTACCCGGAGTGGGTCGGGTGGTAGGCGACGTTGCTCGCGCGTACCGGGAAGACGTGCCGCAGCCCGGTGCGGGTCGGCGCGGTCGACGGGCCGGCGGTGGTCGGGGCCGGGGTGGCCGGCGCGGCCGACGGCGCCGCCGGCTGCCCGCCGGTGGCCCCGTTCGCACCACCGGTGGGTGGGGTACCACCGGGCACCGGACGGCTGGTCGCGCAGCCGGCGGCCAATGCCGGCACGATCAGCAGCAGGACGGCGTACGCCCGGCGGCGCCCGATCGTCGACGAGGACATCCGGCCATCCTGGCAGAGTGGGTACGGTGAGGACGAACCGTCGCCGGGGAGGTACGTCGTGACGACTCCACCCGCCTACCCGCCCGGCCCGGACGCCGGGCCGCGCGCGCTGCCGCGTACCCCCTCGGGGCTCTTCCCGGCCGGGCCGCCGCCCCGGCCCACCTACCGCGAGCCGCACCCGGTCACCGGCGCGGGCGTCGCCGTCGGCGGCGCCGCGGCGATGCTCTGGCTGCTGCTCTTCGGGCTGCTCGGCCGGAGCGTCGCCGGGTACGCCTGGTGGACCCTGGTCGCCGGAGCGTTGGCCTGGCTGGCCGCCCTGGCCCTGGTCCGGTTCGGCGACCGGGGGGTGGCCGCCGGCGTCGCGATCGTCACCGCCGGCGGGTGGAGCATCGCCGCTGCCGTCGTGGCGGTGCGTTGGGCGGGCACCGGCAACTGGCCGCTCTGGTGAGCCCTCGTCGGCTGCGCTGCGTCGCGGGGTGGCTGCGCAGCGAATCCCGGCTTGACGTGGCCGCCGTCACTGGAGCACTCTCGGCGTTATGGCCTGGACCACTCCGCGGCTCGATCCCGACCGAAGCCGCCGCCGCCTGCAGATCCTTGCCGAGTTGGCGGGTGCCCGGGCGGTACGCCAGCGCGAGCGGCCGCAGCGGGCGCGCTCCGAGCAGCTCCGGCAGCTGATCGCCACCCGCCGGCGCATCGCCGGCTGATCCGGCGAGCCGAGTTTCCCAGGAATGACCGGCCCGTCGGGGCGTTGACCGGTCGCCTGCCGACCCGACCGGCTAACGTGCACGCGTAACGAGTCGGCGTGCTGTGCCGAGGCAACTTGGGGGAACGGTGTCGTACTTCGCTGCGGCCGTGGTGCGAGACGAGAGCGGCTGGACGGCCGCCGAGGTGAGCCTGCGTGGCGTCACGGACATCGACGAGGTCGCCGAACGACTGCGCGACGTCGATCCCGACGCCGACCTGTCGCTGCTCTTCGTCGAGGCGGACGACACCTACCTGGTGATCCTGCGCCTGGACGAGGGGGAGGACCTGCGGGTCTTCGGCTCCGACTCGGCGTACGCGGAGGAGTCGCGGCTGGGCGCCCTGCTGGTGGGTGATCTGAAGGCCTCGGTCACCGGGCTGGACGACACCGATGAGGTGCGGCCCGCCACCGGCGACGACTCCGAGCAGCCCGCGGTCGACCCGGAGGCCGACCCGGTGGGCGACGCGGACATCCTCGCCGACCTGGGCATCTCCGCGCAGAAGCTGCTCGCCCTCTGCGCGCACGAGGGGATGATGCCGGCCGACGTCACCGCCGAGGTGTGCCAGGTGCTCGGCTGCGCCGACGAGGTCGAGGAACTGCGTGAGGTCTGATCCGTCCGGGCCGTGGCCGGTGCCGGCGGGCGGCGGGGAGCCGATCCTGCCGCACGGCGGCGAGCCGGCCGACGTCACCGACCCCGCGCTGGAGACCGTACGCCCGGGGCAGCCGACGCCCGGCCGCGCCGGGCGGGTCGGGCCGGGCGTGGACGAGGGGCTGGCCGACCCGGACGGGGCCGGCCGGCGGCAGCGCCACGAGGTGTGGATGCGCCGGGCCCTGGAGGTGGCGGTGACCGGCCCCGCCTCCGCCGGCCCGGACGGCGACGGCGGTGCGGACGACATCCCGGTCGGCGCGGTGCTCTACGGGCCGGACGGGACCGAGCTGGCGATCGGGCGCAACGAACGGGAGCTGACCGGCGACCCGACCGGGCACGCCGAGGTGCTCGCGCTGCGCCGGGCCGCGCAGCGGCTGGGCCGGTGGCGGCTCGACGGCTGCACGCTGGTGGTCACCCTGGAACCGTGCACCATGTGCGCGGGCGCGCTGGTGCTGGCCCGGGTCGCCACGGTGGTCTTCGGCGCCTGGGAGCCGAAGACCGGGGCGGCCGGCTCGCTCTGGGACGTGCTGCGCGACCGCCGCCTCAACCACCGGCCGGAGGTCTACGGCGGGGTCTTGGAGACGGAGAGCGCCGCGCTGCTGCGCGCCTTCTTCCGCTGAGCGTCAGGCGGCCGGCGGGCGTCAGGCGGCCGGCAGCTCGACGGTGACCACCAGCCCGCCGCCGTCGCGGGGCCGGGCCGTCACCGTGCCGCCGTGCGCCCGGGCCACCGCCCGGACGATGGAGAGCCCCAGGCCGAACCCGCGCCCGCCGCCGACCCGTTCGCCGGAGAGCCGGCGGAACGGCTCGAAGATGGTCTCCACGTCGTAGCCGGGCACCACCGGGCCGGTGTTGCGTACGGTCAGCGTCGCCCGGCCGGCCACCAGCCCGGTGCTGATCCCGACCGACCCGCCGGACGGCAGGTTGTGCCGCAGCGCGTTCTCCACCAGGTTGGTGGTGAGCCGCTCCAGCAGCACCGGATCGCCGGTCACCGGCGCGGCCGCCAGCTCCCGGGTCACCGCCGGCCCGTCGGCCGCCCGCGCCGCCTGGTCGACGACGTGCGCGGCCACCTCGGCCAGATCCACCCGGGACCGGGCGGCCAGCTCGTTCTCCGAGTCGGCCAGGGTGAGCAGCCCGTCGATCAGCCGCTCGTGCCGCTCGTTCACCGCGAGCAGCGACTCGCCCAGCCGGCGGACGTCCTCGGACGCGCCGGGCCGGGTGACGGCCAGCTCGATCAGCGAGCGGTTGAGCGCCAGCGGCGTACGCAGCTCGTGCGAGGCGTTCGCGACGAACCGGCGCTGCCCGTCGAACGAGCGGTCCAGCCGCTCCACCATCTCGTCGAAGGTGTCGGCCAGCTCGCGGACCTCGTCCCGGGGGCCGGAGAGCGAGATGCGTTCGTGCAGCCCACGTCCGGCCACGTCGGCGCCGGCGATCCGGCGGGCGGTCCCGGTGATCTGGTGCAGCGGTTGCAGCGCCCGGCCGGCGACCAGCCAGCCGAACGCGATGGCCACCGCGGAGACCAGGACCAGCGCGATGCCGCCCTGGGTGAGCAGCGAGTACAGGGTCTGCTCCCGGGCGTCGTCCTGGGCCTTGTTGACCAGCACCCGCAGCTGTTCGGCCTGCACGCCGTTGAGCTTGGTCTCCATTCCCTGGACCACCGGCTTGACGTCGCGCAGCGCCACCCCGAAGGGCTGCGCCGTGCGCTGCTCGACCAGCACGTAGGTGACCGCGAGCAGGACCAGCCCGGCGGCCAGGAACAGGCCGCCGTAGATCAGGGTCAGCCGGGCCCGCAGCGAGAGGCGCTTCACGGGATCCGGTATCCCACACCGGGCACGGTCTCGACCACCGGCGGGTCCCCCAGCTTGCGGCGCAGCTTCATCACGGTGACCCGGACCACGTTGGTGAACGGGTCGATGTGCTCGTCCCAGGCCCGCTCCAGCAGCTCCTCGGCGGAGACCACCGCGCCGTCGGCGCGCAGCAGCTCGACCAGCACGGCGAACTCCTTGCGGGACAGCGGCACGTACCGGCCGTCCCGGTGCACCTCCCGACGGCCCGGGTCGAGCACGATGCCGGCCCGGGCCAGCGTGGGTGGCGCGGCCCGGCGGGACCGCCGGCTCAGCGCGTGCACCCGGGCGGAGAGTTCGACCAGGGCGAACGGCTTGGTCAGGTAGTCGTCGGCGCCGAGCGCCAGGCCGGCCACCCGCTCCCGAACGGCCGCCGCCGCGGTGAGCATCAGCACCCGGGTCTCCCCGCCGCTGTCGACGATCGCCCGGCACACCTCGTCGCCGTGCACCACCGGCAGGTCCCGGTCGAGGACGACCACGTCGTAGTCGTTCACGCCGAGCCGTTCCAGCGCCGCGTCGCCGTCGTACGCGACGTCCACCGCGAACGCCTCCCGGCGCAGCCACTCGGCGATGCTCTCCGCGAGCAGGCTCTCGTCCTCCACCACCAGCACCCTCACCCGCCAATGGTGCCCCGCCCCCGGATAACGCCGCCGTTAACGCCGACGGTTACGCCCGGGATACGCCCCTTGTCGTCGACTGACCGGGACGCCCGGCGGACCGCCGGGCCGATCGGGGGATGCCCGGCGGCTTCCGTCGGGCCCATCGGGAAACGCCCGGCGGCTCTCGCCGGGCCCGGAGAGGAAGCGTGTCATGCGACGAGGACTACTCGCGGTGCCGCTGCTGCTCGCCCTGGCCGTCGCCGGCTGCGGCGGGTCGGGCGACGAGCCGGCGGTGGCGACGGCGGGCGGGGCCGGTGGTGCCGAACCGGTGCCGGCCTCCGCCGCCGCCCAGCTCAGCGACGAGGAACGGCAGCTGAAGTTCACCGAGTGCATGCGGGAGAACGGGGTCGAGGTGCCGGACCCGGAGCCGGGCGGCGGCCGGCTGTTCCGGTTCGACGGGAAGACCGACCCGGCGAAGGTGCAGGCGGCCATGGAGAAGTGCCGCCAGCACCTGCCCAACGGTGGGGAGAAGCGGAAGCTCGACCCGGAACAGGTGGAACGGCTGCGCAAGTTCGCCGCCTGCATGCGGGAGAACGGCGTGCCCGAGTTCCCGGACCCGTCCGCCGAGGGCGGCATCCAGTTGCGGCTCGACGTGGTGAACGTCAAGGACCCGAAGGTGAAGGCCGCGATGGAGAAGTGCCGGCAGTACGCGCCGAAGATCGCCGGAGCCGCGCGGTGAGCGCTCGCCGGTTCCGGACGGTCGCGGTGGCCGCCGCCGTCGTGGTCGCGGCCGGCGCCGGGGTCGCCGCCGCGATCGGCTTCGGCGGGACCGACCGGAGCACCGCCGCCGCCGACACCGCCCCGCCGGCCACCGCCACGGTGACCCGCCAGACGCTGACCGACGCCCAGACGGTCGACGGCGAGCTGGGGTACGGCACCACCCGCACCGCCACCGCCCGGCTCGCCGGGACGATCACCGCGCTGCCGGACACCGGTGCGACGGTGAAGCGGGGTGGGCGGCTCTACGCCGTGGACAACGACCCGGTGGTGCTGCTCTACGGGTCGCTGCCCGCGTACCGGGTGCTCCAGCCGGGCGTGGAGGGGGCGGACGTCGAGCAGTTCGAGCGGAACCTGCGGGCGCTCGGCCACGACGGGTTCACGGTCGACGACGAGTACACCGGCAGCACCGCCGACGCGGTCCGACAGTGGCAGGAGGACCTGGGGCTGGCCGAGACCGGCCGGGTCGAGCCGGGCCGGATCGTCTATGCCGCCGGCGCGGTCCGGGTGGAGAGCCACCAGGCGGCCCCCGGGGACGCGGCGCAGCCGGGCCAGGGGGTGCTGACCTACACCGGCACCAACCGGCTGGTCACGGTGGAGCTGGAGGTCGACGACCAGCGGCTGGCGAAGAAGGGCGGCGCGGTCTCCGTCAGCCTGCCCGACGGTGCGCCGGTCACCGGGAAGGTCGAGACGGTGCAGACCGTGATCGACGCCGGCACCGGTGGCGCCGCCGGGCAGTCCACCGAGGCGGAGACGAAGATCGAGGTCACCGTGTCGGTGGCCGACCCGGCGAAGCTGGCCGGCTACGACCAGGCGTCGGTGGAGGTCACCTTCACCGCCGCCGAGCGCCCCGACGTGCTCACCGTGCCGGTGGCGGCGCTGCTCGCGCTCGCCGAGGGCGGCTACGGGGTGGAGGTGGTCGACGACGGGCGGAGCCGGATCGTGGCGGTCACCACCGGGCTCTTCGCCGCGGGCCGGGTCGAGATCAGCGGCCCGGACGTGGCCGAGGGGATGACCGTGGGGATGCCGGCATGACCGCGGACGCCGTCGTGCTGGACGGGGTGAGCCGGACCTATCCGGGCGGGGTCACCGCGCTGCGCGAGGTGTCGCTGCGGATCCGCCACGGCGAGCTGCTGGCGATCGTCGGCCCGTCCGGTTCGGGCAAGTCCACCATGCTGCACCTGATCGGCACGCTGGACCGCCCGTCCGCCGGCCGGGTCCGGATCGACGGGTACGACGTGGCGGCCCTGCCGGACCGCCAGTTGGCCGCGCTGCGGGCCCGCCGGATCGGCTTCGTCTTCCAGCAGTTCCACCTCGCCGTCGGCACGTCGGTGCTGGACAACGTCGCGGACGGGCTGCTCTACGCCGGCGTACCCCGACGGGAGCGGCGGCGGCGCGCGGAGGTCGCGCTCAACCGGGTCGGGTTGGGACACCGGCTGACCCACCGGCCGCACGAGCTCTCCGGCGGCGAGCGGCAGCGGGTCGCGGTGGCCCGGGCGGTGGTCGGCGAGCCGGCGGTGCTGCTCGCCGACGAGCCGACCGGCAACCTCGACTCGGTGGCCGGCGCCGGGGTGCTGGCGCTGCTGCGCGAACTGCACGCGGCGGGGACCACGGTCGTGGTGATCACGCACGACCGGGAGATCGCCGACGGGCTGCCCCGGCAGGTGCGGATGCGGGACGGCCGGGTGGTCGCCGACTCGGCGGCACCGGTCTTCGAGGGGGTGCGCTGATGGCCGTGGACACCCGGCGGGACCGGGGTGGGCTGACGGTGGTGGACAACCGGCCCCGGCTGGTGCCGGCCCGGCTGGGGCCCGCCGACGTGCTCCGGGTCGGTGGGGTGGGGCTGCGCACCCGGCCGCTGCGCGCGTTCCTCTCCGCCCTGGGCATCGCGATCGGCATCGCGGCGATGGTGGCGGTGGTCGGCATCTCCTCGTCGTCCCGCGCCGACCTGGACCGCACCCTGGACCGGCTCGGCACCAACCTGCTCACCGTGGCCCCGGGCAACACCCTCTTCGGCGACCAGGCCCGGCTCCCGGTGGAGTCGGTCGCCATGATCCGCCGGATCGGCCCGGTGACCGGGGTCGCGGCCACCGGGCAGGTGCCGGACACCCCGGTCTACCGCTCCGACCGCATCCCGGCGGGGGAGACGGGCGGCATCGCCACCCGGGCCGCGCAGCTCGGGCTGCTCGACACCGTCGGCGCGACGGTACGCAGCGGCACCTGGCTGAACGGGGCCACCGAGCGGTACCCGGCCGTGGTGCTCGGCGACGCCGCCGCCCGGCGGCTCGGCCTCGGCGCGGCCGGCCCGGACGTGCAGGTGCACCTCGGCGGGCGGTGGTTCACCGTGGTCGGCATCCTGGCGCCGGCCCCGCTCGCCCCGGAGCTGGACAGCTCGGCGCTGGTCGGCTGGCCGGCCGCGGAGACGTACCTGGGCTTCGACGGGCACCCGACGACCGTCTACACCCGGTCCCGGGAGGCGTCGGTGGAGGCGGTCCGGTCGGTGCTCGGCGCGACCGCGAACCCGGAAGCGCCGAACGAGGTGGAGGTGTCCCGGCCGTCGGACGCGCTGGCGGCCGCGGAGGCCACCGACGAGGCGTTCACCGGGCTGCTGCTCGGTCTCGGCGCGGTGGCGTTGCTGGTCGGTGGCGTCGGGGTGGCGAACACCATGGTCATCTCGGTGCTGGAGCGGCGGGCCGAGATCGGCCTGCGCCGCTCGCTGGGCGCCACCCGGGGGCAGGTCCGCACCCAGTTCCTGGCCGAGTCGCTGCTGCTCTCCGCGCTCGGCGGGGCGGGCGGGGTGCTGCTCGGCATCCTGGTCACCACCGGCTACGCGTTCTCCCAGGGGTGGCCGACCGTGGTCCCGGCCTGGGCGATGGTCGGCGGCGTGGCGGCGACCCTGGTGATCGGCGGCTGCGCCGGCCTCTACCCGGCCGTCCGCGCCGCCCGGCTCGCCCCCACCGAGGCGCTCGCCTGACCACGTCCCCACCTGCCGGGGCTTCGGGTGCATCTGTTGTCGTTCCAGCGACAACAGATGCACCCGTACGGCTGGCGGGTAGGCGCGGTGGCCCGCCGGCGCGGTCGCCGGGCCACCGGGCAGCCCGGGGCGGTGGGTCAGGCCGGGGTCGGGGCGGGGCGGAGCAGGGTCGCGCCGACCGCCAGCGCGGCTTCGGTCCAGGGCGCCGGTCGCAGAGTGGCCGGGTCGAGCCGGACGATCGCCCGCCGCCCCTCCGCGTGCAGGGTGTGGCCGTCGACCGAGCGGAACTGGTAGGCGTACTCGGCGCTGCTGGTGCCGAGGTGTTCCAGCCAGAAGTGCACGGCCACCGGCCCGGTGCCGGTGATCGGGGCCCGGAAGGTGATGGTGAACTCGCGTACCGCGTGGAACAGGTCGGGCGGGGTGTCCTGCCCGCCCCGGTAGGCGATGCCCCGCTCGGCCCAGTACGGGGTCAGCGCCCGTTCCAGCAGCACCGCGTACCGGGCGTTGTGCAGGATGCCCATCGCGTCGAGGTCGTCGAAGTGCACGGTGACGTGCTCGACGTGACCGAACTCGACGGTGGGCGGGGTGGCGACGGCGTGGCTCATTCCAGGCCTTCCGGTAGCAGGGTCGGGTCGGGGCACAGGGCCCGCAGGCGGGTCAGCAGGCCCTGGCGGGCGTGCCGGTAGGCGGTGTCCGGGTCGAGCAGCCGGGAGTGCATCGCGGCGCTCATTCCGAGCGCGTCGATCTCGTACGCCAGTTGCGGGACGTCGGTGTCGGCGGGCAGCTCGCCGGCGTCGACGGCCTGCTGGACGAGCTGTTCGAGGAACGTGGTCCACCGGCCGAACGCCTCGGCGAGCCGGTCGCGGACCGGGCCGGGACGGGCGTTGTACTCGAACTGGGTGTTGGCGAAGAAGCAGCCCCCGGGGAGCACCCGGGCGGCGTAGAAGCCGATCCGGGCGGCGTGCAGGGCCCAGATCCGCCGGACGCCGGCCGGGGCGGCCAGCGCCGGTGCGACGATCCGCTCCTGCCACTGCTCGACGGCCCGGTCGACCGCCGCGAGCTGGAGCGCCTCCTTGGAACGCCAGTGCGCGAAGAGCCCCGACTTGCTCACCCCGAGGGCGTCCGCGAGCTGGGCGAGGGAGAGCCCGTGCAGGCCGACCTCGGTGGCCAGCACCACCGCCCCGTCCAGCGCCGCGGTGCGGGTGCGATCACCGCGCGCGACGCGCCCGTCGACTGTCATGCCGGTCAGCGTACGAAAAAAAGCACGACCGGTCGTATAGATTCCGGGGGTGACGGTGGTCACCGCGGGCCGGAGACGGCGCCGCCCCGCCGTCGACGGACGGCGGGGCGGCGGGGCGCTGCGGGGGTCAGGCGATGATCGTGTCCAGGGCGATCTCCACCATCTCGCTGAACGTCTGCTCGCGCTCCGCGGAGGTGGTCTTCTCGCCGGTCTTGATGTGGTCGCTGACCGTGAGCACGGTCAGCGCGCGGGCCTTGAACCGGGCCGCGATGGTGTAGAGCGCCGCCGACTCCATCTCCACCGCGAGCACGCCGTAGTCGGCGAGGGTGTCGTAGAGGTCCGGCCGGTCGGTGTAGAAGGCGTCCGCCGCCAGGATCGGCCCGACCCGCATGGTGATGCCGCGCCGCTCGGCCACCTCGACCGAGGTACGCAGCAGCCCGAAGTCGGCCACCGGGGCGTAGTCGATCAGACCGTCGAACCGCATCCGGTTCATGTTCGAATCGGTGGACGACCCGATCGCCGCGATCACGTCGCGCAGCTGGAGGTCCTCGCTCAGGGCGCCGCACGAGCCGACCCGGATCAGCGTCTTCACGCCGTACTCGTTGACCAGCTCGTGGGCGTAGATGGAGGCGGAGGGCATGCCCATGCCGGAGCCCTGGACGGAGACCTCGACGCCGTTCCAGCGGCCGGTGAAGCCCAGCATGCCCCGGACCGTCGAGTAGCACCGGGCGTCCTCGAGGTAGGTCTCCGCGATCCACTTGGCCCGCAGCGGGTCGCCCGGCATCAGGACCCGCTCGGCGATCTCTCCCGGCTTCGCGCCGATGTGCGTACTCATGGCGAAGATCCTGCCAGGCCGCTGCCCGGGATACCGGTTCGGCGTCCGAACCTGCGGTCCTGTACCCTACTCGGCGGTGGTGTGTCCGAGTGGCCTAAGGAGCACGCCTCGAAAGCGTGTGAGGGTGCAAGCCCTCCGCGGGTTCAAATCCCGCCGCCACCGCTCATGAGGTGCGAGAACGCCCGGTCGGTCCGTGAGGACCGGTCGGGCGTTCCGCTTCCGGTCTCAGTTTCGGTCTCCGTTCGTGTCCAAGGGGCCTGTTTCGAGTCCTCTGTCTGGCTGTCCCGCTAAGGATGCAGCCTGTCGGGATCATCGAGAACGGCTTCTGCCAGCCGCTTCGGAAACATGCGCTGCACGCTCGCGGAGTATTCACTCCCGTCGAGAGGCCGCGTCACCCGGTCGCCGTCGACGCGGACGGGCATGGAGACAGCAGAAGTGACCCCTGGCTCCGGTGCGCCTTCGCAGTGAGCCCAGCCGAACGACGAGGAACCCTCCTGCCCAAGCAGTCGGACCTTGCAGGTGCCCGGTCCGTTGAGCAACGCGCCAGGGAGGAGTGCGGCGAGACGCTGCTCCTCAGCCTGTGCGGCAGCCGTGCTCCGGTCAGGTAGCGCGTACGGCGGCTCGGAACAGCCAGCGAGCAGCCCGACCGTCAACCCGAGCCAGACGGCGTATCGACCATTCACCCTCCGAGCATCCCAGACCCGAGGGCTGGACAGTGCCCAGGAAGCAGCCAACCGAGCAGCCGAGTCAGCGCGGACGGGCGGAGGGGCTAACCGACGTACCAGTCGAGCAGTTCCCAGCCGGGCGGCGTCGCCATGACAAGCAGCATGGCGATGCTGGCGGCACTGACCAGGGCCAGCAGACGCCACCGGGACTGCTCGGCCCGGAAGTCGGCGGAAGCCAGCAACGGCAACGCCACCAGCAGACAGAGCAGGGTCGGGATGAAGCCCACGCCGACCGCAACAACTGCTGGCCAGGCCCAGGTGGGCGGCGCCTGCTCGGGGAAGTAGTCAGCATCAGTGACGAGGTATGCGAGCACCGCGTAGCTGTAAGCCGCAAGAACGATCAGCTGGGGCCACACGAGTGTCCACACTGGTCGACTGGTAGCCGCTGCTCTCTCCACTGTCGCCTGCATCGCGGCAGAATAGCGGGCTGCGGTGCCCGAACGCCTCCCTCGCTTTCATGTCCCGGTGACGAGGGTGTGGACGCCTCCGCGGAGCCGTCCCGACGGGCCGAGGTGGTCGCGTTAGCGCTGGCTTAGCCCGGCGTTATCGCACCGCGCGCGAGGCTCGTCCCTGCCCGTGCCGGGATGGACCGGTCCGGGTCCATCGTCACGGGAGGATCGCGCATGCGAATTCGTACCCTCGGGGTGCCCGCCCTGGTCGTCGCACTGCTGACGGCCGTCACCCCGGACGCCGCCACCGCCGCGACCGCCAGCTTCGGCCCACCGGTCGACGTGGCGACCGGCGCCGTGCCGGGCGCCATGGCCACCGGCGACCTCGACGGCGACGCGCGGCCCGACCTGGCGGTCGCGCAGACGGACGCGGACCGCGTCTCGATCCTGCTCGGCCAGGGGGCGACCGGCTTCCGGGCCGGGACCGTTTTGGCCCTCGGCGGCGCGCCCCGCTCGGTCGCCCTCGCCGACGTCGACGGCGACGGCCGGCGAGACCTGGTCGCCACTGTCGTCGACATCGGTCTCGACCAGGTGGTGGTTGCTCTCGGCCGAGGCGACGGCCGGTTCCGCGCACCCCGGGTGATCGACCTGGCCCCGAACAGCATCCCCCGCAACCTGGTGCCGGCTGACCTCGACGGTGACCGGGACGTCGACCTGGCGCTGACCCTCGCCGGGCGGGAGCAGGTCCAGGTGCTGCGCAACGACGGCCGGGGCCGGTTCGCCCCCGGCGCGACCCTGGCGGCCGAGCCGACCGCCAACAACGGTCTGGCCGGCGCCGACCTCAACGGGGACGGTCACGTCGACCTGGTGGCGACCGGCGGTGTGTACGGCCGGGTGGTGACCTGGTCGAACGCCGGCGACGGCACCTTCGCGCCGGGGGTGTGGCGCGAGCTGTGGGCCCCCAGCAGCCCGGCCGTGCTCGCCGACTTCGACACCGACGGCCGGGTCGACGCGGTCGTAACGGACTTCGAGTGGGGCGGCACGCTCTATCTGCCGGGCAACGGCGATGGCACCTTCGCCGAGGAGCGCAGCCTCTTCCTCGGACTGGGTGAGCGGAACGCGACCGCCGGCGACTTCGACGGGGACGGCCGGGCGGATCTCGCCTTCGGCGGCAGCTACTACGGCGTGCTGGTGGTGCTCGGCAACGGTGACGGCACCTTCCAGGCCCCGATCACCCTGGCCACGCCCGGTATTCCCGGCGCGCCCGTGGTGGACGACTTCACCGGGGACGGGCGGGACGACATCGTCGTGCCGAACGCCGACGGCCTGAGCGACATCCTCTGGTTCTTCCCGACCGTGTGAGCGCCGGGCGGGCGGCCGTAGACGAGCGGACGGTCAAGCTGGCCTAGGTCTCCCCAGGTGCGAAAACGTCCGGCCGGTCCGTGGGGATCGGTCGGGCGTTTCGCCTTTGATATCGGTATCGGCAGACCACCAGCTGGGCGCGCTGAACGGCCGCCGGTCAGCGCCGGTCGAGTTCCGACTCCATCCGCTGGATGAGCGTCTTGCGGGCCTTGCCGTCGCGCTCGCGCCGCAGCGCCGTCTTCAGCTGGCCCGTGTCGAGTCCGCGGACCAGCTTGGCCGCCTCGGCGACCGGCAACTCCGTCAGCCGCCCGACCGACGTGGCGTCCCTGCGGGCGCGTCTGGCCGGCCCGGTGTTGCTGACCCGCTGCCGGCCGGTCCTCGACTCCCTCCGCTTCTTGAGGTCGGTCGCGCGACGCTGCTCGTCGGAGAGCTGCTCCCAGGCCTGCTTGGGCAGGTAACGACTCGTCTCGCCGCCGTGCCGCGCACGGGTGTCGCCCTCCCTGGTCTGCCACTTCTCGCCGCCCCACCGCTGCAGCGACTTCTGCCGCTCGTCCCTCGGCCCCTCGTAGCCCCCGCCGCGCTTCTGGTACTCCCGGGTGAGCAGCTGCGACTTGCGCGCCGACCACTGCCCCTGCCGGCCGCCCTTGTCGGAAGCCTTGATCTCTTCCTTGAGCTGCTCTCTGAGTTCGGGCTTCGTGTACCGCGCCATGCCCGGCGGTTACCCGGCACGCCACGGCCCATGCCGCTCGTGCCGTCGACCTCGTCGATGCCTCGCGCTGCTCGGCCGATCCGGCGGGCCGAAGACTCCTACTTTCGGCCGGTAACTTCCCGGCGGTGCCACTCCGCCCCCCTTGCGTGCCATGCCTACCCCTAGGCTTGCCCCCAGGTGGATCTTGGTCGGAGGGTGGGGTGGGAACGTGCGCATCAAGCGCTTCGCACGTCTCATGGTCGCGGCGCTCGGCGCCGCGTTCGTCGTCGTACCGTCGCTAGGTCCAAGCGTGGCGCACGCCGACAGCACGGTCGATCTCGGCATCGAGACGTACGCGGCGATGGTCCTCGACTCGGCGCACGGACAGCTCTTCTTCAGCCCGGGGCGCGGCGGGACGGGCGTGCGGGTGACGGACCTGTCGGGCGGTTCACAGCGGACGATCCCGGACCTGCCGGATGCCGCCGGCATGGCGCTGAGCCCGGACGGCTCGACGCTCCACGTAGCCCTCGTCGAGACGGGCGCCATCGCCGCGATCGACACCACGACGCTGACCGAGACCCGTCGCTACAGCATCGGAGCCGGCACCTGTCCCACCTGGTTGGCGCCGGCCGGAGGGAAGCTCTACTTCGGCTACGGCTGCACGTTCGGGAAGGGCAAGCTGGGCTCGCTCGACGCGCGCGGGGAGACGCCGGCGGTGGCCCTGCAGCTGCCGCTCCCCGACTTCTCCTACCCGCCGCTGCTTCGCAGCAGCCGGGCCAACGCGGATCTGCTGCTCGCGGTGAACCGATCCAGCGTCACCGCGTCCTACTCGGCCAGCCCGATCCTCTACGACGTCTCGTCCGGGACGCCGTCGCGGGTGCCGGGATCTCCGCCGGGGGACAGCTGCACCGGCCTCCATGACGCCGCGCTGACGTCCGACGCCAGCAAGCTGATCCTGGCCTGTTCCCACTTCTTCGATCCCGACACGGGCGACCGTTCGATCGCCAACGAACACGTGGCGCTCTCGACGACGGACCTGTCGGCGGCGGGCAGGTATCCGTCCGGCACGTACCCGACAGCCGTGACGACCTCCCCGGACGGCGCCTTCGTCATCCTCGGGGTGACCGACAGGTCGGACTGGGCGAGGACGTCGAGCATCCACGTCGAGCGGCCGGACGGGACGCTGGTCCGCCGGTACGACCTCCCGCAGGACACCTACCTGGAGCGGCAGGGCCTTGCCGTCAGCGCCGACAACGGCACGCTCTACGCCGTCACCACCGACCAGTACGGGAAGAAGCCCACCCTGCGTCTGCTGACGGACTTCACCAGGACCGGATCCTCGCTCACGCTCTCCGCGCCGTCGACGAGCAGGTACCGGGCGACACTCACGGTCACCGGCGCGCTGGCGTTCACCGACGCGTCCGCGCCGGGGCCGCGGCAGCTGCAGGTGGTGCGGAAGGACGTCACCGGCACCCACGTCCTGTCCACCGTCACCACCACCGGGACCGGGACGTTCTCCTTCTCCGACATCCCGCGGGCCCTCGGGGCCGTCACCTACACGGTCACCTTCCTCGGCGACGCCGCCCACTTGGGGGCGAGCCGGTCCGTCACCGTGCAGGTCTCCTTCCGTCCCACCCCGACGGTCACCACCACGACTGGGGCCGCACCGCGCCGGTGACCTCAGCGGGCCGGCCGGCTCTCCGCGACCGGCTCGGTCGCCGGCTCCGCCGGCTGGCGGGGGATCGCCTCCGGGCCGGCCGCGAAGTGGTCCAGCAGTTCCCGGTGCACGAAGATGTATCCGTCGCCGACCTGGCGGAGGAAGAGGCACTGCACCGCGTAGGTCAGGAACGGCAGCAGCGGGTACGGCACCACCTGCTGACGGTCGAGCCGCCGGCGGAGCAGCCACTGCTCGACCATCGGGCCGAGCGCCACCAGGATCAGGACCAGCAGCATCGCGCCGAGGCCGACCACGGCTCCGAACCGGACGCCGTCCGCCACGCGTCCCGTGGCCAGCGCGACGACCGACCCCGCGAGGAAGCCGGTGACCAGCCCGAGCGGCGCCAACCCGCGCAGGGTGAAGGCGAGGCGCTGGCGCAACAGCGGGCTGGGCAGCTCACGCCGGTCGGTGCCGAGTTCGGGTGGGCGGAGGGAGAGCGCCGCCAGGGCGCTGTCCAGCGCCGCGAACGCGACGACAGCGGCGAGGAAGAAGCCGGCGCCGTAGCCGAGGGCGGCGTCCCAGGCCGGGTCGTCGGTGCCCGCTCCGCCGCCGAGCAGGCCGACGCCGAGGGCGGCCGGCCCGATCCGGAGCACGATGTTCGGCTGATCCAGCACGACGGCCACCAGGCTCGGCGGCGCACTCGCCAGCCACCCCTGGCCGCCCGGTAGGTCCCGCCGGCGGCCGGTGACCCGGCTGAGCAGCCGCAGGTCGTTGTAGTGCGTGAGGTGCAGCATCACGGTGAGGGTCAGCAGCGCGGCCGCGGCGACCAGACCGGCCCGGCCGGCGAGCCACCATCCGGCGGCCACCAGCACCAACCCGAGGGCGAGCATGCAGGCGAGCCGGGCGACCAGGCTCCCCAGCCGGGCGGCGGCGTACCGGGGCGACCAGCCCTCGTCGAGCAGGTCGAGCACGAAGACGGTCTGCTTGCGGCGCCGTAGTTCGGTGGCCAGCGTGGTGAGCCAGGCGGTGGTCCGCTCGGCCGGGTAGCGCGGGTGCGGGCGACGGTGCAGCATCGTGTCGACGTAGCGGGCGAAGAGCCGCTGGCGGCTGGTGCCCGCCGGCCCGGACTCCGCTCGCGTGGGCTGGGCGTCCATGGGGTCGGCGTACGCGAGGGCCATGATGCTGAGCAGCAGCGGCGAGTCGGCGAGCTGCCACAGGTCCGGGTCGGCGGCGAGCGCGGCCCGCAACCCGGTCAGTCCGGCCCGTTCGACATACCGCTCGATCTGGTCCCGGGTGAGTGGCTGGAGGGTGACGGTGCCGTAGACCGGCAGCTCGCTGGCGAGCCGCTCGTACTCCGCGCTGCGGCAGCAGACGGCGATCGGGGTGAGCGGCTGGCCGGCGTGGAACTCGGCGATGGCCCGGGCGCAGGCCTCCCGGTGTTCCTCGGCCACCTCGTCGAGCCCGTCGAGCAGGGGAAGGAGTTCGCCGGCCACCACCCAGGCCGACCCCTGCTCGGCCGGGATGCCGTACCGCTCGGTGAGCTGTTCGACCAGCCAGCGGGCGAGCGGCCGGCGGTGGGTCGCCCAGGAGGCGAGGTTGAGCACCACCGGGATCGGCGCCTCCGGGTCGGCCTCGGCCCGGTCGAGCAGGTCGCGGGCGAGTTCCAGCAGCGTCGTCGTCTTGCCGGACCCCGGCGCGCCGAGGATCACGACCGCCCGGTCGAGCCGGTCGAAGAGCGCCGACATCGCGGTACGGGCGTCGAGGACGTCGGCGAACCCGTCCCGGTGGCTGGCCCGTACCGTCCACGGGTGCCGGCGGTCGTCGGCGGTGGCCGTGATGCCCAACTCGATCCGGACCTCCTCGTGCAGCGAGCGGTCCAGCACGCTGGTCACCCAGTAGCGGCGGACCCGGTCCAGCAGGGCCCGGCGGGCCCGCGCCTCCGATGCCGGGCCGACCCCGCGCGGCTCCCGCGCCCCGGACACCTCCACCACGACCAGGACCAGCACCAGGAGGATGAGCAGGGGCCAGGCCACCCAGAGGTACGGCGACCAGCCCTGCGGCAGCGCGCCGGTGGCGACGTTGGTGGCGACGCCGAGCAACGCGACGCAGATCACCGAGAGGACGATCGTGCTCACCCGACGCATGCGTCGTCTCTACCGTCCGCGGGCCGCCGGCACAACCCGCGGTCAGCAGGGGCCCTGGCCCTCGTCGAAGAGGCGTCGCGCCCAGTCGGCGTACCCTGTGATGATCTTGCGAACCGTCCGGCCGTCGTGCAGGAAGAGGTACGCGCGGTCGCCGCGGCGGGCGAGCAGCCCGTCGAACCGGTACGTCCCCTGTGGAGCGCGTAGCCGGACGGCGTCCGGGTAGTGCGCCCGGACCTGGTCGACCGGGGTGCCGGCGGTGACGCCCTCCGGGGTGCGTACCGGGTCGCCGAGCCAGAGCAGCACCAGCCGGTCCTCGACGAAGACCGGGCTGACCGTCTCGTGCCCGGCCAGCGTCGGCCCGCAGGCCGCCACGTCGGTACGCAGGATGCCCCGCCGGGTCAGCTCGCTCTCGGTGTCGCCGAACTCGATGTCGGGCAGCCCGTCGAGGCCGACGACCTGCGCGACGCCGGTCGGCCGGCCACTGACCGGCGCATGTGGACGGACGCCGCTGCCGGCCACGGAGGCAGCCGTCACCAGCGCCGCGATAAAGGCGAATTGTCGCAATTTCATGGAATCCCCCGGGTCTCCAACGGGACCGGGGCGTTCAGGTTGCTGCTAGCCGGCAGATTGCCGGTCTTCCCATTCCTCGGCGAGCTCGTCCCAGTAGTCGGCGCTCAGTCTCCGGCGTCCGTGGGCCAGCCAGCCCTCGGTGCTCCGCTCCACGTGCAGCCCCAGCTCCGCGAACGGGTCGATCCACGGTCCGGGCTCCACGCCGAGCCGGAGCAGCGCCGCGTTGAGCGGCCACTCCGCCCGGGGTCCGTCGAAGACCGCCTCCACCCGCGGGCCCCAGCTCAGCCTGCCCCCGAGCCAGACCGCCGCCGACTGGTAGCCGGCGCCCCCGGCGAACTCCGCCTCCAGGTACGCCACTGGGCCCTGCCGCGACCAGCGCGCCAACACCTCGCTCAGGGCCGGCGAGAGGACCAGGTCGAACGGGTGCTCGACGTCGCGCGCCTCGACCGAGAAGTCGGGCAGGGCGCCGGTCAACTCCTCGACCAGCTGCGGGGTGACCGGCAGCAGGGCGAAGTCCTGGCGCAACTCGCCGCAAACCGCGTGATCCAGCTCGGCCGTCTGCTCGCGGAGCAGCTCGGCGTCCGCGACGACCGCGCTGAGCTGGTAGCTCATCCGATCCCTCCGGCATCCACAGGCTGTGGATGGAACATGTGTACGACGGGTTCCGTGGCTTCCGCCGGGTCGTTGCCGACGTTGTTTCAGTGCCTCAGGACATCATGGCCATCGACAGGCTGACGAGGCACCGCCCAGGGAGAGGGACGCCGATGGCCGAGATTGTGTTGTTCCACCACGCGCAGGGGTTGACCCCCGGCGTCCGCGACTTCGCCGCGCGCCTCGAGGACGCCGGCCACACCGTCCACCTGCCCGACCTCTACGACGGCCAGGTCTTCGACACCCTCGACGAGGGTCTGGCGTACGGCCGGAAGGTCGGGTTCGGCACGGTCCTCGAGCGGGGCCGGCGAGCCGCCGACGGGCTGCCCGACGCCCTGGTCTACGCCGGGTTCTCACTCGGGGTGATGCCGGCGCAGGCGCTGGCCCAGACCCGGCCCGGCGCGACCGGCGCGCTGTTCTACCACTCCTGCCTTCCGACCTCCGAGTTCGGCGGGGCGTGGCCGAAGGGGGTGCCGGTCCAGATCCACGGGATGGACGCGGACGAGTTCTTCGTGGCCGAGGGCGACCTCGACGCGGCCCGCGCCCTGGTCGCCGAGGCCGACGACGCCGAATTGTTCCTCTACCCCGGCGGCCAGCACCTCTTCGCCGACAGCAGCCTGCCGGCGTACGTCCCGGAGGCCGCCGCGCTGCTCACCGAGCGCACGCTGGCCTTCCTCGACCGCGTCCGGTAGCCCTCGCGGTCCCGCGCCACCGGACCCCGCGCCCGCGGGGCCGGTGGGGACCAGCCGTGGCGGCCGTCGGGCCACAACCACCCAACTCGCCGACCTCGACCCCCGGGCTCCCGCCACCCGACCTTGCTGACCGCTTCCTCACCTGGACCTGCCCCCGCGACTGACCGCCTGCCGCCCGTCCCTGCCCGGCGACTCCTAGATCTTGGAAGGAAAGGGCCCCGGTAAGGGCCCTTTCCTTCCAAGATCTCCTTGGAGGCTGGGGGCTACCTGGTGAGGGGGGTCAGGCCTGCCGGGCTCGCTCGCGGGGTGGGATGGGGTCGTCGTACGCCCCGGACGGGCCGGTGTAGCGCTCACCGTCGAGGTACGGCCAGGCGTTCGCGGTGCAGCCGTGCAGGCCCAGCGTCTGCTGCTGCATCACCGGTGCCGGTCGGCCCCGCCCCGGGCACCGCTCGTGACCCATGCCGAGCCGGTGCCCGACCTCGTGGTTGACCATGTACCGCCGGTAGGTGGCGAGGCTCGTGCCGTAGCCCGGCACCCCCTTCACCCAACGGGCCACGTTCAGCACCACCCGGTCGCCGTTGCGGCAGGAGGTGTAGCCGTCCGACACGTCCTGGCACAACTCGTCGCGAGTGCCCGGGGTGACGAGGTAGATGGTGAAGTCCGCCGACTGGCCCCAGCCGACCCGGCGCAGTCTCAGCTCCCCGTCGGCGGTCCACCCCTGCGGGTCGTTCAACGTCCTGGTGATCTCCGCCGCGAACTCCGCCACCGGCAGGCCCCGGATGTCGCGCTCCACCGCCACCCGGTAGCGCAGCAGTCTCCCCGTACCGCGTGGGGCCGGCGTCTCGGCGGCGGCGCCGTACCACCGGTTGCCGCCGTCGGCCGGATAGCTGATGGCGGCGGATCGCGGCCGTGCCGGCACCGATGGCGGCGCGGAGGTCGTGGCCGTCCCGGCCGCCTGACCCGTGGCCGGCGCCGCTGGCTGACCCGCCGCCGGCGTGCAGCCAGCCAACGGCGCGGTCAGCAGCAGGGCTGCCAGCGCCGGAACGAGGCTGGCGCGAGCCCGGCCCGTAGGCTTCGTTGTCATGTGTCTCCCCTCGCCGCACAGCGCCGGCCGGTGCTGCGTAGCGAGGAGGACGGGTGGCCCGGCCCTAAAGTTGATCTCCTGCGGGCTCAACCTTTCCGCCGCCCCGCTCGTCCTGTCCCGCGTGAGCTGTGGGAAGGGCCGGCATGGCCCGGGGTGACGAGGAGTTCGTCGAGTTCGCCCGGACGGCGTCCGGGCGGCTGGTGCACGCCGCCTTCCTGATGACCGGCGACTACCACCAGGCCGAGGAGGCGGCGCAGACCGCGCTGGTCCGCACGTACGCGTCGTGGTCCCGGATCCGGAACGACGACGCCTACGGGTACGCCCGGTCCGTGCTGGTCAACCACCTGGTGGACGGCTGGCGGCGGCCGATCCGGGAGTACCCCAGCGAGAACCTCCCCGAGCAACGCCGCGGCGACGTGGCGGACGAGGTCGCCACCCGCCGCTGGCTGCTCGCCATCCTCGGCACGCTCAGCCCTCGCGAGCGCGCCATCGTCGTGCTGCGCTACTACTTCGACCTGCCGGAGACCCAGGTGGCCCGCGAACTCAACGTCTCGGTCGGGACGGTCAAGAGCACCAGTTCCCGCGCCCTGGAGAAGCTGCGTATCGTCGGCGCCGACGCCCCGGAGACCCTCGGGGCGCGCCGATGAACGACGTGAACGAGCTCCGCCAGGCCATGCGGGCGGCCGAACGGCCCGATCGGCCCAGCCTGGACCTGACCGCCATCCTGCGCGACGGTCGCCGCCTGCGCCGGCGTCGCCGGCTCGCCGGGACCGGCGCGGCGGCCCTGTCGGTGGTGGTGGTCGCCGTCGGCGTCGCGGTCGGCGTACAGCAGACCCGCCCGCCCGACCCGGAGCGGCGCAGCGTCCCGGCCGCCACCGCACCGGCGGTCGGCCCCACGGCGAGCCCGCGGGAGCCGGCACCACGGCCGGTCGGCGGGGTGGTCGACACGGGGATCCGGTACGGCACTGAGGAGCGGGTCCTCTACTTCGTCCCGGTGGACGTGCCCCAGCTACCCGAGGTGACGATCGGACTGGTCGCCGGCCGCCGCACCGCCGACGGGGAGCTGATCTCGGACTTTCTGGCCAACGACGTCGAGGGCAGCGACCGCCGGCCGGGATTCCACCAGATCGGCCGCGACCAGTCCGGAACCCGCCCGAACCCCGCCCCGGTGCCCACCTTCGGATACTTCGTCGGTCCCGCGGCGCGGATCGTCGGCACCGCCGACGGCCGTCAGATCGCCGCCCGGCTGGCGCGGTGGAGCGAGGACCCGCAGGTGGTGATCTTCTGGTTCGACCCGGCACAGCTGGCGCCCGGCGTGCGGCTGGACGGCATCCTCGCCCGCGACGCGCAGGGCCGGAAGCTCTGACCGGTTGACGCGGGACGACGAAGGGCCGGCCCCGTGCGGGACCGGCCCTTCATGCTGCTCCGGCGGCGGAGGAGGCGTCAGTAGATCGGGCCGCCGCTCTGCGGCCCGGCGATCCGCACGCCGTACCGCTGGGGCCAGACAATCTCGGTGCGCAGGGCCAGGCCGCTCCACGAGGTGCTCAGCGCGACGATCCCATCGGTGCCGGCGCGGAACGGGATCAGGACCCCGGACTCGTATCCGGCGATGTCGCCGGCCACCTCTTCACCCGTCGATGCCACGACGGCGTCGTATCCGGGGTCGCCGTTGAGGTTCAACAGGGCGACGGAGGCGCCGAACTTGTCTCCGCTCTCGGCGGTGTCCGGGAGGATCTGGTGGTTCTGGTCGAAGCCCTGGGCGCCGCTTCCGGTCAGCCCGCTGGCGGAGCCCTTGAGCAGAGTGACCATGCCGGCCTCGGTCCGCGAGCCGATGGCCTCGCCGGGGGCGCCGATCAGCACGTCCGCCCTGCCGTCGCCGGTCACGTCGCCGGTCGCGAGCGTCCCACCGAAGCGGTCTTCGTCCTCCGGGTCTCCCGGCACGCCGGCCGTGCGCTGGGTGATGATCCGTACGGCGCTGGCGGACAGGCCGCCGGAGCGGCCGGTGAAGACCGCGACGAGTCCGCCGTTGAGGTGCGGGGTCTGTGCGCCGGGTGCCCCGGCGACCACCTCGCCCAGCCCGTCGCCGTTCACGTCGCCGATCGCCAGCGCGTCACCCAGGTACCAGGCGATGGTCTCGCTGTGGCCGATCGCGGGGCCCACCCCCGCGCCGGTGACCGCGGTGGCCCCGGTGGACGACACCCCACTCGGCGACCCCCACATCAGGGTGACCATGCCGGAGCCGTCCCAGGACACGCCGTCGTTCTCCCGGGGAGCGCCGATGACCAGGTCGTTGTACCGGTTGTTGTCGACCTTCCCGATCGCCAGTGTGAAGCCGAACTGGTCGCCCCGCTCGGCCGCCCCGGGCACCGCCGCCTGGTCCTGCTGGAGGTACTGGGCGCCGGTGGCCGTGAGGCCGGTCGATCCACCGAAGAGGACGGTGACCGCGCCGGCGTCCGCCTTGCTTCCGATGGACTCCCCGTACGCGCCGATCGCGAGGTCGTCACGGCCGTCCCCGTTGATGTCGCCGGCCGCGAGCGCGGCACCGAACCGGTCGTAGTTCTCGGGGCCGTCGGGAACGCCCGGCGAACTCTGGTTGAAGTGGACCGCCGAGTCGACCACCAGGCCCGTGCTGCTGCCCGGGATGACCCAGACCCCGCCGGCGTGTGCCTTGTTTCCGGGATCCACCTCGTCCATGTCGCCGATCGCCAGGTCGTCGTAACGGTCGCCGTTGAAGTCCCCCGCCACCAGCGCCAGGCCGAAGCATCCGCACCCACCGTCGGACAACGACAGGACACCCAGGAAGTAGTCGACCTGCGGGGCGGACGAGTAGCGCACGGCGACCACACCCGTCGGGTTCTGCGGCAGGCTGTAGTAGAAGGGGTCGCCGGTGGCCGCGACGTCGTCGACGCCGTCGCCGTCGAAGTCGGAGCGGGTGTCACCCGTGCCCGTCACCGGGGTGGCCGTCTTCGCCACCCGGTGGTGCTGGAGGACGACGCCGTCCCGGGTGATGGTCTGGACGCCCTCCGCGGCCTGCGCCGGGACACTGACTGTCAAACCGGCTATAACCGCCAGAACAGATACGCTCGCGATGCTGCGACGCATGAGAACCCCCGCTCTCCATGGATGCCCCGAACCGTAGAGGGGCGGGTCGATCGCCGTAACCAGACGAACGGGCAGGGCGGGCGACGACCGGGCATCCCCTCCACCTGAACGGACGGCGCGGCCGAAAACCGGGTCGAGCGACGGCAGAGACGACGAAGGGCCGTCCCTGACGGGCCGGCCCTGTCGCTTTTCCTGCTCAAGAGAGCGGAGGATACGAGATTCGAACTCGTGAGGGTGTTAACCCAACACGCTTTCCAAGCGTGCGCCCTAGGCCTCTAGGCGAATCCTCCGTCGAACAGGATACAGGTCCCGGCGGGATCGCCCACCCCACCACCCCCGGTGGATCGGCCGGCGGTCGGGTACGCTTGTGGCACCTCCCGTGCGGCGGTACCTCGTGAACCTCCCCAGGGCCGGAAGGCAGCAAGGATAAGCGAGCTCTGCCGGGTGCACGGGAGGCCTTTCTGTCTCTGCGGCCCGTTGATCCACTCGACACACCGGATGTCGGGTTTCCGGAACATCCCGCACGGCGTGTGTGATCAAGGTGGCGCCGCCCTCGCCGGTCCGGCGGGGTGGGTGGTCAGCGGCGGCGGACCGGCGCAGAATGGCTCGGTCGAGAGGAGGCGGGACGAGTGGCACTGGCGCTCTACCGCAAGTACCGGCCGCGTACCTTCGCCGAGATGATCGGCCAGGAGCAGGTCACCGAGCCGCTGTCGCAGGCGCTGCGCAGCGGCCGGCTCAACCACGCCTACCTCTTCTCCGGCCCGCGGGGCTGCGGCAAGACCTCCAGCGCCCGGATCCTGGCCCGCTCCCTCAACTGTGAGCAGGGCCCCACCCCCGAGCCGTGCGGGCAGTGCGAGTCCTGCCGCGCGCTGGCCCCCGACGGCGGCGGGTCGATCGACGTCATCGAGATCGACGCGGCCAGCCACGGCGGCGTCGACGACGCCCGCGAGCTCCGCGAGAAGGCGTTCTTCGCGCCGGCCAGCAGCCGCTTCAAGATCTATATCATCGACGAGGCGCACATGGTCTCGTCGGCCGGCTTCAACGCCCTGCTCAAGCTGGTCGAGGAGCCACCGGAGTACGTCAAGTTCATCTTCGCCACCACCGAGCCGGAGAAGGTCCTCGGCACGATCAAGTCGCGGACCCACCACTACCCGTTCCGGCTGTTCCCGCCGAAGGTGCTCCGGCCGTACCTCGAACAGCTCACCGAGGCCGAGGGCGTCAACGTTGAGCCGGCGGTCTTCCCCCTGGTGGTGCGCGCCGGTGGAGGCAGCATGCGGGACAGCCTCTCCGTGCTCGACCAGCTCATCGCGGGCGCCGGCCCGGAGGGCGTCACCTACTCCCGGGCCGCCGCGCTGCTCGGCGTCACCGACTCGGCGCTGATCGACGAGATGTGCGACGCGCTCGCCGCCGGTGACGGCGCCGCCGCGTACGCCACCGTCGACCGGGTCGCCGAGGCCGGCCACGACCTGCGCCGCTTCGCCTCCGACCTGCTGGAGCGGCTGCGCGACCTGATCGTGCTCCAGCAGGTGCCGGACGCCGCCGTCAAGGGCCTGATCGACGGCCCGGCCGACCAGATCGAGCGGATGACCGCCCAGGCCCAGCGGCTCGGCCCGGGCACGCTGTCCCGCTGCGCCGACCTTGTGCACAACGGGCTGGTGGAGATGCGCGGCACCACCGCGCCCCGGCTGCTGCTCGAGCTGATCTGCGCCCGGATGCTGCTGCCCGGCGTCGACGACTCGACCGGCGGCCTGCTCCAGCGCCTGGAGCGGATGGAGCGCCGGTTCACCCTGGGCGGCGCCGACCTGCCGCCGGTCGCCGCCGGCCCCGCGCCGGTCGCCGACGCCCCGGCCGTACGCCCGGCGGCGCCCGCCCCGGCGGCGGCTGTCGCCGCGCCACAGCCGGAGACCGCCGGCCCGCCGGCGGCTGCCGCACCCGCCCCGACGAGCGCCCTCCGCGCGGTGGAGGCGGGTGCCCGGGCGGAGCAGGGGCCGGCGCCCGACGCCGCCCCGGCGCCCCGGCGGGCGGTACGCCCGGAGGCGGTGATGCCCGATCCGGCCACCCCCGCCCCGCCCCGCCCCGGCGCGTCGGCGCCCGGCGCGCTCGACGCGGTCGCGGTACGCCGGGTCTGGCCCGAGGTGGTCGGCAAGGTCAACCGGACCAACAAGCGGATCGCGGCTTTGATGCGTGACGCGGTGGTCCGCGACCTCGACGGCGACACCCTGGTGCTGACCGTGAAGTCGACGGTGCTGGCCAAGATGATGTCCGACCACGCGGCGGTGCTCACCGACGGGCTCTACGAGGAGTTGGGCGGGCGCTGGCAGATCCGCTGCGAGGTGGCCGGCGAGCGGGGCGGCGTGTCGCTCGGCGGCCCGCGTGCCGCCGCGGCCGCGCCCGCGCCGACCCGGTCGGCCGCCCAGTCGAGCGGCCCGCCGCCCGCTGCCGCCCCCCGGGGCGGCGCCGGCCGGTCCGGCGGTGCGGGCGGCGCCGCCGCCGACGCGGGCGACGACGAGGACTGGCCCGAGCCGGCCCGCCTCGGCGGCTCGGCGTCGGCCCCGGCCGGCGGTGGAACGGAGCCGGAGGGGGACTGGCCCGCGGCGGCCCGCCCGGGTGGGGACGCCCCGTCCGGCGGTGCGCCCACCTCGGCGCCCGCGTCCGGTCCGGCTACCGCGACCCCGGCGGCCGCTGCCCCGAAGCAGCCCGCCCCGGCGCAGCAGCCCGCCCCGGCTGCCGGTGGCGCCCCGGTGAGCAGCGCGATCGCCGCGGCCCGGGCGGCGGCGGCCGGGCGTGGCCCGCGTACCGCCCAGGCGGCGCGGCAGACCGCGGACGCCGACTGGGCCGGCGAGCCGCCGTACGACCCGGACTTCGACGGGCCGGTCCGGCCCGGCGCGGCCCGGCCGGCGGCCCCGACCAGCCCGGTCTACGAGGGTTTCGACCCGGGTGACGAGCCGCTGGACGAGGTCATCGACGAGAAGACCGCCCGGGAGTCGAGCGAGGAGCAGGCGGTACGGCTGCTCCGCGAGGCGTTCGGCGCCGAGAAGATCAACGAGGTCGACGCCCGGTAGCGCGACCGCGTACACCTCGATGACCTGCCCGCACGGCCCGCCGGCGCGGACCCTCGCGGTGACCGTCATTCCACTCCGTCATATTCATGCCAGAGCGGAATGACGGTCGTCGACGAAATGCCCTGCCGCTGGCCTTCGTTGACGAGCCGCGATCGGACCAGCACGCGGCCGGGACGAGGGCCAGGTCGCGCGGGTAGCCCTGCCGGGCGGCGGCGTAGCGCCCGGCGGACATCGGGCCTCCCTTGATCGACCCCGTGATCGTGCGCCGGCAGCCACCGGCCGGGGAAGCGCCGCGCCGGGCGAGGCCGGTCACACCGGGCGACTAGGCTGGGCGGCGGCCGAGCAGACGAATGCGAGAAGGAGCCATCCCGTGCGCCCAGGTGGACAGCCGAACATGCAGCAGATGCTGAAGCAGGCGCAGAAGATGCAGCAGCAGATCGCCAAGGCGCAGGCCGAGCTCGCCGAGGCCGAGCTGACCGGCACCGCCGGCGGTGGGCTGGTGACCGCGACCGTCGCCGGCACCGGCGAGGTCAAGAGCATCAAGATCGATCCGAAGGCGGTCGACCCGGAGGACGTGGAGACCCTGGAGGATCTGGTCGTCGCGGCCCTGCACAACGCCGCCGAGGCGGCCCGCGAGCTGACGGAGCAGAAGATGGGGCCGGTCACCGGCGGCATGGGCGGCCTCGGCCTGCCCGGGTTCTGAGCCGGCACATGTACGAAGGTGCCATCCAGGACCTGATCGACGAGCTGGGCCGGCTGCCGGGCGTGGGCCCGAAGAGCGCCCAGCGGATCGCCTTCCACGTCCTGTCCGCCGATCCGGCCGACGTGAACCGGCTGGCCGGTGCGCTGCGCAAGGTCAAGGAGCTGGTGCGGTTCTGCACCACCTGTTACAACGTCGCCGAGAGCGAGCAGTGCCGGATCTGCCGCGACCCGCGCCGCAGCGACGAGGTGCTCTGCGTGGTCGAGGAGCCCAAGGACGTGGTGGCGATCGAGCGGACCGGTGAGTTCCGCGGCCGCTACCACGTGCTCGGCGGGGCGATCAACCCGCTGGAGGGGATCGGGCCCGACAACCTGCGCATCCGGGAGCTGATGACCCGGCTCGGCGGCGGCGCGGTGCGGGAGCTGATCCTCGCCACCGACCCGAACACCGAGGGCGAGGCGACCGCGACCTACCTCGCCCTGATGGTCAAGCCGATGGGCATCGCGGTGACCCGGCTCGCCAGCGGCCTGCCGGTCGGCGGCGACCTGGAGTACGCCGACGAGATCACCCTCGGCCGCGCGTTCGAGGGCCGCCGGGCGGTCTGAGGCCACCCGGGGCCGAGCGACGGCCGGTGCCGTTCTCCGGCGCCGGCCGTCGTCGTTCGGGGCTTCGGGAACTGGGCCCGATGTCCACTTTGAGTTCTGACATGTGGTCAACCGCGGCGACGGTCGATGTAACAAATCTGCATCGTTGAACAGGGACAAACTGCCCCTTTGGCGGCGCCCCGACGGGCCCTTCGGCGCAGGGAGCATCGGTTAAGACACGATCCGGTACCAACCGCTTCGTCAAGAGTTTCCCGCTGGTCGCAACGGCAGCTAAGGTCACCGCCATCGGTGACCCCTGTCACCACGTTGTCCGTACCCCCAAGGACGAGGTGAAGCACCATGCGTGCATCCAGGCCGAAGGCCGCGATCGCGGCCGTCGCGGTCGCGGCCCTCGCGGTAGCAGGCTGCGCCGAGAGCAACCGCGATGACAGTTCCGGCGGTAGCAAGAAGGACACCCTCGTCTTCGGCGTAGCCGGAGACCCGAAGGTGCTCGACCCGAGCATGGCCAGCGACGGCGAGTCGCTGCGCGTGGCGCGTCAGGTCTTCGAGACGCTGGTCCGTCCCGAGGAGGGGGGCACCAAGGTCTCTCCCGGGCTCGCCGAGTCCTGGACCCCGGACGCCGCCGGCACGACGTGGACCTTCAAGCTCCGTTCCGGGGTGAAGTTCCACGACGGCACCGACTTCAACGCCGAGGCGGTCTGCAAGAACTTCGACCGCTGGTACAACGCCAAGGGCCTCATGCAGAGCCCGGACGTGACGGCGTACTGGCAGGACGTCATGGGCGGCTTCGCCAAGAACGAGGACCCGGAGCTGCCGCCGAGCCTCTTCAAGTCCTGCACCGCCAAGGACGCCACCACGGTCGACCTGGCCTTCACCCGGGTCTCCAGCAAGATCCCGGCCGCGCTGATGCTGCCGTCGTTCTCCATCCACAGCCCGGCGGCGCTGGAGAAGTACGACGCGAGCAACGTCACCGGCACCGCCGAGGACATCAAGTACCCGTCGTACGCGATGGAGCACCCGACCGGCACCGGTCCGTTCAAGTTCAAGTCCTGGGACGTCGCCAACAAGACGCTGACCCTGGAGCGGAACGACGACTACGCCGGCTCCAAGGCCAAGCTGAAGACCCTGATCTTCAAGACCATCTCCGACGAGAACGCGCGCAAGCAGGCGCTGCGCTCCGGCGACATCCAGGGGTACGACCTGGTCGGCCCGGCCGACGTCGAGCCGCTGAAGGGTGAGGGCTTCAACGTCCTGACCCGCCCGGCGTTCAACATCCTCTACCTGGCGATCAACCAGAAGGGGAACCCGAAGCTCGCCGAACCCAAGGTCCGGCAGGCCATCGCCCACGCGCTGAACCGCCAGGCGCTGGTCGACTCTAAGCTGCCCCCGGGCGCCAAGGTCGCCGAGAACTTCATGCCGGACACCGTCGAGGGCTGGAACGGCGACGTCACTAAGTACGACTACAACCCGGAGAAGGCCAAGCAGCTGCTGGCCGAGGCCGGCGCGACGAACCTGACGCTGCGGTTCCACTACCCGACCGAGGTCACCCGGCCGTACATGCCGAACCCGAAGGACATCTTCGAGCTGCTCTCGGCGGACCTCAAGGCGGTCGGCATCAACGTCCAGGCCATCCCGCTGAAGTGGAGCCCGGACTACCTGAACGCCACCACCTCCGGCAACAAGCACGACCTGCACTTCCTCGGCTGGACCGGTGACTACGGCGACGGCTACAACTTCATCGGCACCTTCTTCGACCGGCCGAAGGACGAGTGGGGCTTCAACAACAAGGCCCTGTTCGACCAGTTCAAGGACGCCGACACCACGGCCGACATCGCGGCCCGGACCGAGAAGTACAAGGCCCTGAACAAGGCCATCATGGACTTCCTGCCGGGTGTCCCGGTGTCGCACTCGCCGCCGGCGATCGTGTTCGGCAAGGACGTGACCGGGGTCAAGGCGAGCCCGCTCACCGACGAGCGGTACGCCAACGCCGAGTTCAAGTCCTGACCTGACGCAAGGAACGCGGGCGGGCGCTGGAACCTTCAGCGCCCGCCCGCGACCCTCCGCACACCCCTTTCGAGGCCACCGTGTTCCGGTTCATCGTCAGACGCCTGCTCCAGCTGATACCGACGCTGTTCGGGCTCTCCCTCCTGCTCTTCATCTGGCTGCGCCGACTGCCCGGCGGTCCCGAGACCGCCATCCTCGGTGAGCGCGGAACGCCCGAGATGCGCGCCGCGATCCGCCGCAACATGGGCCTCGACGAGCCGATCCTGGTGCAGTACGGCCGGTTCGTCCGGCGGCTGATCCGCCTGGACCTGGGCACCTCGACCTCCACCAAGCGCGCGGTGGTCACCGAGTTCGTTGAGCGCTTCCCCGGCACCGTCGAGCTGACCATCACCGCCATGGTGATCGCGATCGGGCTTGGCATCCCGCTGGGCTACCTGGCCGCCCGCCGTCGCGGCCGGTTCCTCGACCACGCCTCGGTCGGCGGGTCGCTGATCGGCATCTGCATCCCGGTCTTCTTCCTGGCGTACGTGCTGAAGGCGATCTTCGCGGAGAACCTCGGCTGGTTCCCGTCCAGCGGCCGGCAGGACCCGACCCTCGGGGCCACCCGGGTCACCAACTTCTTCGTCCTCGACGGGCTGATGACCCGGGAGTGGGACGCCGCCGCCGACGCGCTCTGGCACCTGGTGCTCCCGGCCGTCGCGCTGGCCAGCATCCCGTTGGCGATCATCGTCCGGATCACCCGGGCCAGCGTGCTCGAGGTGCTCAACGAGGACTTCGTCCGCACCGCCGAGGCGAAGGGCCTCACCGAGCGGGTCGTCCGGCGCCGGCACGTGCTGCGCAACTCGATGCTGCCGGTGGTCACCTCGATCGGCCTGCTCACCGGCGGCCTGCTCTCCGGCGCGGTGCTGACCGAGACGGTCTTCGCCTTCAGCGGCATCGGAGCCTTCATCTACGACGCGATCAGCCAACGGGACTACCCGGTGCTGATGGGCTTCATCCTGATCATCGCGGTGGTGTACGTGCTGGTGAACCTCCTGGTCGATCTCTCCTACAGCCTGATCGACCCGAGGGTGAGGGTCCGATGACGATCACCAGCGGCAAGAAGCGCGAGAAGATCGACCGGCTCGCCGAGCTGGCCGCCCGGGACGACGAGCGGGGCGTCAGCCTCTGGCGCGAGGCGTTCCGCCGGCTGCGGCGCAACCCGGCGGCGATCGTCGGCGCGGTGATCCTGAGCCTGTTCCTGCTGGTCGCCATCTTCGGGCCGTTCTTCGTCCCGTACGCCCCGGACGCCCAGCTCTGGAAGGGCGAGATCCGCCTCGGCGAATTCCCCGGCTTCCGAGGGGAGAACTGGTTCGGCGTCGACCACATCGGTCGCGACGAGTTCAGCCGCATGATCGTCGGCGCCCGGCAGACCCTGCTGGTCGGCGTGATCTCCACCCTGATCGGCCTCGCCGTCGGCTCGCTGATCGGCGGGGTCGCCGGAGCCGCTGCCGGCCTCGGCGGCCGGTGGGGCCGGGCGGTCGACAACGTGCTGATGCGTTTCGTCGACATGCTGCTGGCCATGCCGAGCCTGCTGCTGGCGATCAGCATCGCCGCCCTGCTCGGCGCCGGCCTGACCACGGTCATGATCGCCGTCGGCGTGGTGTCGGTGCCGGTCTTCGCCCGGCTGCTGCGCGGCTCGATGATCTCCCAGGCGAACAGCGACTACGTGCTGGCCGCCGTCTCGCTGGGCGTCAAGAAGCCGAAGATCGCCCTGACCCACGTGGTGCCGAACTCGCTCGCCCCGGTCATCGTGCAGGCCACCCTCACCCTGGCCACCGCGATCATCGAGGCCGCGGCGCTCTCCTTCCTCGGTCTCGGCAACAACGACGCCTCCATCCCCGAGTGGGGGGTGATGCTCGCCGACGCGCAGCAGTACCTCGACTCCGCGCCCCGGCTGGCGATCCTGCCCGCCCTCGGCATCATCGTCACCGCGCTGGGCTTCACGCTGCTCGGTGAGGCGATGCGCGAGGCCCTCGACCCGAAGCTGCGGAAGTAGGTCAGCATGTCTCTGCTCGAAGTGGACGACCTCTCCGTCACCTTCGCCCGGCGCGGCCAGCGGGCCGTGCACGCCGTCGACGGGGTCTCCTTCTCGGTCGACGCCGGCGAGGTGGTCGGCCTGGTCGGCGAGTCCGGCTGCGGCAAGAGCGTCACCTCGTTGGCCATCATGGGCCTGCTGCCCAAGCAGCCCGGCCTGCGCGTCGGCGGCAAGGCGGTCTTCGACGGCACCGACCTGCTCCAGCTCGACGACCGGTCCCGGCGGGACATCCGCGGCCGGGACATCGCGATGATCTTCCAGGACCCGCTCAGCTCGCTGAACCCGGTCGTCCCGATCGGGTTGCAGGTGACCGAGGTGCTCACCCGGCACCGGGGGATGAAGGGCGAGGCGGCGGCCAAGGAGGCGGCGGCGCTGCTGGACCGGGTCGGCATCCCCGACCCGAAGCGGCGGCTCAAGGAATACCCGCACCAGCTCTCCGGCGGCATGCGGCAGCGCGCCCTGATCGCCATGGCGGTGGCCTGCAAGCCCCGGCTGCTGATCGCCGACGAGCCGACCACCGCGCTGGACGTGACCATCCAGGCGCAGATCCTGGAGCTGCTCAAGGAACTGGTCCGGGAATCCGGCACCGCGCTGATGATGATCACGCACGACCTGGGCGTGGTCGCCGGCATGTGCGACACCGTCAACGTCCTCTACGCCGGCCGGGTGGTGGAGACGGCCCGCCGCCGTCCGCTGTTCCGCGAGCCGCGGCACCCGTACACCGTGGGGCTGCTCGGCTCGGTGCCCCGGCTGGACGCCGGGCGCGGCGAGCGGCTGAACCCGATCCCCGGCTCGGTCCGCGACGTGCTGCCCTGGCCGGACGGCTGCGCCTTCGCCCCGCGCTGCACCCGGCGGGTCGACGCCTGCGTCGGCGAGCCGCCGGAGCTGGTGCTCGCCCACGACGGCCGCAGCTACCGGTGCGTCAACCCGGCGCCGGTGCCGGGAACGACGCCGGCCGAGGGGGTCCGGGGCGCGGTTCCGACCGACGCCGAGCCCGGCTCGGTGCCGGCGCAGGCCGTCCCGAACGACCCGCCGACGGTGCCGGGCATCGGTCCCGCCCCGCGCGAGGAGGAGACAGCGTGACCGACAACGACATCCTCGTCGAGGTACGCGACCTGAAGGTGCACTTCCCGATCAAGCGGGGCGTGCTCTTCGACCGGACGATCGGCCACGTGAAGGCGGTCGACGGCGTCGACCTGCGGATCCCCCGGGGCAAGACGTACGGGCTGGTCGGCGAGTCCGGCTGCGGCAAGTCCACGCTCGGCCGGGCGCTGCTCCAGCTCACCCCGCCCACCAGCGGCGAGGTCCTCTTCGACGGGGTCGAGCTGACCACGCTCCCGGCAGGCAAGCTGCGGTCGACGCGCCGCCGGATGCAGATGATCTTCCAGGACCCGATGTCGAGCCTGGACCCGCGGCAGAACGTCGAGTCGATCCTGACCGAGGGCCTGCAGACGCACGGGATCGGTGCCAACCGGGACGAACGCCGGCAGATCATCGGCGAGACGCTGGACAAGGTCGGGCTACCCCGCTGGGCGCTCTCCCGCTACCCGCACGAGTTCTCCGGCGGGCAGCGGCAGCGGATCGGCATCGCCCGGGCCCTGGTGCTCGGTCCCGAGCTGATCGTCGCCGACGAGCCGGTCTCCGCGCTCGACGTCTCGATCCAGGCCCAGGTGGTGAACCTGCTCGACGAACTGCAGGAGAGCCTCGGCCTGACCTACCTGGTGATCGCGCACGACCTGGCGGTGGTGCGGCACATCTCCGACACCGTCGGCGTGATGTACCTGGGCGCGCTGGTCGAGGAGGCGCCGAGCGAGCGGCTCTACACCGAGCCGCTGCACCCGTACACCCGGGCGCTGATGTCGGCGGTGCCGGTGCCGGACCCGGACGTGGAGGACCGGCGGGAGCGGATCCTGCTCGCCGGCGACCTGCCCTCGCCGGCCAACCCGCCGTCCGGCTGCCGGTTCCACACCCGGTGCCCGTGGGCGCAGCCGACCCGCTGCGCCGACGAGCGACCGGCGCTGCGCGAGATCGGCGGCAGCCGGGTGGCCTGCCACTGGGCCGAGCAGATCGCCAGCGGGCAGCTGCGCCCGCACAAGGTGGAGGTCCAGATCGTCCGTCCCGAGGACGAGGGCGAGGCGCCGGGCGTGGTCTCCGCCCCCAGCGAGCCCGGCTCGTACGTCTGACCCCGCCCGCCCCGCTCAACCCCGACGAGCGTGCCACTGCGGTGGCACGCTCGTCGTGTTCCGGTGACCGGGTGGCGCGCCCGGAGCGGTCAGCCCTCGGGGCGGTTGAGCAGGGCGACCGCGATCGCGTGCACGGCGTCCAGCCCGGCCGGGTCGGCAAGCGGCGTCCGGCCGCCGGTCACCACGTACCACTCGTCGGCGTCCTTGTACTGCACCCGCAGCGTCACCTGACCGTCGGCGTACTCGGTGCGCAGCGTCAGCTCGCCGGTGACCACGCCGACCTCGTCGGTCATCACCCCGCCCGGGCCGGGCACGACGTCGGCCGTGCGCTGCTGCGGGCCGGTGCTCGCCCCGCCCGCGTCGGCGGACATGCCCGCCCCCGGCGCGGCGGCGGACGGCGCGTCCGGGCTGTCCGCGCTCATCCCGGCCCCCGGCACCGCCGCGGCGGTGGTGCCGTCGGCGGTCATACCGGCCGTGGTCGCCCGGTCTCCGGTCACGGGTTGCTCGCCCATGTGCAGCCCTCCAACATGTCCGTCAGGGCGGTCTTCTCGGCGCTGGTCACCGTGAGCCGCCAGTGGTGCTTGACCGTCACCCAGTTCGCGGCGTACTGGCACCAGTACGACCGGTTCGCCGGCTTCCACTGCGACGGGTCCTGGTCACCCTTTGCCCGGTTGGAGGTCGCGGAAACCGCGATCAGCTGCGGCCGGTCCAGGTCGTTGGCGAAGTCGCCGCGTTTCGCGTCGTCCCACTCGTCGGCCCCGGACCGCCACGCGTTGGCCAACGGCACCATGTGGTCGATGTCCACGTCGGACGGATCGGTCAGGGCCCGGCCGTCGTAGACGCTCTCCCACCGGCCGCCGACCACGTTGCAACCGGAGAGCTTGATGTTCTCGCCGTCCCGCTTGAGCACGTTGTCCCGCACGTCGCAGTTCGTGCCGGTGTCCCGCCAGTGCGGGAAGCGGTTGCGGCTGTAGCCCTTCATCGAGCCGGCGCCGGCCACCGTCAGCTGCCCCAGCAGCTGCACCGGGTCGCCCCCGGCGGTCGGCGACGGAGCCTGCGTCGGCTCGTCGAGCGGAACGCAGCCGGTCGCGCCGAGCGCCAGCGCCGCGGCGAGCGCGGCCGTCACCGCGGCGCGCGGTCCTGATCTGGTACGCACAGACGACACCTCTCCAGCTTGCGGGCTTTCGGCGATCCCGCACAGTACCCGGACCAGGTTTCGGCGTTTCGTGGCGTCTGGAGAATGGTGCGAGGCAGATTGGTCGGATGACCACAACCGGCCCCGCGCTCCGCCTCGGCACCGCCGCCGGCCGAGGCACCCTGCTCGCGGCGGTGCTCGCCTCCGGCATGGTCTTCCTCGACAGCACGGTGGTCAACGTTGCGCTGCCCCGGCTCGGCATGGACCTCGACGCCACCGTGGCGGGTCTCCAGTGGACGGTCAACGGCTACCTGCTGACGCTCGCCGCGTTCGTGCTGCTCGGCGGGGCGCTCGGCGACCGGTTCGGGCGGCGGCGGGTCTTCCTGCTCGGGGTGGTCTGGTTCACCCTGGCCTCGGTGCTGTGCGGCCTGGCGCAGGAGACGGCCTGGCTGGTGGCGGCCCGGTTCCTCCAGGGCACGGGCGGCGCCCTGCTCACCCCGGGCTCGCTCTCGGTGCTCCAGGCCAGCTTCCACCCGGACGAGCGGGGCCGCGCGATCGGCGCCTGGTCCGGGCTCGCCGGCGTCTCGACGGCATTCGGTCCGTTCGTCGGTGGCTGGCTGATCGACACGCTCTCCTGGCGGTGGATCTTCTTCCTCAACGCGCCGCTGGCCGTGCTGGTGGTGCTGGCCGCGCTGCGCTGGGTGCCGGAGAGCCGGGACGAGGACGTCTCCCGCACCCGGGGACCGGGCCGACGGCACCGGCACTTCGACGTGCTGGGCGCGTTGCTCGGCGCGCTCGCCCTGGCCGGCGTCACGTACGCCCTGATCGACGCCCCGGCGCGCGGCCCGGACTCGCCGCCGGTGCTAGTCGCGACGTTGCTCGGGGTGGCCGGCACGGTGGTCTTCGTGCTGGTCGAGCGGCGGCGCGGGGACACCGCCATGCTGCCCACCGGGCTGTTCGGCAGCCGGCTCTTCTCGGCCCTGAACATCTTCACCGTGGTGGTCTACGCCGCGCTCGGCGGCTTCATGTTCTTCTTCTCCGTCTTCCTGCAGAACGTGGTCGGCTGGTCGGCGTTCCGCACCGGGATCGCACTGCTGCCGATGACCCTGCTGCTGCTGGTGGGCAGCGCCCGGGCGGGAGCGCTGTCGGCGCGGATCGGCCCGCGGCTGCCGCTGCTCGTCGGGCCGGTGGTCGCCGCCGCCGGTCTGCTGCTGCTGCGCGGGGTAGGTCCGGGCGCGTCGTACTGGCGGGACGTGCTGCCCGGGGTGGTGCTGTTCGGGGTGGGGCTGACCCTGGTGGTGGCGCCGTTGACGGCGTCGGTGCTGGCCGCCGTGGCGGACCGGTTCGCCGGGGTGGCCAGCGGCTTCAACAACGCCGCCGCCCGCGCTGGTGGGCTGCTCGCGGTCGCCGCGCTGCCGCTGCTGGTCGGGCTCTCCGGCAGCGGCTACGAGCAGCGCGCCGAGTTGACCGGCGCGTACCGCGACGCGCTGCTCTGGTGCGCCGGGCTGCTGCTGGCCGGAGGGCTCCTGGCCGGCCTGCTGGTCCACCGGCCGCCCCGGAAGGCGCCGCCGGCCCAGCCCTGCCACACCCTGCCGGTCTCCACCCCGCCGGAGCGGCGGGCCGGGGAAGGCGCCCCGGACGCCCGACCCGGCTGAGCCGGGCGGGCCCCCGGTAAACCGGAGACCCGCCGCGGGCTCAGCCGCGGGCGCGGTTGACGGCGCTGGTGACGGCCTTGATCGAGGCGGTGACGATGTTGGCGTCGGTGCCGACGCCCCACACCGTCCGCCCGTCCACCTCGCACTCGACGTACGCGGCGGCCTGCGCGTCCCCGCCGGAGGAGAGCGCGTGCTCGTGGTAGTCGAGCACCCGTACCGCCACGTCCACCGACTGGAGCGCGTTGACGTACGCGTCGATGGGGCCGTTGCCGACCGCGGTCAGCGACCGCTGCTGCCCGCCGAGCCCCACCTGGGCCTCGATCTCGACCTTGCCCTCGGCGGTGCCGATGGCGTAGCCGGTCAGGGTGACCGCCGGGTCGCGCTGGTGGTCGAGAAGGTATTGCCCGGCGAAGATCTCCCACATGGTGCCCGGGTCGACCTCGCCACCGGAGTGGTCGGTGACCTGCTGGACCACGCCGGAGAACTCGATCTGGAGCCGGCGCGGCAGGTCGAGCTGGTGCTCGGTCTTCATGACGTACGCGACGCCGCCCTTGCCGGACTGCGAGTTGACCCGGATGACCGCCTCGTAGGTGCGGCCCAGGTCCTTCGGGTCGATCGGCAGGTAGGGCACCGCCCACTGGTGCTCGTCGACCGGCACCCCGGCCGCTGCGGCGTCCGTGGCCAGCGCGTCGAAGCCCTTCTTGATCGCGTCCTGGTGCGAGCCGGAGAAGGCGGTGTAGACCAGGTCGCCCGCGTACGGGTGCCGCTCGTGCACCGGCAGCTGGTTGCAGTACTCGACGGCCCGCTTGACCTCGTCGATGTCGGAGAAGTCAATCATCGGGTCGATGCCCTGGGAGAACAGGTTCAGCCCCAGGGTGACCAGGTCGACGTTGCCGGTGCGCTCGCCGTTGCCGAACAGGCAGCCCTCGATCCGGTCGGCGCCGGCCAGCAGCCCCAGCTCGGCGGCGGCCACCCCGGTGCCCCGGTCGTTGTGCGGGTGCAGGCTCAGCACCAGGCTGTTCCGCCGGGGCAGGTGCCGGTTCATCCACTCGATCGAGTCGGCGTAGATGTTCGGCATCGCCATCTCGACGGTGGCCGGCAGGTTGACGATCAGCTTGCGGTCCGGGGTGGGGTCGACCACCTCGATGACCTTCGCGCAGACCTCCAGCGCGTACTCCAGCTCGGTGCCCGTGTACGACTCCGGCGAGTACTCGTAGTGGATGTCGGTGTCCGGGGTGTGGATCTCGGCGTACTTCTGGCACAGCCGGGCGCCGGAGGTGGCGATGTCGGTGATGCCGTCCCGGTCCAGCCCGAAGACCACCCGGCGCTGCAGCGTCGAGGTCGAGTTGTAGAAGTGCACGATCGCCCGGCGCGCGCCGCGCAGGGACTCGAAGGTCCGCTCGATCAGGTGCTCCCGGCACTGGGTGAGCACCTGGATGGTGACGTCCTCGGGGATCAGGTCCTGCTCGATCAGCTGCCGGACGAAGTCGTAGTCGGTCTGGCTGGCCGAGGGGAAGCCGACCTCGATCTCCTTGTAGCCCATCTGCACCAGGAGCTGGAACATCCGGCGCTTGCGCTCGGGCGACATCGGGTCGATCAGGGCCTGGTTGCCGTCCCGCAGGTCGACGGCGCACCAGCGCGGCGCGGCCTCGACGTGCCGGGTCGGCCAGCGCCGGTCCGGCAGGTCGATCCGGAACTGCTGCTGGTACGGCTGGTAACGGTGGTACGGCATCCGGCTGGGGCGCTGCCGGGCGATCGGATCGGTCTCAGCGTCGGTGACGGGTTGAGCCATCAGGAATGCTCCCTGGCGAACATGTGGCGTCAGCAATCGGAAGGTGTCGGCGAGGTGCCGGGCGACGATGCCCGTGCGGTGCCGATAGGAAGTTCGGATCTGCTGGACGGCGCGGTTCGACTCCGCGACGAGGTGCCGGCCTTCAGGCCTCGTCGCGGCGACCAAGGAGGAGGTACGCCCGCCACATGACAGGGTGACCCTACGTGATGAGTGGTGGGGTGGGAAGGAAGGTCCGGACTATGAGATCGACGTCGCACCCGCCAACGCCGGCTCAGCTCAGCAGCAGGTCGGCGAGCGGGCGGCGGCGGCGCAGCGCGGTCTCCTCCGGCAGCAGGTCGGCGGGGAGGCTCAGCGGGTCACCCAGCTGACCGACGGCCGCCGCCGCGTACGGGCGGACGTCGGGCGGCAGGTCGAGGTCGGCGGCCAGGCCGGCCCGGTCCAGGTCGAGCACCTGGCGGACGTGCAGGCCGAGCGCGGTGGCCTGGACGGTGAGGTGCGCGACGGCCTGCCCCAGGTCGTACGCGGCGTGCCCGGTGGCCTCGTACGCGGCGTGCCCGGTCGGCTCGGCCAGGTGTGCGGCGAGCAGCAGCGCCGACGCCCGCCCCGCCCAGCGCTGGTCCCGCGCGGGGAGGTTGACCAGGATCCGCTTGAAGGTCTCGTCGTCGCGGTGCCCCAGGACGAACCGCCAGGGTTCACGGTTGCCCACCGACGGCGCCCACCGGGCGGCCTCCAGCAGCGAGGACGCCTCGGCCGGGGTCAACTCCGCGGCCGGATCGAACGAGCGGGGACTCCAACGGATCGCGAGCAGCGGGGTCAGGTCGGCCATGGGTAGAGCGTCCCCTATGGGCGTTTCACCCTCCGAGAGAGGGGGGCCGAATGTGGGCAATCGCACCCGTAACGGAACGACGGTCAGAACGTTCCCGCGCTCGGACTCTCGGACGGGTCGGGCGGTGGCGGGGCGGCGGTGCCGAGCGGCTCCTCGCCCTCCACCACCGGCCCGGCGAGCTGCACGGTGGCCGGGGCCGGGGCGGGCGTCCCGGCCAGGGTCAGCGTCCCGGACGCCGTCCGCACCGCGGTGGGCGTGCCGTCGGCGTCGTAGCAGTAGATGCCGACGTCGAGCGGTGGGTTGATCGAGGCCGAGGTGGTCTCCACCGCGTAGCAGGTGCCGGTGGCGCCGGCCGGCGGGGTCGCCGGGGAGACGGCCAGCGGGGCGCGCCGGTCCGTGAGCACGTCCAGCCAGTCGGTGAACGGGTGCTGCACCCGCGGGTCCAGCCGGCGGGGCAGCCCGTCGTCCGGGTCGCCGAGGCGTACGCAGCCCGGCGGCTCGGGCCGGATGGCCGACGGCAGCGCGCACTGGAAGAGCCCGTCGGCGGTGGCGGCGAGCGAGACGTCGGCGGTGCCACCGAGCGCCCCGCCCGGCACGTCCACCCGCCAGGTGCCGTCGTTCGCGCTGGTCACCACGATCGTTCGGTCCGGGGCGTCCGGCGCGCGCAGGGTGTAGCTGGCGACCAGGTGCCGGTCCTGGGCCGCCGCGGCCAGCGCGGCCAACTCGTCCCGGGCCGCGTCCAGCCCGGCGGGGGCGGGCGCGGTGGACGGGGTGGGCGGCGGCGTCGCGGGCGGGTCGGCGGTGCAGGCGGCGAGGGCGGCCGGCAGGGCCAGCGCGAGCGGGCCGGCCAGGCGTCGGGCGGGACGGAGATGGGCGTGCACCCGGTCATTCTCGGCTGCCCGGCCAACGCGCGGTGACCCGTACGTCGGTCCCCCGCCCGGCGTGTCGCGCGCCACGCCGTCGGGCCCGGGTCGGCCGGATCGTGGGATCACCCGACCCGACGGCGCGAGCCGCCCGATAGGCTGAGGGCGTTTGACACGCGCCGCCGGCCCCGGTGCCGGCGGCGTCGGCACGCTCAGGGTCACTGGGAGGGAGCGCACCGTCGTGGCACTCGTGGTGCAGAAGTACGGCGGGTCCTCCGTCGCCAACGCCGAGCGGATCAAGCGGGTGGCCGAGCGCATCGTCGCCGCCCGCAAGGCCGGCGACGACGTGGTGGTGGTGGTCTCCGCCATGGGGGACACCACCGACGAGCTGCTCGACCTGGCCAACCAGGTCAGCCCGCTGCCGCCGGGCCGCGAGCTGGACATGCTGCTCACCGCAGGGGAGCGCATCTCGATGGCGCTGCTCGCCATGGCGATCCACAACCTGGGCTACGAGGCCCGCTCGTTCACCGGTTCGCAGGCCGGGGTGATCACCACCTCGGTGCACGGCAGGGCCCGCATCATCGACGTCACCCCCGGCCGGCTCAAGGGCGCGCTCGACGAGGGTGCGGTGGTCATCGTCGCCGGCTTCCAGGGCGTCTCGCAGGACACCAAGGACGTCACCACCCTCGGCCGGGGCGGCTCGGACACCACCGCCGTGGCGCTCGCCGCCGCGCTGAACGCGGACGTCTGCGAGATCTACACCGACGTCGACGGCGTGTTCAGCGCCGACCCGCGGATCGTCCCGAACGCCCGGCACATCAGGCAGATCACCTATGAGGAGATGCTCGAGCTGGCCGCCTGCGGCGCCAAGGTGCTGCACCTGCGTAGCGTGGAGTACGCCCGCCGGGCGGGCTTGCCGATCCATGTCCGTTCGTCATACTCGACCAACACCGGCACCATGGTCACCGGATCGATGGAGGACCTTCCTGTGGAGCAAGCACTGATCACCGGGGTCGCCCACGACCGCAGCGAGGCCAAGATCACGATCGTCGGGGTGCCGGACGAGCCGGGCGCCGCCGCGCGGATCTTCGACACGGTGGCCGGCGCCGAGATCAACATCGACATGATCGTGCAGAACGTCTCCACCGAGGGCACCGGGCGCACCGACATCTCCTTCACGCTGCCCAAGACCGACGGCCCGACCGCGATGGCCGCGCTCAGCAAGATCCAGGAGTCGGTCAAGTTCAAGGGCCTGCTCTACGACGACCACGTGGGCAAGGTGTCGCTGATCGGCGCCGGGATGCGCTCGCACCCGGGTGTGGCGGCCGGTTTCTTCGCCGCCCTCGGCCAGGCCGGCGTGAACATCGAGATGATCTCCACCTCGGAGATCCGGGTCTCCGTGGTCTGCCGGGACACCGACCTCGACGCCGCGGTGCGTGCCATCCACGACGCCTTCGAGCTCGGCGGCGACACCGAGGCCGTCGTCTACGCGGGGACGGGGCGGTAGCGCCCGTGGCGCGGCTGCCCACTCTCGCCGTGGTCGGCGCGACCGGGGCCGTCGGCACGGTGATGTGCGAACTGCTCACCGGGCGCAAGAACGTCTGGGGCGAGATCCGGCTGCTCGCCTCCGAACGTTCCGCCGGCAAGGTCGTCCGCTGCCGCGGCGAGGACCTCACCGTCCAGGCGGTCACCCCGGAGGCGTTCGACGGGGTCGACGTGGCGATGTTCGACGTGCCGGACGACGTCTCGGCGCACTGGGCCCCGATCGCGGTGAGCCGCGGCGCGGTCGCCGTGGACAACTCCGGTGCCTTCCGGATGGACCGCGACGTCCCGCTGGTGGTGCCCGAGATCAACCCGGAGCAGGTGCGCAACCGGCCCAAGGGGATCATCGCCAACGCCAACTGCACCACCCTCACGATGATCGTCGCGGTCGCTCCGCTGCACCGCGAGTACGGCCTGCGCGAGCTGGTGCTCGCCTCGTACCAGGCGGTCTCCGGCGCCGGTCAGGCCGGCGTGGACACGCTGCACGCCCAGCTCGGCAAGATCGCCGGCGACCGGGGGCTCGGCTCCCGCCCCGGCGACGTACGCCAGGCGGTCGGCGACGAGCTCGGCCCGTTCCCGGCGCCGCTGGCGCTCAACGTGGTGCCCTGGGCCGGCTCGCCAGCCGACGCCGGCTGGTCGTCCGAGGAGCTGAAGCTGCGCAACGAGTCGCGCAAGATCCTCGGGCTGCCCGACCTGAAGGTCTCCGCCACCTGCGTCCGGGTGCCGGTGGTCACCGGCCACTCGGTGGCGGTGCACGCGGTCTTCGCCACCGAGGTCGACGCCGAGGGCGCCCGCGAGGTGCTGCGCAACGCGCCCGGGGTGATCCTGGTCGACGACCCGGCCGCGGGGGAGTTCCCGATGCCGATCGACGCGGTGGGCACCGACCCGTCCTGGGTCGGCCGGATCCGCCGCGCCGTCGACGACCCCCGCGCCCTGGACTTCTTCGTCACCGGCGACAACCTCCGCAAGGGCGCCGCCCTGAACACCGCCCAGATCGCCGAACTCCTCGCCGCCGAACTCACCCGCTGACCCGTGCGCATCACGCGCACTCCCGCACGGTCACGGAACGGCGCTCGTTCAGAGAACGAGTGCCTATCCGACGCCGCTTGGGCACTCGTTCTCTGTACGTGCGCGGGCCACGGGGTCAGGCGGCGGCGAGGTGGACGCCGTCGCGGCCGTGCCGTTTGACGGCGTAGAGGGCCTGGTCGGCGCGGCGGAGGGTGAGCTCCGGCGACTCGCCGGGGCGGGGCAGGGCGACGCCGACGCTGATCGTCCGGCCGGTGCGCCGGGCCGCCTCGGTCAGCCGCTCGGCGATCCGGACCGCCTCCTCGGGCCGGTTCACCTCGATCACCGCAACGAACTCGTCGCCGCCGATCCGGTAGAGCTCGTCGCCCTGGCGCAACGCCCCCTCCAGCGCCCGGGCCAGACTGACCAGCACCCGGTCGCCCGCCTGGTGCCCGTACGTGTCGTTGACCGTCTTGAAGCCGTCCACGTCGATGGCGAGCAGGGCGGTACGCCCCGGGGTGGCCGACGCGATCCGCTGGCCGAACGGCCCGGTGTGCCGCAGCCCGGTCAGTGGGTCCGAGCTGGCCTGCTCGCGCAGCCGGGCCAGGGTGCCCAGCCGGTCCAGGCAGCTCCACGCCTGCCCGGCGAGGAGCTCCACCAGGTTCACCGTGGTCGGGTCGGGACGGAGCAGCCGCTCGTCGGCGACCAGCAGCGCGCCACCCTCGCCGGGTGGGCCGACCGGCACCACGATCAGGGTGCGCACGCCCGCCCGGACCAATGGTTCGTGGTCGGCGACCGGCGGGTGCCCCGGCTCGCCGAGGGTGTATCCGGCCCCGTAACGGTGGGCGCGGCTGATCACCCGGCCCAGCGCCGCCGGCCCGGCCTCGGCGAGTTCGGCCCGGATCCGCGTCTCCAGCTCGCCCGGGGCGCCGGTCGGCGGGTCGAGCCGGGGCCCGGTGGGGCCGGCCAGCAGCAGCACGGCGGCGGGGAGCGTCGACACGTCGCGGGCCGCGGTGACCGCGGCGGCCAGCACGTCCCACTCGGTCGGCGCCGAGGTCAGCGCGGCGGCGTGCCGGAGCAGCTTCTCGCTGCGGCTCTCCGCCGGCGGCCCGCCGAGCGCCACGATCCGGGCACCGAGCCGGGCGGCCAGCCGCTCGGCGGTCTCCTGCCACGGGGTGAGGTCCACCGGGCCGGTCCACTGCAGGTCCAGCACGCCGATTGGCCGGCCCGCCGGGTCCAGCACCGGTACGCACACCTCGGCGGTGACGTCCGGGCGTACCGGAAGGTAGTCGGGGTCCGCGGTGACGTCCGGGACGACGGCGGTCACGCCGGAGTCGTAGACCCGGCCGACGATCCCGGTCCGCGGCGGAACGGTCGAGAAGACCTGCCAGGAGCCGGTCGCCGCGACGCAGCGGAGCCGGTCGTGCACCTGGAGCAGCACCGAGATGGTGGCCGGCGCGTAGCGGGCGAGCGCGGTGACGGTCCACTGGCACGCCTCGACGGCGGTCGACGCCATGGGGAGGCGGACCGTGACGTCACGGATGACTCGCTGGTGATCCATTCGCACGTCGTTCCAGGTAGGGGTGCTTGGCCCGGGGCCGGGAGGCGCGATCAAGGGTACTCAGCGCGGGACCGGTCCGCCCTTGCCCGAGCGTGGCCGGCAGCTTCGTACACATGTGCTATCCACAGGCTGTGGACGCGGGCTGTGGGTCCGGGGGGCCCGCGCGGCGCCGGCCGCGACGATAGCGTGGGGGTTACCGGTCGAGTGGAGGCACGATGCTCATCGCCCAGCTCAGTGATCCGCACCTGACCGCCGGCGTGCTCGGCGCCGAGCCGGCGGCCGGGCTGCACCGCGCCCTGGGCCGGGTGCTGGCGCTGCGCCCCCGGCCGGACTGCGTGGTCATCACCGGCGACCTCGTCGACCACGGTCGCACCGACGAGTACGTCACGCTGCGCGAGGTGATCGGCCGGTTCCCGCTGCCGGTGCACCTGGTGGCCGGCAACCACGACGACCGGGAGTCGCTGCTCGACACCTTCGGCGGTACGCCCTGGCTGGGCGGCGGCTTCTCCGCCTACTACCACGTCGACCACCCGGACGTCACGATCGTGGTGCTGGACTCGCTGGTGCCCGGGTCGGGCGGTGGGCGGCTGGGCGAGGAGCAGCTCGGCTGGCTGGACGGGGTGCTCGCCGGCCGGCCCGAGGCGCCCGCCCTGGTCTGCCTGCACCACCCGCCGATCGACGTCGGCCTCCCCGCCGCCGACGCCGTCCGGCTCGCCGACGGTGACGCGCTCGCCGAGGTGATCGGCCGGCACCCGCACGTGGTCCGGGTCCTCACCGGCCACCTGCACCGGCCGGTCACGTCGGCCTTCGCCGGCACCGTGCTCACCACCGCGCCCAGCACCTGGCGGCAGGCGTCACTCACCATGAGCCCGGACGAGCCGATCGGCTGGGTCGCCGAGCCGACCAGCTTCCTGCTGCACATGGTGACCGGCGGCGGCTGCGTGACGCACACCGTCGAGGTCAGCCACGCCGCCGGCCTGACCTGCACCTTCTGACGTTCGGGCGGGCAGCGGCAGCCCGGCACGTCGCCCCATCGGCCGGGCGCGGCGGCGGTGGGCGCCGGATGCTCAGGCCCAGCCGCCAACGCCGCCGCTGCCGCTGCCCGCGCTGCCGTCGGTCGGGTTGCGATGATCGTCCAGCCGCTTCCGGGCCGCCGCCGACTCCCGCAGGTCGCGGACCTGCCCGTCATCCAGCCGGGCCGGGCGACCTCGGCGCCGGCCCGGCTCACCGGGGCGAGCGCGGCGGCCGGGGGCGCCCGTCGCCCGGCGTGGTCGGTAACCGCCCTCCGGAACTGGTCGGGTACGTCGCGTGCGGGCCCACCATGCCCGCCGCTACGGTCAGCCGAGCAGGAAGCGGCGCATCTCGGCGGCCAGCGTGTCGGCCGGCACCTCGTGGAAGCCACCCGGCAGGCTGACGTGCCGGGCGCCGGGGATCGCCTCCGCCGCGGCCCGGGCACCGTCGCGCAGCCACTGTGGACTGGCCGCGCTGTCCACCAGCAGCGTCGGGACACCGATGCCGGCCAGCCGGTCGACCGGGAGGGCGCCGTCGCCGCTGATCAGCCCGTCGTACGGGAGGGTGTGCGCCATCGACTCCAGGAACGGCCACATCGGCTCGCCGCGCATCCCGGCCACCGCCTCGGTGGGCACGCCCACGGCGGTGACCAGGAAGTGCTCGACCGCCCCGGCGCGGTCACCGGCCGCGATCAGCTCGGCCGTGCGGGCCGAGATGTCCGGCCGGGAGCCGGCGTGCGGCCCGACCTGGAACGGCGGCTCGAACATGACCAGCCCGGTCACCGGCAGCCCGTGCGACGTGGCGTACGCGGCGAGGATGGCGCCCGAGGAGAGCCCGTAGAGGTGTGCCTTGCCGCCGGCCGCCTCGATCAGTGCCGCGACGTCCTCGACCTCCCGGCGCACCTCGTAGGGCGGGGTATCGCCACTCGCGCCGCGGCCACGCCGGTCGTAGCTGACGGCGGTGAAACCGGACGACGCCAGCGCCTCGGCCAGCGCGCGGGTGGTCGACCGGTCGTTGAAGGCGCCGCCGGTCAGGATGATCGGTGGACCGTCGCCCGACCGTTCGTACGCAATCGGGGTGCCGTCGGCCGACCGCACCGTTTCCACCGCCGGGCTGGTCCCGCTCATCCGATCATCCTCTGCTCGCACGCCGTCTGGTTTCTCCTTTCTAGACCAACCCACCGACAACGGGGGACGGTCGGCCGTCACCTGCCGGCCATGTCGGAATCGTCCCTTCGTCCGGTCCCGGTCACCGGCGATGTTCCCAGCTCTGCTGTGCTGTCCAGGTCGACCGTTCGGGGCGCGGATGAGAGGCTGTCCCCCGGCGGGGCGGCGGCCCCCACCGCTGCCACCCGCGATCGAACCCTGCCGACGGCGGGGCCGGAGCCCGGCGCGAACCACCGACCGGGCGCCCGCCGCGCCGGAAATCCCATGAGGAGTTCCATGTCCATCCCCGGGATGCGTCGGGCCGCCATCGGCCTGACCGCGCTCGCCGTGACCGCGTTCGGCGCGGTCGCCACGACCCCCGACCAGGCGGACGCCGAACCGAAGCCGGTCGACGTCACCCTGCTCGCCCTCAACGACTTCCACGGCAACCTCGAACCGCCGACCGGCTCCAGCGGCTCCATCGCTGGCCAGCCGGCGGGCGGCGTCGAGTACCTCGCCACCCACCTGGCCGAGCTGCGCGAGACGGTCGAGAAGAAGAACACCATCACGGTCGCCGCCGGTGACCTGATCGGCGCGTCCCCGCTGCTCTCCGCCGCGTTCCACGACGAGCCGACCATCGAGGCGCTGTCGATGGCCGGGCTCGACTACGCCAGCGTCGGCAACCACGAGTTCGACGAGGGCGCCGACGAACTGCTGCGCATCCAGAACGGCGGCTGCCACCCGGTCGACGGCTGCGCCGACGGCACCCCGTACGAGGGCGCCGGCTTCCAGTACCTGTCGGCGAACGCCTTCAAGACCGCCACCGGCGAGCCGCTGCTCGCCCCGTACGCCATCCACAAGGTGGACGGCGTACGGATCGGCTTCATCGGCATGACGCTGGAGGGCACCCCGCAGATCGTCAGCCAGCAGGGCGTCGCCGGTCTGACCTTCTCCGACGAGGCGGACACCGCCAACCGGTACGCCGCCGAGCTGCGCGCCCAGGGCGTCGAGACCATCGTCGTGCTGCTGCACGAGGGCGGCAGTCAGGCCGCCACCGGCGGCATCAACGACTGCGTCGGGATGACCGGGCCGATCGTCGACATCACCAACCGGATGGACCCGTCGATCGACGTGGTGGTCAGCGGGCACACCCACCAGGCGTACAACTGCAACATCAACAACAAGCTGGTCACCAGCGCCAGCTCGTTCGGCCGCCTGGTCACCGACATCGACCTGAAGATCAACCGGCAGACCGGTGACGTGCTCACCGCCACCGCCGAGAACGTCGTGGTCACCCGGGACGTCGCCAAGGACCCGGACCAGACCGAGCTGATCAACCGCTACAAGACGGTCCTCGGCCCGGTCGCCGGCCGCGTGGTCGGCCAGACCAGCACGGCAATCACCAAGACCCAGGAGAACCTGCTCGCCACCTGCAGCCGGGACGTTCGCGGCAGCTGCGGTGAGTCTGCGCTGGGCAACCTGATCGCGGACGCGCAGCTCGCGGCCACCGACGACGAGCAGGGCGCGGTCGCCGCGTTCATGAACCCGGGCGGCGTCCGCGCCGACCTGGACGCAGGCCCGGTCACCTACGAGGAGGCGTTCACGGTGCAGCCGTTCGCCAACAACCTGGTGACCCTCGACCTCACCGGCGCGCAGCTGTACTGCCTGCTGGAGCAGCAGTTCGTCGCCGGCCCGGTGCTCTACCCGTCGTCGACCGTGCGCTACGTCGTCGACCCGAACGGCACGTCCGGCACCACGGCGGACCCGTGCGCCGGCACCCGGGTGGTCCGGGGCAGCCTGAGCTTCGGCGGGGTGGCGGTCGACACCGCCGCCACCTACCGGGTCACGGTGAACAACTTCCTGGCCGGCGGCGGTGACGGGTTCAGCGTCCTCACCGGCGGCAAGAACCTGGTCACCGGCATGATCGACCTGGACGCCTTCGTGGCCTACCTGACCGCGGAGTCCCCGGTCTCGGCCCCGACGCTGGACCGCATCCGCACCACCGCCGAGGTCGCCGCCGCCTGACGGCAGCGCCCCACGCAGGTCGGGCCCCGGAGCATCCCGCTCCGGGGCCCGACGCATTGCCGCAAGCCGCGCCGGGGGCCCGGCGCGCCGCCCGGGTGGCCGGGTGGGGTTAGGCGGGGGCGGGCGCCGGCTCGGGCGCGGACGGGACGGCCGGCAGGCGGCCGTCCTGGGCCGGGGTGAGCAGCCGGCGCAGGGAGAGCGCGACCAGCGAGGCGACCAGGCAGCCGCCGACCACGGTGGCGACCCAGATCCGGCCGTCGGCCGCGCCGATCAACGGTCCGGCGGTCACCGGGCCGATCACCCCGCTGATGCCGAAGATCATCGAGCTCATCGCGTTGTACCGGCCGCGCAGCTCGTCGGTGGCCAGCGCGTTGGTCAACGCGGGCATCACCGGCGAGAGCATGGTCTCGCCGAAGCCGAAGATCGCCGAACAGGCCACCACGCCGAGCGCCGCGAGCAGCGCGTTGCCCGTACCGACGACCCCGGCGGCGCCGAGGACCAGCCAGGCGGCCGCGAAGACCGCGCCGACCACGGCCAGCGCGCCGGTGCGGCTGCGCCCCTCCAGCCGGCGGAGCATCACGAGCTGGGCGAGCACGATCATCACCGTGTTGCCGGCCAGCGCCCACGCCACCACCCGGGGGCTCACCTCGACCACCCGGACGGCGTACGCGGCGAAGCCGACCTCGATCTGGGCGTACCCGCAGGTGGTGAGGACCAGCCCGAAGATCACCAGGCGGCGGAACGGGCGGTCGCGGAGCACGGTCAGGTAGCCACCGGTCGACGGCTTGTCCCCGGCCGTCCGGCCGGCGAGCCGGTGCCCGACGCCCGGCAGGGTCAGCAGGATCAGCGCGGGCATCAGGTAGGTCACCGCGTCCAGCAGGTAGATCAGCTGGAAGGTGACCGGGCGACCGGTGTCGACGATCGCGCCGGAGGTCAGGCCGCCCATGCCGATACCGAGGTTGAGCAGGGCGAAGTTGAGCCCGAAGACCCGCTGACGCTCGCCGTCGTCGGTGAGCGAGGCGAGGATGGTGTTCTGCCCGGACCAGATGGCGGAGCTGCCGATGGCGATCACCGTCATCACCAGGAAGGCCGAGGCGGTCGAGTCGACCAGCGCCAGCGAGCCGGTGCCCAGCGCCTCGACCACCAGGCAGGGCAGCACCACCCGGCGGGCGCCGAACCGGTCGATCAACGTGCCGCCGATCGGCGACAGCGCCAGGGTCACCGCGCCGTACCAGCCGATGACCAGGCCGGCTCGGGCGTCGGTGAGCCCTCGCACGTCGGTCAGGTAGATGAACAGGAACGGCAGGGTGAGGCCGCGCCCGATCGCCGAGAGCAGGGTGCCGACGAGGATCCGGCGGGCTTCCGGGCGGCGGGGTAGGGCGCGACGCAGCATGGCCGCGATTCTGTTAGCCGGGTGTGACAGGTGGCGAACCGTTTACCGCGGCCCGCGCGGGCGTCCGTCCGGCCAGGTGACCAACGCCACAGCGGCAAGGTTGCCGTCGACCGCTCGCCAGACGGTCCCGCCCTGGACCGTCGGCCGTGTCGGTGCGCTCTGCCATGCTGGTCCGGTGACCGTGACCTGGCGACACCTGCCCGCGTCCGCCCGTGAGATCGCCGTCGCGGCCGCCGAGGCCGTCGCCGCCGCGCAGGCCCGCGACCCGGAGGCGTACGAGACGTCCGCCGCGCGGCTGGCGGGGACCGAGCGGTCCGGCCTCGTGCTCGGTGCGGTGGTCCGGCTGCTGCTGGAGGAGACCCACCCGGACGGGCTGGCCGGCGACGACGTCCGGCAGGTGCTGGAGCGCTGCGTCCGATCGGCCGCCGGCTGGCGGCCGGAGGTCGATCCGCACGTGATGCTGGTGCTGCTCGCCGGTGCGCTCGGCGTGTACGACCCGGGCGACGACGACAACCCGCCCGACCCGGCGGCGGTCGCCCGCCACGCGCCGCTGCTCGTCGCGGACCTGCTGACGATCACCGGCCGCCCGCTCGACGGCTACCTGGCCGCCGCGTTCGCCGAGATCGAGCGCACCGAGCGGCACGACTGATCGCCGTCGCGCGGGAGGGCCGGGCGTGGCCAGGTGGCGGGTTCCCGGGCGGCGTCGGGCGGATCGCTGGCCGGCTACGAGCGGGCCGGCCGACCGTGACCGTGGCGGGTCAGTAGGCGGGCCGGCCGAGCGTCGCGGTCACCGCAGGATCGGGGTCGAGGCCAGGTCGTCGTCGCTCGCCGGCTCGCCGCCCCGGCCGACCGACTTCACGAAAGCCCCCAGCTGCCGCACCTTGTACGAGGTGCGCCCCGAGCCCAGCCAGTACTTCCACGGGTAGTCGGTCATCTTGTTGCGCAGCGCCGCGAAGTGCCGGGCGGCCCGGCGACGGTCCCCCGCCAACGTCCACGCGTACGCGAAGGTGCTGTGTGCCTGTACCCAGCCGTGCACCGGGCGGTAGGCCGGGTGCTCCACCGAGCGCTCGACGGCCCGGCTCAACTCGGCCCGGACCCAGGGCTGCCGCATCCATCCGGTGGCCGACTTCTCGGCGCGGGCCTGCTCGATGTGCGCCTCCGCCACCACCGCCGCGTTCAGCGCGCCCGGTGGCGACTGCGCCGCGCACTCGGCGGCGAACGCGTGCAGCTGCGCGAACGAGCCGCCCCACTTCGGACAGAGCTGCTGGGCGAGATCCAGCTGCGCGATGAACGGGTGTGGCCGCGACTTCGCCGCCTGCTCGTAGCGCCGGCGCGCCTCGGCCAGCCCGACGCTGAGCCCCCGGGCGATCCGCACCCGGGTGGTCCAGGCCGAGACGTTGCCCGGTTCGTCGGCGGTGACCTGCCCGAGCAGCTCGTCGGCACGGCCCAGGTAGGCGTGGAACTGCTCGAACTGCTCGGCGCTGGTGAACTTGGCCGCCCGACCGCCGCGTGCCTCCCAGCCCATGGTGACCCAGCGGGCGCCGAGCAGCGTTCCGGCCAGTTCCGGTGCCAGCGGGCCGTGCAGGGCGGGTTCCAGGATCTTCTCGGCGCCCTTGAGGTTCGCCACCAGGTTGGTGGCGACCGACGGGTCGTGCTCGGCCGGCAACCCGGCGAAGAAGTCGACCACGGCGGGCCAGTCCCGGCGGACGACGGCCCGGCGCAGCGGGCGCAGGTCCGGGTAGTGGCTGGTGATGCTCAGCGTCGGCACGCCGAACGTGGTGACGATCCTCGGAGTGGACACGGCGCAGAGCATAGGCACCGGCCGTTCCGGCCGCCGCCCCGCCACTTGGGATCGACAGGATGGACCGGCCACATCGGCCGGTCGGCGGGCCCAGGTATCGGTACCCGTCGGGGTAAGCTGCCGCCGCACACACCATCGATGCGTCACGGGGGCGTTTGATGAGAACACCAAGGTGGGCCCAACTCGCGGTGGTACCGCTGATCGGGGGTGCCGGCCTGGTCGGGCCGGCGGCGCCCGCGGTCGCGGCGGCCCAGCCCGCCGCGGCGCAGGCCGCGGCACCGGGCTCCGAGTTGTACGTCAACAAGAAGACCTGCGTACCCGGGGGCAACGGCAGTGCCGACTCGCCGTTCTGCACCATCGCCGCCGCACTGGCCGTGGTGGAGCCCGGTCAGACCGTGCTGGTGCAGCCGGGCAGCTACCCGGAGAAGGTGACTTTGACCCGCTCCGGTACCGAGTCGGCGCCGATCACCCTGCGCGCGGTCAACAACGCCCTCGGCCTGGTACGCGTCGGCAGCACCGTCACCGGCACCATCGTCACCCTCGCCGGCGTGCACGACGTGGTGGTCGAGGGGTTCACCGTCCTCGGGCGCTCGGACGCGGTGCCGGTCCTGGTCGACGGGTCGGCCCGGGTGACCGTGGACGGCATCGCCACCAACACGAACGGCAAGCCCGCTGTCCGGGTGACCGGCGCGTCGACTGACGTCACGGTCAGCCGCGGCTGGTTCCCCGGCACCGGTACCGGCGGGGTGGCGATCGAGGCCGGCGTGACGGGCGCGGTGGTCACCGCCAGCACGTTCCGCAACAGCGGGATCGCCGTCACCGACGCCCCGGGCACCGTGGTCACCGGCAACACCGTGGTCACCGACTGTACGTCGGGCATCGAGGTCGCCGGCGTCTCGCCGGGCGTGGCGCTTCGGAACAACGTCGTCCGGACCGGCGCCGGTCCGGTGCCGCAGCCCACGGCGTGCGCCGACCCGGCCAGGGCCACCGCGATCTCGGTCTCCGCGGCGTCCACGCCGCAGACGGTCGCCGACCACAATCTGATCGACCCCGCCGCCGGCGGCGCGCTCTACCACTGGGGTGGCACCGACCACACGGGCCTCGACTCGTTCCGGGCGGCGAGCGGTCAGGGTGCCCACGACATCGCCGCTCCGGCGCTCCTCGCCGAGCAGCGCGGCAGCGAGCGGGGTTGGTTCCCGCTCACCGCGGACTCGCCGGCGGTCGACTCGGCCGACGGTACGGCGACCGGAGCCACCCGCACCGACCTGCTCGACAACGCGCACGCCGACGCGCCGACCGTGGCCAACACGGGTACCGGCGGCAGTTACCAGGACCGGGGCGCGGTGGAGTTGCAGGGCAAGGTCAGCGTCACCGGCGACGAGATCCGGCGCAAGGTGGGCGGCAACCCGCTGGACGTGGTGGTGCCGCTGGCGGCGACGCCGGCCTGGGCGACGGACGGGCCGGTGGGCAAGGTCGCCCGGCGGTTCGGCGACGAGCGTTTCGCCCGGGTCGGCCCGATCACCCCGACCGAGCGGCGGTTCCGCCGCGCCGGCGCGGCCTGCGTGCTGCACCACGTCAGACTCGACAACTTCCGGGTGCCGTCCGACTTCGTCCCCCAGACGCCGGTGTGCACCGTGGTGGGTGCCAACTACACCGCCGTGACGCCGACCCGGCTGCTGGACACCCGGGCTGCCATCGGCATCGGCAGCACCGTGCCGGTCGGCCCGAACTCCGAGATCGTGCTGCCGATCATGAGCGTGAACGGCATCCCCGCGGCCGACGTCACCGCCGTCGTGCTGAACATGACGGTGACCCAACCGACCGCCGGCGGCTTCCTCACCGTCTACCCGGACGGCACCCCGCCGCCGACCGTGTCGAACCTGAACTTCGTCGCCGGCGAGACGGTGCCCAACCTGGTCACCGTGCCGATGTCGAACGGCAACCTGCGAATCCGCAACGGCAGCAGCGGCACCGTGCACGTGGTCGCCGACCTGCAGGGCTTCTACTCGGGCGTCGGCCACGGCTTCAAGCCGATGTCGCCGGTACGGGTGCTGGACAGCCGGGCCAACGGGGGTGCGCCGTTCGCCGCCAACGGCTACCGGGTCCTGGACCTGTCCGGGCGGGTGCCGGCGGGCGCGACCGCGGCCGTCCTGAACGTCACGGTGACGAAGCCGACCGCGTACGGGGTGCTCAAGGTCTACCCGTACAACCAGGCGGTGCCGGCGACGTCGAATCTGAACTTCGTGCCCGGACAGACCATCCCGAACCTGGTGACGGTGCCGGTGGTGAACCGCAAGCTGGTGATCCAGAACGTCAGCTCGGGCACCACGCACGTGCTGGCGGACCTGGCCGGTTGGTACGGCGCCGGGGCCACCGACGTCTTCGTCCCGTACGGCCCCCGGCGGGTGCTGGACACCCGGTCGGGCGGGGGCGCGCCGCAGGCGCCGTTCACCTCGCTCGCGTTCCCGGTGCCCTATCTCGACCCGAGTGGGGACGGCAGCACCCCGGAGCCGACCGCGATCGTGGCGAACCTGACGGTCACCGCGCCCACCGCGGCGGGAGTCCTCTCCGCCGAGCCGGATGGGGACAACCAGCAGGCCACGTCGAACGTCAACTTCGTGGCCGGGGAGACGGCGTCGAACCACGCCATCGTCCGGGTGGGCAGCTACGGGCGGGTGGTGCTGTTCAACAACAGCCCGGGCAGCACGCATTTCGTGGTCGACCAGGCGGGGCACTTCATCGCCGGCACGTCCTGACCCACGCCGCCGGAGCCGGCGCCGTCCCCGCGGGCGGCGCCGGCACCGGCGTTTCCGGGGCCACCACGGTTCGGCCGTTCGGTCACGGAGCCGGCCCGGGCGGTGCTGTCGACGCCGTCGAAGTCCCAATAGGCTGCCGCCACCACATGGGTCTGGCCGTCAGGGCTCCCACCCCTAGCTGACCGGTACGCGGGCACCGCGCGGCGATCGAGAAGGTCACGGTCGGCAGGTACCCGGACGAACGCCCGGCATGCCCCGCCCAGGCGCCGCTACGGCGCACTCGACCCGCGACCGGGATCGCAGGGTGCTGGCGTCGTTCGCTGCCTTCTCGCTGCCTCCGGCTGACCGGTGATCGCCGGAAACGAATCAAGGCCCCTCTGCGGAGGGGCCTTGACCTGCTCTTACCTCTGGTCGGGGTGGCCGGATTCGAACCGACGACCTCTTCGTCCCGAACGAAGCGCGCTACCAAGCTGCGCCACACCCCGAGGCGTGCCGACAAATAGTAGCCCACCCGCTCCGATGGTCAAACTCGGTACCCCCGCCGCCCGGCGGCCGGCCTCGGTGGTGCCAAGATCCGCGCAACTTCCCTGATGTAGTGCCCTCGTTGAGCCGAGGAGGCCACTACTTCCCGGAAGCTGCGCGGATCTTGAGCGTGCCCGCGGGCGGATCTTGAGCGTGTTCGCGGGCGCCCGCAACGTCAGCGGGGGATGAGGGTGAGGATGCTGGCCTCGGGTGGGCAGGCGAACCGGACCGGGGCGGTGGGGTGCGTCCCGAGGCCCGCTGAGACGTGCAGCCAGGAGTCCGAGCCGGGCCAGCGGTGCAGGCCGCGGGCCATCGACCGGGGCAGGCCGCAGTTGGTGACCAGCGCGCCGAAGCCCGGTACGCAGACCTGGCCGCCGTGGGTGTGCCCGGCGAGCAGCAGCCCGAACCCGTCGGCGGCCATCTGGTCGAGCACCCTCGGCTCGGGGGAGTGGGTGAGTGCGATCGACAGGTCGGCCGAGGGGGATACCGCCCCGGCCACCGCGGCGTAGTCGTCCCGCTCGATGTGCGGGTCGTCGACGCCGGCCAGCTCGACCACCCGGCCGCCGGCCTTGATCGTCGTCCGGGCGTTGTTCAGGTTCACCCAGCCCGCGCCGGCCAGCACCTCGCGCAGTTCCTCGTGCGGCAGCTCGGCGCCCTCGGTGTACTCCCGGTCGGGCAGGAAGTAGGTGAACGGGTTCTTCCAGACCGGACCGGTGTAGTCGTTGGACCCGAAGACGAAGGCGCCCGGGTAGTCGAGCAGCGGCTGGAGGGCCCGGAGCACCCCCGGCACGGCGCCGGGGTGCGCCATGTTGTCCCCGGTGACCACGACGAGGTCCGGGTCGAGGGCGGCCAGCGAGGCCACCCAGCGCTGCTTGCGCGCCTGGTCGGGCATCATGTGCAGGTCCGACAGGTGCAGCACGCGCAGCGGCTCGGCGTCGGCCGGCAGCACCGGCACGTCGTACCGCCGCAGGGTGAACATGTTGCGCTCGACGAGCGACGCGTAGGCCAGGGCGGCCCCGCCCACCGCGGCGGTTCCGGCCGCGAGCCGGAATAGTGTGCGCTTTCGCATGGCGTTCAGGGTAGTTTGACCGTCCATGAGCACGCTGAAGGACCGTCTCACCGCCGACATGCGCGCCGCTCTCAAGGCGCGCGACGAGCTGACCACCTCCACGCTGCGGATGGCCCTGGCGGCCGTCGGCACCGCCGAGGTCGCCGGCAAGGCCAAGCGGGACCTCACCGACGACGAGGTGCTCGCGGTGCTGACCAAGGAGGCGAAGAAGCGGCGCGAGGCCGCGACCGCCTTCGCCGACGCGGGCCGCACCGACCAGGCCGCGAAGGAGACCGCCGAGGGCGAGGTGCTGGAGCGGTACCTGCCGAAGCAGCTCTCCGACGACGAGCTGACCGAGCTGGTCGCGGGGGCGCTCGCCGCGGGCGGGTTCACCGGCAAGGCACAAATGGGCCCGGCCATGAAGGCGGCCCAGGCCGCGGTGGCCGGCCGGGCCGAGGGGGGCCGGGTGGCCGCGGAGGTACGCCGGCAGCTCGGCCTCTGACCCCGCCGGCATCTGCCGGCGTACGCGAAACGGGCGGGCACCCTCAAGGGCGCCCGCCCGTCGGCGTGCTGGCGGCGATCAGCCGCGGGGGCGGCCCGGTGGACGGCCCGGGTTGGTCGGCTGGCCGCCGGTGCTGCCCGGCGTGGCGCCTCCGCCGCCGCTGCTGATCTGGATGGTGACCACGCCACCCTTGATGGTCCGGCCGTCCGGGCTGGTGCCGGCGGCGGTCCCCGCCGGGCAGCTGGACGCCACCCTGATGTCGGAGACGACCGCGTCGAAGCCGGCCCCCTCGATCCGGTTCTTCGCCGTGTCGAGCGACTGGCACTTCACGTTCGGGATGGGGCGCTGGTCACCCTCGGAGATCTTCTTGCCCGGGGGCTCGAAGTTGACCCGGGGCTTGCCCTTCATTGCCGCCTTCAACGTCTCGTAGACCGGCGGGTTGATGCCGTTGGGCACGTTGTGCCCCATCTTGACGTTGGTCTGCGGCCAGTCCGGGTCGGCCATGATGCCGGCCACCGCGTACTGCTTGGTCATCGCGACCAGGGCGGCGCTCTTCTCCGAGTCGGTGGTGCCGGACTTGCCGGCCACCGGCGCGTCGACGATGCCCTTCACGTTGGCGGCCGTCCGGCTGCCACCGCACTTGCTGGTCGAGGAGTTGTCACCGACCGGGCAACGGGCGGCGTCCACCGCGGCCCGGGCCACGTCCGTGCTGACCCGCTTCTCGCAGCGCGTGTTCGCGACGTCCAGCTTCTTGCCCTCCGGGTCGCGGATCTCCTGCACCGGGATCGGCTCGCAGTACTTGCCGTCCGCGGCGAGGGTGGCGTACGCGTTGGCCAGTTCCAGCGGGGTGGTCTGCGAGACGCCGAGCGTGAAGGCGCCCCACTGGTGGGCGGCCTCCTTGTTGCTGGCGAACTTCGCGTCCTCGCTCTGCCGGAACTGGATGCCGAGCCGCTTGGCCACGTCGACCACGTTCTCGGCGCCGACCTGCTGCTGCAGCGGCACGAAGTAGGTGTTGATCGAGGCGGAGAAGGCGCTCCACATGTTCTGCACGCCGCCGGCCTTCTTGCCTGAGTTGGTCGGGCAGTAGAAGTGGGTGCCCGGGCAGGCGGCCGGACTGCTGCTGCTGATGATGTATTCCGACTTGAACTGCTGCGGCGCGTTGATGGTGTAGCTGAGCGGGATGCCCTTCTCCAGCGCCGCCACGATCGTGAAGATCTTGAAGGTCGAGCCGGCCTGGTAGCCGGTGATGCCGTCACCGCCGGTCAGCAGCGGGTTGACCGTTTTCGGGTAGTTACCCCGCTTGCCCTTGTTGCGCTGCTTCGGATTGCTGTGCGCCTTGTTCGTGGGCTTCTTCGGGTCGTCCAGCTTGAAGGTGCGGTTCACCGCCAGCGCGCGGACCCGGCCGGTGCCCGGCTCGACGACCGCGACCATCGCCGCTTCCTTGGCGGTCTCGCTCTTGGCCTTGCGGACCGCCTTGTCGGCGCCCCGCTGGGCCTGCACGTCGAGCGTGGTGGTGATCTGGTAGCCGCCGCTCTTGAGTCGCCGCTCCCGGTCGTACGAGGTCGAGCCGAACGTCTCCTGCTGCATCCACCAGCGGTAGAGGTAGTCGCAGAAGAAGCCCCAGCCCTTCTCGGTGGTGTCGACGCAGCCGTTCGGGGTGCGCTTGTCCTTCACCACCAGGTCGGTCGCCTTGGCGGCGTCCGCCTCCTGGCGGGTGATCGCGCCGATCTCGAACATGTTCTCGATGACGTAGTCGCGCCGGTCCTTGGCGAGCGGATGGCCGCTCTTGGTGGTCGGGTCGAACGAGCTGGGGGCCTTCACCATGCCGGCCAGCATCGCCGCTTCCTCGATCTTCAGGTTCTTCGGCGGCTTGCCGAAGTAGACCTGGCTGGCGGCGTAGACGCCGTACGCGCCGTTGCCGAACGCCGCGATGTTGAGGTAGCGCTCCAGGATCTCGTCCTTGGAGAGCTCCTTGTCGATCTGCAGGGCGTAGCGCATCTCGCGCAGCTTGCGGGCGCTGGTGTCCTCGGTCGCGGCGACCACGTCGGCCGGGTGGGTGGCCGAGTACGCGATGGCCAGCCGGACGTACTGCATGGTCAGCGTGGAGGCGCCCTGCCGGTCGGCGCCGGAGTTCTGGTTGTTGACGAAGGCGCGGGCCACGCCGTTGATGTCCACGCCGTTGTGCTTGTAGAAGTCGTGGTCCTCGGCCGCGATGATGGCCTTCTGCATCACCGGCGAGATGTCGGCGAGCTTCACGTCGCGCCGGTTCTCGTCGTACATGGTCGCCAGCGGGGTCTTGCCGTCCGAGGCGTAGAGGTAGCTGATCTGCGGCGCGCGGGCCACCGTCAGCTCCTTGGGCAGGGCGCCGAAGGTCTCGGCGCCGGCCTTTGCGGCCAGCCCGGACATCGCCACCGCGGGGAAGGCCGCCGCCGCGACGACCACGCCGGCCAACAGGCCGCAGATCAGCAGCGATGCGGCGTTGGTCAGCACATTGTGGTCACGTTTCCGCATCCAGGTCACCTCGTCAGGGTACGCGAACAGGTAACGAGGGGCGCTGGGGCATTCTTTCCCCATTTCCTGCGCGCGCCGACCTCGTTGTGCTAAACGCACGACCCCTGGTGCGTGGTTGCGTGAACCCGGCGCCGAGTCTCCTCCATCTACGGAGACGGCCGCAGCGTTTTCACGTACTGGGGCGGGGTAAGCGGCGGTCGAGAGCCCGGGAAGCCGGGAGTGTCCGGAATGATGGATTTCGCCGACAACGTTGCGTAATCGGGCGACTACAGAGCATGATGGGGGCGGCGACAGCGCCACATGCCGTCCGTGCCGCCTTGGGGAAGGCAGGCCGGGCGATCGGGGGGAATTGCCGGCTGGTCCGCACGACGTCGGTAGGTACTGCAAGGGGGGACGTGTACACATGGGCATGATCACTGACTGGCCGTCGCTGGCGGCATGTCAGAACGGGGACCCGGACGCGTTGTTCGTACAGGGCGCCGAACAGAACGTGGCGAAGCGGATCTGCCGGAGCTGCCCAGTTCGGTACGAGTGCCTGGCCGACGCGCTGGACAACCGGATCGAGTTCGGTGTGTGGGGTGGCATGACCGAACGCGAACGCCGTGCGCTGCTGCGCCGTCACCCCCAGGTGACGAGCTGGCGCAAGATGTTCGAGGCCGCGATGAAGAAGAACAGCAAGGACAAGGCCGGCAAGGACAAGATCCTGGTGAGCGCCGCCGGCTGACCGCCGCGGCCCCGGCCGGACCGGCCGCCACGGCTCAGTCCTGGCTGATCGCCGCGCCGATCGTCCGCAGCCCGTCGACGTCGTGCACGTCGGCGGGCTGCGCCGTCACCGACACCGCCGGCACCGCCGGGAACTCCGCGGTGAACCGCTCCGCTACCCGCTGCTCGCGGAGCGCCTGCTGGACCAGCGCGGCGTGCGCCCGGAGCACGTCGACGGTGCCCTCGTGCCCGCCGAGGTCGGCCAGCCGTTCCGCGGCGGCCAGGCTCTCCGTCGCGTCGAGGTCGGGCGCCGTCGGGCGGTGCACCCGGTTGAGCACCAGGCCGGCCAGCGGCATCTTCTCCTCGCGCAGCCGGCCGGCGAAGTAGGCGGCCTCCCGGACCGCGTCCGGCTCCGGCGCCGCGACCAGCAGGAACGCCGTCTCCCGCGCCTGCAGGATGCGGTACGTCTGCTCGGCGCGCTGCCGGAAGCCGCCGAACATCGAGTCGAGCGCGGCGACGAAGCCGGAGAGGTCGGTCAGCAACTGGGCGCCGAGCACCTTCTGCACGACCTTGGAGAACATCCCGAATGACGCGGTGACCAGGCTGAACATGCTCCGCCCGCCGGTACGCGCCGGCGCCAGCAGCAGCCGCAGCATCCGCCCGTCGAGGAAGCGGGACAGTCGGGCCGGGGCGTCGAGGAAGTCCAGCGCCGACCGGGACGGCGGGGTGTCCACCACGATGAGGTCCCACTCGCCCCGGGCGTGCAGTTGGCCGAGCTTCTCCATCGCCATGTACTCCTGCGTACCGGCGAAGGTGGAGCTCATCGCCTGGTAGAAGGGGTTGCCGAAGATCTCCGCCGCCTTCGCCGGGTCGGTGTGCTGGAGCACCACGTCGTCGAAGGTGCGCTTCATGTCGAGCATCATGGCGTGCAGCTCGCCGCCGCTGGCCTCGACGTCGATCCCCTTCACCTGGCGCGGGGTGTTGTCCAGCTCGGTCAGCCCGAGCGACTGGGCCAGCCGGCGGGCCGGGTCGATGGTGAGCACCACCGTACGCCGGCCGTGCTGCTCGGCGGCCCGGAGCGCGAGCGCGGCGGCCGTGGTCGTCTTACCCACCCCACCCGCCCCGCAGCAGACCACGATCCGCACGCCGGGGTCGGCGAGGATCTGGTCGACGTCCAGCTGCGGCGCCGCGTCTTCGGAAGGCACCAATCGAGCGTATCGGGCCGACTGGGTCCGCGCGCCGGTGCCGACGGCAGGTGTGAGTCAATCGGCCCGGACGAGCGCCTGCGCGAGGGTGTCCAACCCGGCCCGGTCCACGCCCTCGGGCAGCAGCGGCAGCTCGGTCAACGGCAGGCCCAGCTCCACCAGGTCGGCCCGGAGCGAATCCTCCAGCTCGCGGCGGACGGCCTGGTCGCGCGCCTCGGCGTGCAGCCCGGCCACGGTGTCCCGGTCGGTCGGCAGCCCGGCGGCGAGCAGCCCCCGGCGCAGCTCGGCCTGGCTGACCACCTGGCCCGCCGGCAGCGGCGGCCGGGCGGCGTTGACGATCACCCGGCCCACCGGGAAGCCGAACGAGGTCAGCTCGGCGATCGCGTCGACCGTCTCCTGGACCGGCATCTCCTCGAGCAGCGTGACCACGTGCACCGCGGTGATCGGCGAGCGCAGCAGGGCGGAGACCCCCTCGCTCTGCGTCTTGATCGGGCCGACCTTGGCCAGCCGGGCGGTCTCGGCGGTGACGTTGAGGAAGCGGCCGATGCGGCCGGTCGGCGGGGCGTCCAGCACCACCGCGTCGTACACCCGGCGCTGCCCGGCGGTGCGGGTGGTCGCCTCCTTCACCTTGCCGGTGAGCAGCACGTCGCGCAGGCCGGGGGCGATGGTGGTGGCGAAGTCGATGGCCCCGAGCTTGCGCAGCGCCCGGCCGGCCGCGCCGAGCCGGTAGAACATGTCGAGGTACTCCAGGAGCGCCTCCTCGGCGTCCACCGCCAGCGCCCGTACCTCACCGCCGCCGGGGGCGTCGGTGAGGTGCCGCTCCTCGTAGGGCAGCGGCTCGGTGCCGAAGAGCTGGGCGATGCCCTGCCGCCCCTCGACCTCGACCAGCAGGGTGCGCCGGCCGCCGGCGGCCAGCCCGAGGGCCAGCGCCGCCGCCACGCTGGTCTTGCCGGTGCCGCCCTTGCCGGTCACCACGTGGAGGCGGCCCGGCCATCCCTCGGCCGGGTCGGCCGGTCGCTCAGCTGCTCGCACCCGTCGAGCCTATCCAGCGGCGGCGCTCAGGCGACCTCGCAGACCCACCAACCGGTCTTCCGTACCACCGTGAAGCGCAGCTCCTGGTCGGCGACCTTCTCGTCGGCGGTGGTCATGGTCACCTTGGTGCTGACCGTGGCCCGGTCGCCGGTCTGGTTGTCCACCTTCGGCTTGGTCCACCGGAAGCGGGGGTTCTGGTAGGTGCCGACGTACTTCTCCACCTCGGCGACCTTGGCCGCGATCCGGTCGTCGTCCCGGGCCGCCGAGCAGACCAGGGTCGCCGCCTTGGCCGCGTCCCGGTCCTTGTAGACGGCGGTGAGGAACTCGTCGACCGCGACCGCCGGCTCCTTGGCGCCCGCGCCGGTCTCCGCGTTGCGCAGGGTGAAGAAGGCAGCCACGCCACCGCCGGCGCAGAGCAGCAGGACCACCGCCAGCGCGATCGAGGCGATCAGCAGGCCACGCTTCTTCTTCGGCGCGGCCGGGCCCTGGTACGGCGGGTAGCCGGCCGGGGGCGGCGGGACGGTCGCCGGGTCGGGGGTGGGCAGGGCGCCGGGCGGGGTGGCCGCGGCCGGGCCGGGCGACGTCGGGGCGTCGGGCGGGCCGGCCGGCGATCCGGTCGGCTCGCCGCTGGGTGGCTGGGTCATCTCTTCCCTCGGGGGTGCGACGTCGTCACCACCGGAGGCGACGAGCGGGTACGAGCGGGCGAGCCCTGCGCGGCCGCCGACCGGAAGGGTAACGGTCGGCGCCGCACTGCGGGGGAGGGCGGTCGGCTGGACTCGAACTCGGACACTGTGTCGTATATGTGACTTTCGGTCACTCGGCGTGCGCGTCCTGTTTACGGGACTCGGGCCGCCGACCTACCTTCTGACCTGCGCGGGGGGACCGGTGCGGGGCGGGTCCGGACCGGATGGCGATGACGTGACCCAGGTACGACGCCCGGAGGCAGCGATGCGCGACGCGGACAACAACCCCCGAGCCCAGTCCTCGACGGGGCGACGGACCGGTCCCGCCGCCGTGGGCGAGGCCGAGGGGGCCGCCGCCGGACTGCCGATCAACGAGCGGTCGTACCGGCGGATCGCCGAGCCCGTCGAGGTGCTGCGGACGCTGCCCCGGCCCGCCGACCGGGCCCGCGGGGAGGACGAGCCGGGCTACGTCATCCACCTGCCGATCCGGGTCGCCGACCTGGCCGCGGCGACCGCGCTGGCGGGCACGGTCGCCACCTCGCTCGGGTTCCTCACCGAACTCGACGCCGGCGAGACCACCGTCTCCACCGCCGACGACCAGAACAACCGGCACCGGGTCTTCTGCGACCTGCTGCTGCCGGACCGGACCCGGTGCCCGCAGCGGTACGAGCACAGCGGGCCGTGCGGCGAACTGCCGGGCGCCCCGGAGCAGCGTCCCGCACCCCGGCCGGCCGGCGGACCGTAGGCTGTCCCTCGAAGTGTCAACGCCACCGAGGGAGCCCTCCGCCGATGCAGAAGTGGGAATACGCCACGGTCCCGCTGCTGGTCCACGCGACCAAGCAGATCCTCGACAACTGGGGCGAGGACGGGTGGGAACTCGTCGCCGTGATCCCCGGCCCGAATCCGGACCAGCTGGTCGCCTACCTGAAGCGGCCGAAGGCGTGAGCGGGCGGAAGGCCCGGCAGGGCGAGGTGTCGGCATGAGCAACGGTCCGCACGGGAAGCTCGCGGAGCTCGGCCTCACGCTTCCCGAGGTCGTGCCCCCGGTGGCCAGCTACGTGCCGGCCGTGCAGTCCGGGCAGCACGTGTACGTGTCCGGCCAGTTGCCGATGGCCGAGGGGAAGCTGCTGGCGACCGGCAAGGTCGGCGCCGGGGTCTCCGCCGACCAGGCCAAGGACCTGGCCCAGCGCTGCGCGTTGAACGCGCTCGCCGCGATCGACTCGCTGGTCGGCCTGGAGAACGTGGTCAAGATCGTGAAGCTCACCGGCTTCGTCGCCTCCGCCCCGGGCTTCACCGGCCAGCCGGCCGTGATCAACGGCGCCTCCGACCTCTTCGGCGCGGTCTTCGGTGAGGCCGGCCGGCACGCCCGCAGCGCGGTCGGCGTCGCCGAGCTGCCGCTCGACGCCCCGGTCGAGATCGAGGTCATCGTCGAGGTCGCCTGACCCGGCACGCTCCCCGCGATCCGCGCCGCTCGGCCGGGCAAAAGCCCTGAAGCGGCACGTATCCCGAGCCGATTGCGCAAGATCGCGGGGAGTGGCCGGCGGGGCCGTACGATCGCAGCCATGACCGGGCACTTCACGGCGCCGGCGGCCGCGCTCGCCGACGAGCTGCCGGGCTGGGCGACGCTGCTGCGCGCCCCGAACCCGGGGCCGATGACGCTCGACGGCACCAACACCTGGCTGCTGCGCGCGCCCGGCGCGGAGCGGGCGGTGGTGGTCGACCCGGGCCCGGCCGACGAGGAGCACCTGTCCCGCATCGCGGCGCACGGCCCGGTCGACTTCGTGCTGATCACGCACGGGCACGGCGACCACACCGACGGCGCCCGCCGGCTCGCCGAGCTGCTCGGCGGGGTGCCGGTACGCGCCGCCGACCCGGCGCACACCCTCGGCGGCCCGCCGCTCTCCGGGCCGGGCGACCAGCTCGACGGCGCCGGCCTGGGCATCCGGCTGCTGCCCACCCCGGGGCACACCGGCGACTCGGTCTGCTTCCTGGTCGAGCACGCCGAGCAGCGGGTGGTGCTCACCGGCGACACCATCCTGGGCCGGGGCACCACCGTGGTGGCCCACCCGGACGGGCACCTCGGGGACTACCTGACCAGCCTGGAGCTGCTCAGCACGTACCGGGGGATCCCGGCGCTGCCGGGGCACGGCCCGGCGCTGGCCGACTGCGGCGCCGCCGCCGAGTTCTACCTCGCCCACCGCCGCGCCCGACTGGACCAGGTCCGGGCCGCGCTCGCCGCGGGCGCGCGCACCCCCGCCGAGGTGGTCGCCGCGGTCTACGCGGACGTGGACCGGTCGCTGTGGTGGGCCGCCGAGTGGTCGGTCCGCGCCCAGTTGGAGCACCTCGGGGTCGACACCGGGGAATCGGACCCCGGGGTGAGCGGGTTGGAGCAAGCGTGACCTGCCCGGTGTGCGGAACCGTAGCCGTACCCGGCGCCCGGTTCTGCCACAACTGCGGGGCGGCCCTGCCGGCCGCCGCGACGCTGCCGGCGGCCGAGCGCCGGGTGGTCACCGTGCTCTTCGGTGACCTGTCCGACTTCACCTCCTGGTCGGAGGACCTCGACCCGGAACGGGTCGGCGCGGTCACCGACCGGGTGCTGGCCGCGCTGGCCGGCGCGGTGAAGACCTTCGGCGGGCACGTCGACAAGCTGACCGGCGACGGGATCATGGCGGTCTTCGGCGCGCCGGTGGCCCACGAGGACGACGCCGAGCGGGCGGTCCGCGCCGCGCTCTCCATGCAGCGCGCGGTGCGCCGGGTGCTCGACGACGAGCGCGGCGGCGGCGCCCCGCTCGGCCTGCGGGTCGGGCTCAACACCGGCGACGTGATCGCCGGCATCCAGGCCGCCATCGAGTACACGGTCATCGGCGACACCGTGAACACCGCCGCCCGGCTGGCCGACGCCGCCGCCGTGGGCGCGGTCTACGCCGGCGCGCGCACCTCCGCCGCCACCCGGCACGTCGCCTCCTGGCGGGCGCTGCGGCCGCTGCGGCTCAAGGGCAAGCGGGAGCCGGTCGAGGCGTACGAGCTGCTCGGTCTCCTGGACGCCCCGGGCACCCGGTCCGGCCTCGGCGACGAGGCGCCGTTCGTGGGCCGGGAGACCGAGATCGGCCGGGTCGCCGGCCGGCTCGCCGAGGTGGTCGACCGGGGCGAGCCCCGGGTGCTGCTGATGACCGCCGAGGCGGGGATCGGCAAGTCCCGGTTCGCCGCCGAGGTGGAACGCCTCGCCGCCGGCTACGACGTGGGCGCCGGCCGGTTCGCCGCGCACACCGGCGCCCGGGTGCTCTCGGTGCGCTGCGCCGCGTTCGGCGAACGGCGCCGGCTCGCCCCGCTGGCCGACCTGGTCCGGGCCGCGGTCGGCCTGCCCGGCGACGCCGCCACCGCGGTCACCCGGCCGGCGGTGGAGGAGCGGCTGCGCCGGCTCGGGCAGCGGCTCGGCCGGACCGGCGAGCCGGTCCCGATCGCCACCGACCAGCTGCTGGCCCTGCTCGGCTACGCCGAACTGCCCGTCGGCGGGCCGACCGACCAGGGCGAGTGGGGCGCCGCGCAGGCGCCCGCCGACGCCGACGCGGTGCCGAACGCGGTGGCCGACCTGCTCAGCGCGCTCGCCGTGGAGGCGCCGCTGGTGGTCGTCGTGGACGACCTGCACGACGCCACCGCCGAGACGATCCGGGCCCTCGGGGTGACGCTGTCCCGGCTCAGCGGGCCGGTGCTGGTGCTGCTGCTGGGGCGGCCGGAGCTGGTGCGGACCGCCGGGGCGCTGACCCGGGTGGCCGACGCCGAGGTGTACGTGCTGCCGCCGCTGCGCGGCGCCGACGCGGCCCGGCTGCTCACCAGCTACCTGACCGGCGGCAGGCTGCCGCAGGCCGACACCGACCGGCTGCTCGCCACCGCCCAGGGCAACCCGTTCTACCTGGCCGAGCTGGTCACCCTGTTGATGGAGCGCGGGGCGCTGACCGCGGTGGCCGACCGGAGCGCGCCGAACCCGGGCGGCTGGCGGCTGGTGCCCGGCTCGCTGGGCAGCCGGCTGCTCTCCCGCGACCTGGCCGCCGTGCTCGCCGCCCGCATCGACGCGCTGCCGGCCGAGGCGCGCTCGGTGCTCCGGGATGCCGCCGTGGTGGGCGACACCGTGCCGGAGGGCGCCCTGGAGGCGCTGCGCGAGCAGCGCGCCGGGCTGGCCGGCCGGCCGGCGGCCGTGGCCGCGGTCGAGCTGGAGCGGGCCGTCGAGGAACTGCTGCAACGCCGGATGCTGCACCGCACCCGCACCGGGTACGCCTTCGCCACCCCGCTGATGCGGGAGGCCGCCTACGCCGGGGTGAGCAAGGCCGAGCTGGCCGACCGGCACGCCGCGCTGGCCCGGTGGGCCAGTCTCGACCCGGTGGACGGCGGGTCGACGCCGCCGGGCGGGTTCACCGAATCGGCCCGGGACGACTTCGTGGCCGAACACGTGGAGCGGGCCGCCGCGCTGGCCGACGCCGTCGGGCTGCGACCGGACGCGCCGGCCCGCGCGGTGGTGCCGCTCGGCGTCGCCGCGCTCGCCCGGGCCGCCCGCCGCGCGCTGCACGTGGGCGAGCCCGCGCTGGCCGTGGAGTACGCCGACCGCGCCGCGGAACTGGGCCGGGACGGGGTGCCGGCGGCCGACCGGGTGGTGCACGCCCGCGCGCTGCTCCAGGTCGGCCGGCCGGCCGACGCGCTCGCCTACGCCGAGAAGATCGCCGCGAACGCCGGCGATGAGGCCGGGGTCCGGGCCAGCGCGCTGCTCCTCGCCGGCCAGGCCCACCAGACTATGGGCGACCAGGCTCGGGCGGTGTCCTGCTGGCAGGAGGCGTTGCAGGTGGCCACCGCCGCCGAGCTGCCCACCCTGCGGGCCTCCGCGATGCGCCGGCTGGGGATGGCCGACTTCATCGCCGGCCGGCTGGGGCAGGCGAGCAGCCGGCTCGCCGCCTCGTACCAGGTCAGCCTCTCGGTGGCCGACCGCCGGGGGCAGGCCTGGTCGTTGCAGAACCTGGCCTGGGTGACCACCACCCGGGGCGACTTCGCCGGCGCGGACGCCGTGCTCGGCCGGGCCGCCCGGCTCTTCGCCGAGCTGAAGGACCCGTACGGGCGGGCCTGGCTGCGCGGCACCACCGCGTTCGCCCGGCTGCTCGCCGGCCGGCTGCGCGAGGCGAGCCGGCTGGCCCGGGTCTTCCTGCCCTTCGGTGAGCGGGTTGGCGAGGCGTGGGCGGTCGGCACGCTCCGCGCGGTCGAGGCGTTCGCCACCGCGGAACTCGGCGAACTGGCCGACGCGGACCGCGAGGCGCGCCGGGCGTACCGGGACTTCGCCGCCGCCTCCGACGACTGGGGGCGCGGGTTCGCGCTGGTCGTCCGGGGGGTGGTGGCCCGCGGGCTGGGCGAACCGGAGCACGCCGCCGACCTGTTCACCGACGCGCTGTCGTACGCCCACCGGACGTCGCACCCGCTGCTCACCGGGATGGCCGGCACGCTGCGCGGGTTCGTGGCGCTGGACATGGGCGACGGGGCCGCCGCCGAGCGGGACGCCCGGGCGGTGCTGACCGCCGTCGAGCCGCACAACCCGCAGGCGCCCGCCCAGGTGGCGCCCCGGGTGCTGCTCGCGATGGCCCGGCTGGCGGCCGGCGACTCGGCCACCGCCGTCGGGCTGCTCGCCCCGGTGGCCACCACCGCCGCGAACGCCCCGTCGCTGCTCTTCTCCCGCCGCCAGACGATGGCCCGGTACGCCTCCGCGCTGCTCGCCCACGGGCAGCGCGAGCAGGCGCTGGACTGGGCCCGGCGGGCGGTCGCCGCCCCGGCGGAGGACGTGCGCAGCCAGGTGATCGCGGCGAGCGTGCTGGCCGAGGCGCTGGCCGCCTGCGGCCGGCCGGTGGAGGCGATGGCCTGCGCCGACGAGGCGGTGCGGCTGGCGTACGCCACGGAACAGCGCAGCGAGCGGGCCGCCGCGGACGCCCTGCGCGCCCGCCTCGCCGGCAGCTGAACCCCTCCCGGTCGCCGGCCGGACCGGTCCTGCCCCGGGCCGCTGCGCACCGGGATCGACACGGAGCGAACGCGGTCCGGTGGGGTGGGGGATCGTGGCGGTTCCGCCGATGTGCCCGGCGGAGGTGGCCGCTAGCCTGTCACTCCACGCGGCGTCCACAGTGGCGGCCGTACCGGGGGTCAGGGGAGGGCCGTCATGAGGCTGCCGCGTTCGGGCGCCGGCTGGACGATCGCGGTCTTCGGCGTGCTGGCGCTGCTCATGGGCGCGGTCGGGCTGCTCTGGCCGGAGGCGCTGCTGCGGATGCTCGGCTTCGAGGTGCCGGAGCGGCGGGCGGTCGGCGACCACACCGGCACCTTCCTGATGGCCTCGTCGATGGCCTCGTTCAACATGGGGGTCTACTACCTGCTCGCCACGGCCACCGAGTGGCGCGCGTTCTACCGGTTCACCGTCGTCTTCCGGCTGGTCACCTTCACCATCTTCAGCATCGCGGTGCTGGCCGACATCGCCCCGGGGCGGTTCTTCGGGGTGGCCGCGTGGGAGGGCGTGGGGGCGGTGGCGACCGCCGTCGGGCTCTGGTGGGACGCCCGGCGGGCGGGCTCCGCCGAGCCGTCCGCCCGGGCCGGGACCGCGCCCGCCGCGGACGCGGTGCACTGAGCGTCCGGCCCGGTTGGGTATTTTCGAGACCGTGACCGACACCCCGCCCGGCGCCCTGCCGATGCCCATCGTGCCTGGTCTGACTGATTTGCGGGTCTTTGCCCGGGGTGGCTACGCCACCGTCTACCGGGCGACGCAGATCTCGGTCGGGCGCGAGGTGGCGGTCAAGGTGGAGAACCGCACGCTGGACAGCGAGCGGGACCAGGCGCGGTTCCTGCGCGAGGCGCGGGCCGCCGGCCGGATGTCGTCGCACCCGCACGTGGTCGACCTCTTCGACGTCGGGGTAACCGTCGACCAGCACCCGTACCTGATCATGGAACTCTGCGACGGGTCGTACGCGGAACGAATGCGGAACTCACCGCTCGGGCCGGTGGAGGCCCGCGACCTCGGGGTCAAGATCGCCGACGCGATCGCCCACTCGCACGCGGCCGGTGTGCTGCACCGCGACGTGAAGCCGGCGAACATCCTCTACTCGCACTTCAACTCGGCGGTGCTGGCCGACTTCGGGCTGGCCGTGCTCGCCGAGATGCGGGACGCCTCGGTCGCCCTGGAGGTGCTCACCCCGGCGTACGCGCCGCCGGAGATGTTCAACCACAGCCCGCCGTCGCCGGCGGTCGACGTCTACGCCCTCTGCGCCACCCTCTACGCGGTGATGCACGGCCGGCCGCCCCGCTGGCAGTCCGAGCGGAACCCGAGCCTGGTCACCGTGCTGGAGTTGTTCCACCAGCCGATCCCCGGCCTGCCGGGTGTGCCCGACGAACTGGTCGACGTGCTCCGCGCGGGGATGGCGAACGACCCGGCCGATCGGCCCTCCGCCGCGGAACTGCGCGGCCTGCTCGCCGGCCTGCCGCTGGGGTCGGGCGGCGCGGCGACCGGTGGCTCGCCGGCCGCCGGTCTCCCGCTCGGCGCCGGCCCCACCAACCCGCACACCGCCGGCCGGTTCGGCGGGCCCGCCCCGCGCGGGCCGGTGGAGGACACCCATCCCACCGTGCCCACCACCGGCCGGCGCTGGCGGCGGCGCTGGTTCCTCGGCGGTGCCGGGGTGCTCGCCCTGGCCGGCTCGGCCACGGCCGGAGCGTGGGTCGCCGGGGGCGCGCCCGCGCCGACCCCGTCCCCGACCGTCGACGCGGTGGCGGCCACCCCCGCGGCGCTGCCCGGCTGCGCGAGCGGCACGGCCGCACTGCCCGACGGCGCGCGGTGCGGCGCCGAACTGGAGTGCTTCGGCCCGGTGCGGGTCCGCGGCAAGCGCGCCGAGGCCGCCCGGGTGCCCTGCGACGGGCAGCACACCTGGGAGAGCTACGCCGAGGGTGACCTGCCCGCCACCCTGGTCGGCGCCGGTCACGCCGAGATCAGCGCGGACCCGGCCGTCCGCCGGGTCTGCAACGAGACCACCTTCCGGCTCACCAGCGGGATCGCCCAGCCGGCGGGGTGGAACCTGGAGGTGCTGCCGCCGGCCGGGGCGGGGGCCGACCGCACCTACCGCTGCCTGGCCGGGCGTGGGCTGGACGCGCTGGCCGCGCCCACCCTCACCGGTCGCTGAACCGGTCCCGGTGCCGCTCCCGCATCGCGCGCACCGCCTCCAGATTGTCCAGCGTCTCCAGGGTGTCCGCGTCGATGCCGTACAGGCCGTCCGCCGGCTGCCCCGCCGTCGCCGCGGCGTCCGGCCCGCCGTCGTCGCGCTGCCGGGCGGCGGCCACCGAGACCCCGGCGATGGTCGCGGACAGGACGCAGAGCAGCGCCAGGACCACCCCGAGGAGATCCTGGCGGCGCCATACGAGCAGCGTCACCAGTAGCGCGACCGCGACCGCCGCCGCGACCGCCGCCACCGTCCGCGCGTCGGGGGGACCGGGCGACCTCACCCGTCCAGCATGTCTCCGCCGCGCTGGCTGTCAACCGGCACCGCCTACCATCTCCTGACGAACCGATCCCTCCGACCACAGGGGAGTGCCGTGGCGCGCCTTTCCCGGATCGTCGCCGCCCTGCTGGTGTCGGGCGCGCTGGTGGCCTGCGACGACGGGTCGTCGCCACCGACGGGAGCCCCGTCGCCGACCCCGTCCGCCGCCCCGCCGTCGAGCGCCGCGCCGCTCACTCTCGAGCATGCGCTCGCCCGGTTCGTCGCCGACACGTACGGCCCGGACGTCCGGTACGTGGGCCGCTGCGCGGACGCCAGCCCGGGCGCGCAGGGGGTTTGCGCGCTGCACAAGGCCACCGTGGACGGTGCCGAGGTGTACGGGGTCGGCCCGCCGTTCAGCGAGATCGACGCCTTCCTGCTGCTCGACGAGGAGGCCGGCGGCTGGCGGGTGGTCGACTCGTACGTGCCGGACCTCCCGGCGGAAGGGTCGTCGGCCCGGCCGGCGCCCGCCTGGTTCGCCGGCATCGGCTGACCGGCCCGCGGCCGGCCACATCGCCCGGTCCCGGCACCCTGGCGGGCAACAACAGCGTCGATCGCGAAGAAATCATTACATCGGCCGGCGCAATGTCGGCTTTGTTGCCGTTTCGCGGACCACATTCATTGCTCGACGTCTCTAGAGTGACGGGGTCGAGCCTGGGCTCGACCTGTCCCGTCGTCCACCGGAAGGCGTCCACATGCCACGACGAACGCGGTCTCTGGCCGTAGCAGGAATCGCCGGCGTCCTCCTCGCCGGCTCGGCGGTCGCGCCGGCCGCCGCCGCACCGTCCCGCACCGGCTGGGGGCGTCCGGCAGTCACCGACCGGACCAGCCCCGCCGAGGCGCGCCGGGTCGACCGGGTGCCCACCCCCGACCTGGACTGGTACGCCTGCTACGACTACGCCGAGTGCGCCACGGTCCGGCTGCCGGTCGACTACGACAAGCCCAGGGGCGCGACGACCGAGATCGCCCTGCTGCGGGTGAAGGCCCGCGACCAGCAGCATAAGATCGGCAGCCTCTTCCTCAACCCGGGCGGCCCCGGCGGCTCGGGCACCGACATCGCGCTCGCCGCGCCGTACTTCCTCAGCGACTCCGTGCTGGACCGGTTCGACGTGGTCGGCGTCGACCCGCGCGGCGTGGCCGCCAGCGACCAGGTGCGGTGCTTCCCGTCGGTGAAGGACCAGACCCGCGCGTACGCCGGGCTGAACGTGGCCTTCCCCTGGACGAGGGCCGAGGAGCAGGCGTACGTCGCCTCCTCGGCGGCGGTCGGCCGGGGCTGCTCCACCACCGGCCGCCCGCTCAGCGGGGCGATGTCCACCGCCGAGGTCGCCCGCGACATGGACGTGCTCCGCCGCGCGGTCGGCGACCGGAAGCTGACCTTCCTCGGCTTCAGCTACGGCAGCGCCCTCGGGCAGTACTACGCCAACATGTTCCCCGACCGGTTCCGCGCCCTGGTGGTGGACGGGGTGCTCGACCCGGAGGCGTGGGTCGGCCGGGGCAGGGCCCGCGACCTGGTCCAGGAGGACCGGCTGCGCAGCGCGCAGGGCGCGTACCGGGCGCTGCGCGAGATCCTGGCACGCTGCGACGTGGCCGGCGAGGCGGCCTGCCCGCTGGCGGCCGGCGACCCGGTCGCCTCGTTCGACCTGGTGGCCCAGCGGCTGCGGGCCAAGCCGCTGGTGATCGACGCCCCCGACCTCGGCTCGTTCACGGTGAGCTACGCCGACTTCGTCGGCGCCACCCTCGGTGCGCTCTACGACCCGGCCGGCTACGCCCAGGTCGTCGGGCTCACCGCCGAACTGCTGGTGCTCACCGACCCGCAGGCCGCCGCGGCCGCCCGGGAGCGGGCCCGCGCCGCCGTGGTGCGGCTCGCCGCCCAGGCGCGGCAGCAGCGCGCGTTCGACTTCCCGTACGACAACGGGCTGGAGACCTTCCTCGGGGTGGACTGCACCGACGGGTACCACCCGGCGGACGCCGGCTCGTGGCCGGCCCGGGCAGCGCAGGCCGACCGGCGTGACCCGTACTTCGGCCGGGCCTGGGCCTGGGCCACCTCGCCCTGTGCCCGGGACAACTGGACGGTGCGGGACGAGGACGCCTACACCGGGCCGTTCAACCGGCGCACCGGCGCGCCGGTGCTGGTGGTCGGCAACTACTGGGACCCGGCGACCAACTACCAGGGCGCGGTGAGCTCGGCCCGGCTACTGCCGAACAGCCGCCTGCTCAGCAGCGACAGCTGGGGCCACACCGCGTACGGCACGTCGGCCTGCGCCACCGGGGCGATCGACGCGTACCTGATCTCCGGGGTGCTGCCGGCCAGGGGCACGGTCTGCACCGGTGACGTGCAGCCGTTCGCCGACCCGCCGGTGGCGCCCGAGGCGACCGAGCGGGCGGACGCCACGAAGAGCGCCCTGGCCGGCCGGGACGCGCCGCGCCGCGGCGAGCCCAAGCGGCTTCCGCCGGTGGTCGCGCCGCTGCCCGCGGTCGGCACGCTCACCGTCCGCTGAGACCCGGGGTACGGCGGGCGATCGGGCGCCCGCCGTACCCCGGCCCCACCCGCGATCCCGACCGCGCCGTGACTGTGGAATGTGGACGGATGCCGCTACGCTCGGTGTCCCGCAGGCTCCGCTCGGCAGCGAGGTCCCGATGAACGCACACTGGACCGGATCCCGGGTCCGTTCGATCGCCACCACGCTGGCCGTGGCGCTGACCCTGACCCTGGCGGCGGCGGCCGGATGCGACAGCCGGCAGGAGCCGGAGCTGCCCTCGGTCCAGGAGAAGCTGCGCGAGACCCACATCTACGGCCAGCCCAAGCTGCGGATCGGGGTGGCCACCAACGAGCCGCTGATGGGCGAGCTGCGCAACGGCGTGCACACCGGCTTCGACGTCGAGATCGCCCGCTACATCGCCGCCTCGCTCGGCTACGAGGGCGACCAGCGGCTGGAGTTCGTGTCGGTCTCCACCGAGGACCGCATTCCGGCCCTGCAGGGCGGCGTGGTCGACCTGGTGGTCTCCAGCTTCTCCATCACCGAGGAGCGCAAGAAGCTGGTCAGCTTCGCCGGGCCCTACTTCGTCACCACGCAGGAGGTGATGGTCCCGACCCGGCTGAAGGACCGCGTCCGCACCATCGAGGACCTCCGCGACCCGAAGTACAAGATCTGCACCAGCGGCGGCTCCACCACCGAGGCGGAGCTGGAGAAGCACCAGATCAAGGCGCTGGTGGTGAAGGACGTGGGCGACTGCGTCGAGGGCATCCGGGCCGGGCGGTACGACGCGGTCAGCTCCGACGAGGCCATCCTCGCCGGCTTCCTGGCCACCTTCCCCACCGAGTTCGAGATCGTCGACATGCCCTTCGGCACCAGCGAGCTGCTCGGCATCGGCGTGCCGATCGGCGACCCGGCCCTGCGCGACCTGGTCGCCTTCTTCCTGCAGAAGAGCTACCAGCAGGGGCGGGACGGGCAGACCAGCCCCTGGCTGACCGCGTACAACCGGACGCTGGGCCCGTGGTTGCGGGCGGAGAAGCGGCAACCGCAGCCGCTCGACGTGCCGAAGCTGGTGGACTTCGACGACAAGGCGCCGCGGCGATGAGCACGGCGCCGGCCACCGCCACCGGCGGCCCGGCCGCCGAGGGTCCGGCCGCCGAGAGTGCGGTCCGCACGCCCCGGGATCCCATCCCGCCGGACGCCCTGCCGGCCGGGCGACCGGTCAAGGAACCCGTCCCGATCGACGCGCACGACCAGGTGGAGCGGCGGGCCCGGGCCAGCCAGTCGTTCTGGACGGCGGTGGTCGGCGTGCCGGCGGTCTTCTCCGTGCTCCGGCTCGGGGTGGAGGCCGGCGGCGAGTTGCAGACCACCCTGCTGCTGGTGGCGAACGTAGGCCCGGTCAACCTGCTGGCCGGGTTCGTCACCACCGCGGCCCGGCTGCTCTCCACCGCCCTGGTCGCCGTCTTCGCGCTCGGCGCCGTGCTGGGCGCCAGCGTGGATCGGCTGCCGCCGGGGAGCCGGCGGCGCCCGCTCTTCGCCCGCTGGTCGGAGATCACCCCGGCCTGGTTCGTCGCGGCGAGCTTCCTGCTCGCCCTGGTCACCTGGCCGCTGCTCTACCTGCCGCTGCTGGTGCCGGCGGCCGCCGCCGCCTTCCAGTTCACCCCCGAGCGGCTGCACGAGCGGCCCGGCCCGCGGGTGCTGATCATCGCGGCCCTGCTCGGCGGCTACCTCTGGCTGCTGCTGCCGACGCTGCGGGACGCCTGGCGCCAGGGCGAGCCGCTGCCCGTGCTGCTGCTCGTCGTACCGCCGCTGCTCGCCCTCGCCATCGCCGGGCCGCTGCCCGGCGCGGTGATCCGGCCGCTCGCCTCGGTCACCCAGGCCGCCGTGCTCGCCATGCTGGTCTGGGCGGCGCTACCGGTGATCAGCACGCCGGTGCTGCCGCTCACCGTCACCACCGTCGGGCACGACTCCGGCGCCACCGAGGACGTCCGCGGGCACGTGGTGACCACCGACGACGTGAACATGGTGATCCTCCAGGAGCAGGGCGGCGTCCGGTACGTGCCCGTGGACCAGGTACGCGCGCAGGTGCTCTGCCCGAGCGAGGAGGAACTGCCCCGGCACCGGCTGCGGATCCACGACTTCCACGTGGAGGACTCGCTGCTGGAGGGGCTGGGCCGGCGGGTCCGCCCGGTGCACCGGATCGACGCCGCCTGCCGGGCGGTCGGCTGAGCGCCGGGGTCACCTCGCCGGCTCCCAGCCGACCCCTCAGTACGACTTGTCCTGGCCGAGGACGTGCTGGGCGACGAAGTTGAGGATCATCTCCCGGCTGACCGGGGCGATCCGGCCGGCCCGGACCGCGCCGAGCAGGGTGGCCACGCCGTACTCGGTGGTCATGCCGGCGCCGCCGAGCACCTGGACGGCGGTGTCCACGGCGAGCGCGGCGGCCTCGCCGGTCGCGTACTTGGCCATGTTGCCGGCCACCCCGGCCTCCAGGTCGCGGCCGGCGTCGTAGAGGGTGGCCGCCTTGTAGATCATCAGGCGGGCCAGTTCCACCTGCACCGCCGCGTGCGCGAGCGGGTGGGACACCCCCTGGTGCGAGCCGATGCTCCGGCCACCCCAGACCTTGCGGGTGGCGGTGTATTCCGACGCCCGCTCGATGGCGTACCGGCCGGTGCCGGCGCCCATCGCGGCGACCGTGATCCGCTCTGGGTTGAGCCCGGAGAAGAGCGCCGGCAGGCCGGCGTCCAGCGACTCGCCGACCAGCGCGTCGGCGGGCAGCCGCACGTCGTCGAGGTAGAGCAGGAACTGGTTCTCCGGGGAGAGGATCTCCATGTCCAGCTTGGACCGGGTCAACCCGGGGGCGTCGGTCGGCACCACGAAGAGCGCCGGCTTGAGCTTGCCGGTGGTCGCGTCCTCGGTCCGGGCCACGACCAGCACGTACTGCGCCTCGTCGACCCCGGAGATGTAGCACTTGCGGCCGGAGAGCAGCCAACCGTCGCCGTCGCGCCGGGCCACCGTGCCGAGCCGGTGGAAGTTCGAGCCGGCCTCGGGCTCGGTGATCGCGAAGACCACCTTCAGCGAGCCGTCGGCGAACCCGGGCAGGAAGCGTTTGCGCTGCTCGTCGGTGCCGTGCTTGGTGATCACCGTGGCCGCGATGGCGGGCGAGACCACCAGCAGCAGCAGCGGGCAGCCGGCCGCGGCCAACTCCTCGCAGACGATGGCCAGCTCGGTGATGCCGCCGCCGCCACCGCCGTACTCGGTGGGGATGTTCACCCCGAGGTAGCCGAGCCGGCCGGCCTCGTTCCACAGCTCCGTGGTGTGTTCCCCCGATTTCGCTTTCGCTACGAAATAGGAGTGACCGTACCTGCGGCCCAGCGCGCGGACGGCGTCGCGCAGCTGCTCCTGCTCCGGGGTGAGGTCGAAGTTCATCGCGGGGCCTCCAGATCGGGGTTGACCACGGCCAGCACGGCGCCGGTGTCGACCTGGCCGCCGGCCGGCACCGGCAGTTCGGCCACCACGCCGTCGGTCGGGGCGAGCACGGGGTGTTCGAGCTTCATCGCTTCCAGGGTGAGCAGCAGGTCGCCGACGGCGACCCGCCGGCCGACCTCGACGTGCAGCCGGGTCACCGTGCCGGGCAGCGGGGCCAGCAGCGAGCCGGCGGCCAGCTCCGCGGTGGGCAGCGGGAAACGGGGCAGCTCGGCCAGGCTCGCCGCCCCGTCCGGGCCGTCCACGAAGACCGCCGGCCCCACCCGGTGTACGCGGAACACGCGGCGCACCCCGTCCACGTCGAGCACGACGCGATCGGGGGCGACCTCGACCAGGCTCACCGTCCGGTCGCTGGCTGGATCGGTGGACCACTCGGCGAGCGCGCCGGTGCGGTCCAACCGGTACCGGACCTCGAGCTCTCCGCCGTCGGTGCCGGTGAAGCGGGTGACCTGGGGGAACGCCGGGACGTTCCGCCAGCCGGAGGGGAGCCCGGCGAGCACCGCAGCGGCGGCGCGGCGTTCGGCGGCGCCGGCGAGCGCAGCCGCCAGCGCCGCCAGCGGAAGCTGGTCGGCCGGCAGCAGCGGGGCGAAGACCTCGGGGTGCCGGTCGAGGAAGCCGGTGTCGATCTCGGCGGCGCCGAACTCGGGGCTGCGTAGCACCCGGACCAGCAGGTCCCGGTTGGTGGGCACGCCGTGCAGTTCGGCGCGGCCCAGCGCGCCGGCCAGCGCCCGGACCGCCTCCGACCGGCTGGGTGCCCAGGCGATCACCTTGGCGAGCATGGAGTCGTAGTGGACCGAGACCACCGAGCCGTCGGTGACGCCGGAGTCGAGCCGCAGGCCGGCCTGCTGGAGGTTGCCGAACTGGCGGTCCACGCCGGGGACGGCGAACCGGTGCAGGGTCCCGGTGGCCGGGCGGAAACCCTGCGCCGGGTCCTCCGCGCAGAGCCGCGCCTCGATCGCGTAGCCACGCACCTCGACCCGGTCGCGGAGGGGCTCGGGCAGCGGCTCGCCCTCGGCGATCAGCAGTTGCAACCAGACCAGGTCCAGCCCGGTGACCAGCTCGGTGACCGGGTGCTCGACCTGGAGCCGGGTGTTCATCTCCAGGAAGAAGACCTCGCCCTCCGGGGCGAGGAGGAACTCCACCGTGCCGGCGCCGACGTAGTCGACCGCCCGGCCGGCGGCGACCGCCGCCTCGTGCAGCCGCTCGCGCACCTGTGGGGGGAGCACCCCCGGCGCCTCCTCGAGGAGCTTCTGGTGCCGGCGCTGGATCGAACACTCCCGGACGCCGAGCGCGGCGACCGTCCCATGGGTGTCGCCGAGGATCTGCACCTCGACGTGCCGGCCGCGTTCGACGTACCGCTCGATGAAGACCGTGCCGTCGCCGAACGCGCCGGCCGCCTCGCGGCGGGCGGAGGCGACCGCCTCGGCCAGCCCGGCCGCGTCCCGGACGATCCGCATGCCCCGCCCGCCGCCGCCGGCCGCCGCCTTGACCAGCACCGGGAAGTCGGTGATCTCGGCGGGTTCGGTCCAGGTCGGCAGCATCGGCACGCCGGCCTCGGCGAGCAGCGCCTTCGCCTCGATCTTGTCGCCCATCGCGGCGATCGCCTTGGCCGGTGGGCCGACCCAGGTCAGACCGGCGTCGGTGACCGCGGCGGCGAAGTCGGCGTTCTCGGCGAGGAAGCCGTAGCCGGGGTGGACGGCGTCCGCGCCGGTCCGCCGGGCCGCGTCGAGCACCAGGTCGATCCGCAGGTACGTCTCGGCCGGGGCGTTCCCGGGCAGCCGGACCGCCTCGTCGGCCTCCGCCACGTACGGCGCGTCGGCGTCGGCGTCGGCGTGCACCGCCACCGTCTCGATACCGAGCGCCCGGCAGGTGGCGAAGACCCGGCGGGCGATCTCGCCCCGGTTGGCGACGAGCAGTTTCCGGATCACTGGTCCTGCCTTTCGGGCGCGGGCTTCGCGTTCATCGGGCGCATCACCTCACATCCGGAAGACGCCGAAACCGTCGGCGCCCTTCACCGGTGCGTTGTGGATCGCGGAGAGGCAGAGCCCGAGCACGGTGCGGGTGTCCCGGGGGTCGATCACCCCGTCGTCGTAGAGCCGGCCGGAGAGGAAGAGCGCCCCGGACTGGGACTCGATCTGCTGCTCGACCATCATCCGCATGGCGGCGTCGGACTCCTCGTCGTACTCCCGGCCCCGCGCGTTGGCGGCCTGCCGGGCCACGATCGACAGCACCCCGGCCAGCTGCGCCGGCCCCATCACCGCCGACTTCGCGTTCGGCCAGGTGAACAGGAACCTCGGCTCGTACGCCCGCCCGCACATGCCGTAGTTGCCGGCCCCGTACGAGGCGCCGAGGTTGACCGTCAGGTGCGGCACGGTCGAGTTCGACACCGCGTTGATCATGAGCGCGCCGTGCTTGATGATGCCGCGCTGCTCGTACTCGGTGCCGACCATGTAGCCGGTGGTGTTCTGCAGGAAGAGCAGCGGGGTGTCCGCGGCGTTGGCGAGCTGGATGAACTGCGCCGCCTTCTGCGCCTCCGCGCTGAACAGCACGCCCCGCGCGTTGGCCAGCACGCCGACCGGGTAGCCGTGCAGCTCGCCCCAGCCGGTGACCAGGGCGGTGCCGTACGCCGGTTTGAACTCGTCGAACTCGCTGCCGTCCAGGATCCGGGCCAGCACCTCGCGCGGGTCGAACGGCACCTTGAGGTCGGCGCTCGTGATGCCGAGCAGTTCCTCCGGGTCGTACTTCGGTGGCTGTGGCGCAGAGTTGCGTGGCGGCGGGCCCTGCTTGCGCCAGTTCAACCGGCGTACGCACTGCCGGGCCAGCCGGATGCCGTCCCGCTCGTCGGAGGCCAGGAAGTCGGCCAGCCCGGACGTGGTGGCGTGCATCGCCGCCCCGCCCAGCGACTCGTCGTCGGTGACCTCGCCGGTGGCCATCTTCACCAGCGGCGGCCCGGCCAGGTAGACCTGCGACCGGTCCCGGATCATGATCACGTGGTCGGACATCCCCGGCACGTACGCGCCGCCGGCGGTGGCGTTGCCGAAGACCACGCTGACCGTGGGGATCTTCGCCGCGGAGAGCCGGGTCAGGTCGCGGAACACCCGCCCGCCCGGGATGAAGATCTCCGCCTGGGTGGGCAGGTCGGCGCCGGCCGACTCGACCAGGTTCACCATCGGCAGCCGGTTGGCCAGCGCGATCTCGCCGGCCCGCCGGGTCTTCGCCAGCGACCAGGGGTTCACCGCGCCGCCGCGTACCGTCGGGTCGTTCGCGACGACCAGGCACTCGACCCCCTCGACCACGCCGATGCCGGTCACCACGCTCGCCCCGACCGGGAAGTCGGTGCCGTACGCCGCCACCGGCGACAGCTCCAGGAACGGGCTGTCCGGGTCGAGCAGCAACTCGATCCGTTCCCGGGGCAGCAGCTTGCCCCGGGCGTGGTGCCGGGTCACGTACTTCTCGCCGCCCCCGGCGCGGGCCTGGTCGAGCGCCGCGTCCAGCTCGGCGAGGCGTTCCAGCAGCGCCGCCCGGTTGGCCGCGAACCCGGGCGCGGACGGGTCGACCGAGCTGTCCAGTGTGGTCACAGCCCCATCCCCTTCGCGATGATCTCGTTCATGATCTCGGTGGTGCCGCCGCCGATGCCGAGGATCCGGGCGTCCCGGTAGTGCCGCTCCACCTCGGCGTCGCGCAGGTAGCCGAAGCCGCCGTGCAGCTGGAGCGCCTGGTCGACGACGTGGTCGCAGGCGGCCACCGCGACGTTCTTGGCCATCGCCACCTCGGTCACCACCGGCTCGCCGGCCGCGACCCGGGCGGCCACCTCGTGCACGTACGCCCGGGCCGCCTCGGCGCGGGTGTGCATCTCGGCCAGCCGGTGCCGGACCAGTTGCCGGCTGGCCAGCGGTCGGCCGAAGGTGGACCGGTCCCGGCACCAGCGGGTGGCCAGCTCGACGCAGCGCTGCGCGGTCGCGTACGCCTGGGTGGCGAGGGAGAGCCGCTCGGTGGCGAAGTGCTGCATGATCGCGAGGAAGCCGGTGTTTTCCTCGCCGATCCGGTTGGTCACCGGCACCCGGACGTCGACGAAGGAGAGTTCGGCCGTGTCCGAGCAGTGCCAGCCCAGCTTCTCCAGCCGGCGCCCCACCGTGAAGCCGGGCGTGCCCTTGTCGATCACCAGCAGGCTGAGCTCGCCGCTGCCGGGGAAGTCGGTGCAGACCGCGGTGGTCACGAAGTCGGCCCGGACCCCGCTGGTGATGTAGGTCTTCGAGCCGTTCACCACGTAGTGGTCGCCGTCCCGCCGGGCGGTGGTGCGGATGGCGGCGACGTCCGAGCCGCCGTCCGGCTCGGTGATCGCCAGCGCGCCGATCATCGTCCCGGCCAGGGTGGGACGGACGTACCGGTCGACCAGGTCGTCGTCGCCCCGGAGTTGGCCACCGCCGAGCCGGCCGCGGAGCAGGCCGTCGCTCCGGCCGCCGGCGGCGGCGACCATGTGCGGCAGGGCGATGCCGTGCGTGAAGAGCGCCGCGACCAGCCCGGACGACCCTCCGGCCCGGATGATCTCCTCGGTGACCACGATCGAGTCGAGTAGGTCCCCGCCGCTGCCGCCGACCGACTCGGGGAAGCCGATGCCGAGCAGGCCGATCTTCGCGGCGGTCTCGTGCAAGGACCGGGGCACCTCGCCGGCGCGCTCCCAGTCGTCCAGGTGCGGCAGCACCTCGCGGGTGACGAACGACCGGGTCAGCTCGCGCAGCTGCCGGCGCTCCGGCGTGTCGACGATGGTCACGAGTCCTCCCCGGTGGTGGTGGCCGGCCCGGCCGCGAGGTCGACGGGCAGGTCGACGATCCGGGCCCGGAGCAGCTCGCCGAGCGCCTTGGCCTGCGGGTCGAACCGGGTGGACGCGGCCACCCCCTGACCGAGCAGGCCCCGGATCACGAAGTTCACCGCGCGCAGGTTCGGCAGTTCGTACCGCTCGACGGCCAGCGGCGCGGTCTCCGGCAGCAGCACGGCCAGGCGGGGGACGGTGAGCCAGCCGCGGAGCCACTCGTACGCCCGGTCGGTGCGGGCCCAGACGCCGAGGTTGGCGTCGCCGCCCTTGTCGCCGGAGCGCGCGCCGACCAGCTCGCCGAGCGGACCGCGCCGGGTGGGCCCGCCGGCGACCGGCGGCGGCTCGACCGGTGCGAGATCCGGAGCCTCGGGGGCCGTGCGGGTCGGCGGCGCGATCGGCACCCGCTCGCCGGAGGGGAGCACCGCGACGTGCGCCACCGCGTCCTGCGGCACGGTGTCGGCGGTGAACACCCCGTAGGGCGTCGCGTCGCCGGGCAACGTGGTCAGTGTGCAGCCCGGGTAGGAGGCCAGGGCCAGCTCCACCGCGGCCGCCGAGAAGGCCCGCCCGGCCCGTGCCCGGTCGCCGTCGCGCAGGTGTACGTACAGCAGCGCGCTGGCCGCCTCGGTGTCGGCGGCGTCCGGGTGGTCGGTGCGGGCCAGGGTGAACTCCAGCCCCTCCTTGCCGACCGCCTCCTCGATCTGGCCGCGGACCAGGGCCGCCTTCGCCGGGATGTCGAGTCCGCAGAGGACGAACGTCATCGAGTTGCGGAAGCCGCCGAGGTTGTTGACGCCGACCTTGAGGGTCTCCGGCGGGGGTGTGCCCCGCACCCCGCCGACCCGGACCCGGTCCGGGCCGTCGGCGCGCAGGGTCACCGTGTCCAGCCGGGTCACCACGTCCGGCCCGGGGTAGGCGGGCCCACCCACCTCGTAGAGCAGCTGGGCGGTGACCGTCTCGACGGTGACCGCGCCGCCGGTGCCCGGGTGCTTGGTGATCACGCAGGAGCCGTCCGGGTGCAGCTCGGCGATCGGGAAGCCGGGGCGGTGCCCGCCGTCGGGCAGTTCGGTGAAGAAGCTGAAGTTGCCCCCGGTCACCTGGGCGCCGCACTCCACCAGGTGGCCGGCGACGGTCGCCCCGGCCAGCGCGTCGAGGTCGTCGCGGCCCCAGCCGAACCGGGCGATCGCCGGGCCCACCACCAGGGACGCGTCGGTGACCCGCCCGGTGACCACCACGTCCGCGCCGCCGTCCAGGCAGGTCGCGATGCCGAACGCCCCGAGGTAGGCGTTCGCGGTGAGCGCGTCGGGCCGGGACAGCGCGTCGCCCTCGACGTACCCGACCCGGACCGGCAGGCCGAGCCGGTCGGCGAGCGCGCCGATCGCGGCGGCCAGGCCGGCCGGGTTCAGCCCGCCGGCGTTCGTCACGATCCGCACGCCCCGGTCCAGCGCGGTGCCGAGGCAGTCCTCCAGTTGGCGGAGGAAGGTCTTCGCGTAGCCCAGGGTAGGGTCGCGCAGCCGGTCCCGGCCGAGGATCAGCATGGTCAGCTCGGCGAGGTAGTCGCCGGTCAGCACGTCCAGGTCGCCGCCGTCGAGCATCTCCCGCCAAGCGGTGAACCGGTCGCCGTAGAAGCCGGAGGCGTTGCCCACCCTGAGCACGTCGCTCATGCCGGCACCTCGCTCCCGGCGGTGGCGGGCGGGCGGCCCGTACCCGGCGGGCCGGCGAACGCCTGGGCCACGTCGAGCCACTCGTCGGCCACCGGGCCGGTGGCCGTCAGGGCCAGGTCGGCACGGTGCCGGCGCTGGGTGACCAGCAGGCAGAAGTCGAGCGCCGGGCCGGTGACCCGGTCGGTGGCGTCGGCCGGGCCGTGGCTCCAGGTCGTCCCGTCGGGTGCCGCGAGCTCGACCCGTACCGGCGCGGTCGGCACCGGCCGGCCGTGGGCGGCGAAGCTGTGCCCCAGGGTACGGAAGCCGAGGTACGCGACGTGTCGGAGCCGGTCGGTGGCGGGCCGGGTGACGCCGAGCGCGTCGGCCACGTCCTCGCCGTGCGCCCAGGTCTCCATGATCCGGGCGGTGGCCATCGAGGCGGGTGACATCCGGGTGCCGTACCAGGGCAGCTTGTCGCCCGGCGGGGCGGCGGCGAGGGCGGCGGCGAGCGCCCTCCGCCCGGCGCGCCAGCGGGTCAGCAGTTCGGCGGGCGGGGCGAGGAACTCCTCGGCGCCGTGGTCGACCAGCCGGGCCGGATCCGGTGCGGCGCTGACCGAGGCGAAGAAGGCGACGGCGTCGGTGGCGGCGAGCAGCGCCACATGGTCGGTCCAGGCGAGGTGGGCGATCTGGTGCCCGACCGTCCAGCCCGGCGCCGGGGTCGGCCGGGCCCAGTCGGCCGGCCCCAGCGGGCTGACCAGGGCGTCCAGCTGCTCGGACTCGGTGGTCAGATCCGCGAGCAGGTCTGCGAGGTCGACCATGGTGCCTCCGGTCGGGACGGGCCGTCAGGGCGTGAGCAGGGTGGCGAGCTGGCGCTTCCAGGTGGCGAGCAGGGCGGCGCGGCGGGTCGAGTCGTCGTTGAGCAGGTTGGCCACGCCGAGCCCGCGGAGCAGGTCGAGGGTGGCCTGGACGGCCTCGCGTACGCCGGGGCGGCGCTCGTCGACGCCGAGCAGGGCGACGGTGAGGCGGTGCATCTCCCGGCCGACCCGGGCCTCCAGTGGCACCAGGGCCTCGCGCAGCTCCCGGTCGGTGCGCGCGGCGACCCAGAGTTCCAGGGCGGCGACGAAGAGCGGCCCGGTGAAGGCGGCGCCGAGCAGGTCGACCACCCGGTCGAGTCGCTGCGGGCCGGCCGGCAGGGCCTCCGCCTCGGTGCGCAGCTCGGCCGCCCGGCGCTCGGCGAGGTGGTCGACGGCCGCGATGACCAGGGCCGCCTTGGTGGGGTAGTGGTGCAGCTGGGCGCCCCGGGAGACGCCGGCCCGGGCCGCGACGAGCGTGGTGGTGGTGCCGGACCAGCCGTGCTCGATCAGGCACTCGACGGTCGCCTCCAGCAGCCGGGTGCGGGTGGCGCGGCTGCGTTCCTGTTGAGGGACGCGGGTCGATGCGGCGGGCACGGGGACAGCGTGCCGCCCCCGAAACAAACAGTCAAGCCTGACTTTTTTGGGGGCGCCTGCGACGACGACGGGCTGCTTCGGGCGCGGGCACTGTGGAGCTGATGTCACAAACGATTCACAGGACTGCGACCGGTCGGGGCCCGACGGCGACCGCGGACGCTGCCATCGGGGTGCGGGTGATGCCGCAGACGATTCAGCTCCACAGCGGCCGGGCTGACAAGGATGGGCCCTTCCCGGCAGTCGGGCACCTGACCGGTGTTCCTCGTCGGGCTCGCGCGGGCCGACGGCGGAGCGCGACCACGGGCGGGTGGCGGCCCTGTCGGCCGGACCGAGGCGGCGTCCCCGCCGGCCGGGCCGCCGGATGGGCTCGGTCGGGAGTCAGCGACCGTCGCGCGGAGCGAACACGGCCAGCGCGTCGGCGTCGCTGTGCCGGGAGCGCAGGTACTCGTCGGCCCACTCCGCGGCGTCCGGGAAGGACGACTCGGCGGCCACCCGGACGCAGGCGGCGTCGACGTCGAAGTCCGTCCGGCGCAGGTGCACGCCCGGCCCGAGCAGTGCCCAGTACGCGCCCGGGCCGCCGTACGGCATGCCGACGCTGCCGGGGTTGACCACCAGGCGGCGGTCGACCAGCCGGGTGAACGGCATGTGGGTGTGCCCGCAGACCACCGTCCGCACCTCGGCCGGCACGTCGGCGAACACCTCGGCCCAGCGGGCCATCCGGGTGTCGACCAGCACGACCTCCTCGTCGTCGCGCGGGGTGGCGTGGCAGAACAGCACCGGCCCGAGGCCGGCGACCTCGAGGGTCACCGTCAACGGCAGCGCCGCCAGCCGGGCCACCTGGTCGTCGCGGAGCTGCCCGGCGGCCCAGTTCGACACCTCGATCGGGGAGGCGCGGCCGGCGCGCGCCTCGACCAGCTCCCGGTCGGCGTTGCCGCGTACCCAGCAGACCCGGTCGCCGAGGCCGGCGAGCAGGTCGAGCACCTCGACCGGCTGCGGGCCGGCCGCGATGTCGCCGGAGAGCACGATCAGGTCGGCCGCGGCGACGTCCGGCTCGGCCAGCACGGCCTCCAGCGCGGGCAGCGCCCCGTGGATGTCGGAGAGCACGGCGACCCGGTTCAGCATCGCTCCAGCCTGCGCGAGGAACGGCCGTCGGGTCCAGGAATTCTGCGCCGGGCAGACGGAGCAGCCGAACGGCCCGGACCGACGACGCGGTCCGGGCCGGGTTGCTCGGCGACCGGGGCGGGCCCGGCCGGGTCAGACGCGGGCGCGGCGGGCCAGGCGCTCCGGGTCGAGGATGATGATGCTCTTGCCGTCCAGCCGCAGCCAGCCCCGGGAGGCGAAGTCGGCCAGCGCCTTGTTCACGGTCTCCCGGGAGGCGCCGACCAGCTGGGCGATCTCCTCCTGGGTGAGGTCGTGGGTCACCCGCAGCACGCCGCCGTCGCGGGTGCCGAACCGGCCGGCCATCTGGAGCAGGTTCTTCGCGACCCGCCCGGGCACGTCGGTGAAGATCAGGTCGGCCAGCGAGTCGTTGGTCCGGCGCAGCCTCCGGGCCAGCACGCGGAGCAGCTGCTCGGCGATCTCCGGCCGGTTGTTCAGCCACGGCCGCAGCGCCTGCTTGCGCAGCCGCACCAGCCGGGTGTCGGTCACCGCGGTGGCGGTCGCCGTACGCGGACCCGGATCGAAGAGCGACAGCTCGCCGACCATGTCCGACGGACCCATCACCGCGATCAGGTTCTGCCGGCCGTCCGCCGCCCGGCGGCCGACCTTGATCTTGCCAGACAGCAGGATGTAGAGACTGTCGCCGGGCTCGCCCTCGTTGAAGACGACCTCGCCCTTGCGGACCTCGATCGTCTCCATCTCCTTGGCAAGCGCCTCGGCAGCCTCCGGGTCGACTCCCTGGAAGATCCCGCTGCGGGCCAGTACCTCGTCCATCGCGCACCTCCGGTTGCGCGTGCCGTCTTCTCGGCCGGGTCCGCCGTCCGCTGATCCCTCGCGCGCCGCCAAGTCTAGGCACAGTTGAGCGCGAATCAGAGGCGCACCCCTGGAATCTTGATCCCCGGGCGTAACCCCGCCGACCCGCCCGACCAGTAGGATCGGGCGATTTCCGGGCCCTGACGGCCCGGCCACGCCCCGGGTCGTAGGGTCACGGCGTGCTGAGCGACCCCCTGCTGACCACCCGCCGCGAGGGCGGGCGCGATGTGCCGCTGCTGGTCTGGCGCGCCGACCGCCCGCTGCGGGCGGTCAGCTCCGCGCCGCTGGGCGGCGGCATCGGGGAGCGGCGGTGGGTGGTCAACGCGACCGTGCCGATGTCGTACGACCGGGACGACCCTGCCGACCACCTGGCCGGCCTGGCCGGCCAGCTCGGCCTGGACGGGGTCGGAGTGGGCCTGCTGACCGGCGTCGACGTGGCGGAGGTGGTGGCCCGGACCGACACCGGCGTGCGGGCCTGGGCGACGGTCGGGCTCGGCACCCCGGTCTGGGCCGCCGCGCCCGCGCCGGCGGCGCCCGGGCAGCGGGTCGGCACGGTCAACATCGTGCTGTACGTCCCGGCGCGCCTCGGCGACGCCGCCCTGGTCAACGCGGTCGCCACGGCCACCGAGGCGAAGGCGCAGGCGATCGGTGAGCTGGGGATGCCGGGCACCGGCACCCCCACCGACGCGGTCACCGTGCTCTGCCCGGCCGACGGGCCGGTCGCCGAGTACGGCGGCCCCCGCTCAGCCTGGGGGGCGCCGCTGGCCCGGGCCGTGCACGCCGCCGTGCTGAGCGGCGGGGCCGGCGCCGTGGTCCCCTGGTCCGATCGGCTGGCCGGCTGAATCTCTGGCCGATCGGCCCTCGTCCGCCCGTTTTCCGACCGGTAGGGTCGCGGGCGATGTACGCAGCCGCCCGCACTCCGCCCCGCCCGCGCCGCCGCCCGGCGCTGGCGCTCGTCGCGCTGCTCGCCGCCCTGCTCGCGGCCGGCTGCGGCGGCGACCCGGCGGGCGACCCGGTCTGGCAGCCCGGCGCGGGCGGTGGCGCCACCGGCGCCCCGGTCGGCTCGGCCCCCGCGGAGCAGCCGGCCGAGAAGTCGATCTCGCTCTCTGCCACTGGCGACATCATCATGGGCAACGCGCCCAACCGGCTGCCCGCCAACGGCGGGAAGGGCTTCTTCGACTCGGTCGAGAAGGCGCTCGCGGCCGACCTGGTGATGGGCAACCTGGAGGAGCCGCTCACGGTCGACACCGGCACCGGCAAGTGCGGCGCCAACTCGACCCGCTGCTTCCAGTTCCGGGCCCCGCCGGAGTACGCCGCACACCTGCGCGACGCCGGCTTCGAGCTGCTCAACCAGGCCAACAACCACGGCTACGACTACGGCCCAAAGGGCTACGAGAACACCCAGAAGGCCCTGGAGCGCTACGACCTGGCGCACACCGGCGCCCCCGACCAGATCACCGTGGTCGAGGTGGAGGGGGTCAAGGTCGCGGTCGCCGGCTTCTCCTCGTACGTCTGGTCGAACAGCCTGGTCGACATCGCCGAGGCGAAGCAGGTGATCACCAAGGCGGCCGGCAAGGCCGACCTGGTGGTGGTCCAGGTGCACATGGGCGCCGAGGGGTCGGACAAGACCCGGGTGCGGCCCGGCACCGAGCTGTTCCTCGGCGAGAACCGGGGCGACCCGGTGAAGTTCTCCAAGGCGATGATCGACGCGGGCGCCGACCTGATCGTCGGGCACGGCCCGCACGTGCTGCGCGGCATGGAGTTCTACAAGGGCCGCCTGATCGCCTACAGCCTCGGCAACTTCGCAGGCGGCGGCAACTCGCTGAGCAACGCCGGCCGGCTCGGCTGGGGCGGGGTGCTCAAGGTGTCGCTGAAGCCGGACGGCAGCTGGGCCGGCGGCTCGTTCGTCTCGACGTACATGAACTCCGCCGGCAAGCCGACCATGGACGGCGACGACCGGGGCCTGGGCCTGGTGCGGCAGCTGACCCGCAGCGACTTCCCGAAGACCGGCGCCCGGTTCGACGACGCCGGCAAGATCAGCCCCCCGGCGGAGGGCTGAGCCGGCGGCTCGGCGCGTGGGTCCCGGCGGTTCGTCGGACCGGCGACGTAGGCTGGCCGGCGTGACCACCAGCTCTCCCGGGGCCACCGAGACCGACCTGGGCCGCAAGCGCCGCGCCCGGAAGATCGGCCGGGTGCTGACCGAGACCCACCCCGACGCGCACTGTGAGCTCGACCACTCCAACCCGCTGGAGCTGGCCGTGGCCACGATCCTCTCCGCCCAGTGCACGGACAAGAAGGTCAACGAGGTCACGCCGAAGCTCTTCGCCCGCTACCCGACCGCCGCCGACTACGCGGGCGCGCAGCGGGCCGAGCTGGAGGAGCTGATCCGGCCCACCGGGTTCTACCGCAACAAGACCGACTCGCTGATCAAGCTCGGCCAGGCCCTGGTCGAGCGCTACGACGGCCGGGTGCCCGGCAAGCTGGCCGACCTGGTGACGCTGCCCGGGATCGGTCGCAAGACGGCCAACGTCATCCTCGGCAACGCCTTCGACGTGCCCGGCATCACCGTCGACACCCACTTCCACCGGCTGGTCGGCCGCTGGCGGCTGAGCGGCGAGACCGACCCGGTCAAGGTCGAGCACGCCATCGGGGCGCTCATCGAGCGGCGCGACTGGACGATGTTCTCGCACCGGGTGATCTTCCACGGCCGGCGGGTCTGCCACGCCCGCAAGCCGGCCTGCGGCGCCTGCACGCTGGCCAAGCTCTGCCCGTCCTACGGCACCGGCCCGACCGAGCCGGCCGCGGCCGCCAAGCTGCTCAAGGGTCCCCGCGCGCGGGACCTCGCGGTGGCCGCCGGGGTCGACCCGGAGCTGGTGCCGGCCCAGGCGGTCGTCGCGGAGGCGCCGTGAGCGCGAGGAGTGAGCCGGTCCGGCGAGCCCCGCAGTCGCGAACCACGGTGAGCCGATGAACCGGCGGTTCGCTGCCCTGCTCGTCCCGCTGCTGCTGGCCGCCGCGGGCTGCACCGGCACCGGGCAGGAGGCCGCGCCGACCCGGCAGGGCGCCGCCGCCGGCCGGCCGTCCCCGTTCCAGGACTGCGCCGCGCTGACCGCCGCGCCGGACGCCACCCCGGCGAACGCCGCGCCGGCCGGGTCCGGCGCGGGCGACCCGCTGCCCGAGCTGACCTTGAACTGCTTCACCGGCGGGGCGCCGGTCGCCCTCCGGGACGTCCGCGGCCCGGCCGTGGTCAACGTCTGGGCCTCCTGGTGCGCGCCCTGCCGCAAGGAACTGCCCGCGTTCCAGCGGCTCAGCGAGCGCACCACCGGCCAGCTCCAGGTGCTCGGAGTGAACAGCCGTGACAGCCGCGCCGGCGCGCAGTCCATCGGGGAGGACTTCGGCGTCCGCTTCCCGGTCCTGATCGACCAGGGTGAGGCGCTGCAACGGGCGCTGGGCCGCAACGCCATCCCGCTCACCCTCTTCGTCGACGGGCAGGGCCGGGTGCGGCACGTCGACGCGTCCGGCGCGCTGGACGACGCTCGCCTCGCCGCGCTGGTCCGGCAGCACCTGGGCCTGGCGGTGCCGGCGTGACCCGGCAGCCACCGCCCTGGATCGGGCCACTGCTGAACCGGCTCGGCGACGCCCGTACGGAGGACTTCACCCGACTGGCCACGCCGGACAACGGCGGCCGGGAGAGCGCCGTGCTGGTGCTGCTCGGCGAGGAACCCGGCGTCGGCCCGGACGTGCTGATCCTGCAGCGGGCCGCCACCCTGCGCAACCACGCCGGTCAGCCGGCCTTCCCGGGCGGCGCGGCCGACCCGGACGACGCCGACGCCTCGGCGACCGCGCTGCGCGAGGCGAACGAGGAGGTCGGCCTCGACCCGACCAGCGTCACCGTGCTGGCCGAGCTGCCCCGGCTCTGGATCCCGGTCAGCGACTTCGTGGTGACCCCGGTGCTCGCCTGGTGGCACGCACCGCACCCGGTGCACCCCCGGGAACCCGCCGAGGTGGCGCACGTGGCCCGGCTGCCGATCGCCGAGCTGGTCGACCCGGCGAACCGGATGCGGGTGCGGCACCCGAGCGGCTGGATCGGCCCGGCCTTCTCCGCCCGCGGGATGCTGGTGTGGGGCTTCACCGCGGGGGTGCTGGCCGCCCTGCTGGAGATGGGCGGCTGGGCGCGACCGTGGCCGCGCGGCCGGGTGGTCGAGCTGCCGCCGACCGCCGCCACCCCGGCGCCGTCGGCCGGCACCGACGAGGTCGACGAGAGCGCCCTCCGCTGACCTGACGGTCACCTTGGGCAAGCGATGGTCATCCCGCGAGCGCGCTGCCCGTACGCTTGACCCGTGTCCGCCGTGGATCTCGTCCTGCTGCTGCTCATGCTCGTGTTCGCGATCAGCGGATACCGCCAGGGGTTCGTCATCGGGCTGCTGTCCTTCTCGGGCTTCTTCCTGGGCGCCCTCGCCGGCCTCCAGATCGGGCCGCTGCTGGCCCAGCAGTTCGTCGACAGCGGCACCCGGGTGCTGATCTCCCTGGTGGCGGTCTTCGGGCTGGCCGTGGTCGGCCAGGCGCTCGCCGGTTGGCTCGGCTCCCACCTGCGCAAGACGATCACCAGCGACGTGGGCAAGCAGGTCGACGACATCGGCGGGGCGTTCGTTTCGATCTTCGCGGTGCTGCTGGTCGCCTGGCTGGTCGCGGTGCCGCTCGGGTCGTCCTCGCTGCCCTGGCTGGCCGCGTCGGTGAAGAACAGCGCGCTGCTCACCGTGGTCGACCGGGTGCTTCCGGACCGGGCGCAGCAGCTCTCCACCGCGCTGCGCGACACGGTGGACACCAACGGCTTCCCGGACGTCTTCGACGGGTTGGGCCGTACCTCCGCCCGGCAGGTCTCGCCGCCCGACCCGGCGCTCGCCGGCTCCCAGGTGGTGGTCAACGGCCAGCGCTCGGTGGTCAAGGTGCTCGGCTCCGCGCCGAGCTGCTCGCGCCGGATCGAGGGCTCCGGCTTCGTCTACGCCGACGACCGGGTGATGACCAACGCGCACGTGGTGGCGGGCACCCGCACGGTGGCGGTGGAGCTGAACGGCGACCGGTACGACGGCGAGGTGGTCGTCTACGACCCGGACCGGGACCTGGCCGTGCTCTACGTGCCGGGGCTGCCCGGCCCGTCGATGCGGTTCGCCGCCGGCAACGCGGGCAGCGGCGCGGACGCGATCGTGCTCGGCTTCCCGCTCGACGGCCCGTACGACGCGCAGTCGGCCCGGGTACGCGACGTGGACCGGATCACCGGGCCGGACATCTACGCCTCCGGCGACGTGACCCGGGAGATCTACACCATCCGGGCGCTGGTCCGCAGCGGCAACTCCGGCGGGCCGCTGCTCTCCGCCAACGGGTTGGTGCTCGGGGTGATCTTCGCGGCGGCCGCCGACGACCCGAACACCGGCTTCGCGGTGACCGCCGGCGAGGCACGCCCGGTCGCGCTGGCCGGCGCCGAGCGCACCCGCGGCGTCGCCACCGGCAAGTGCACCTGACCCCTCGCCCACCCCCGAGGCGCCAGCCCCCGCCTGGTCCCTGACCGTGCCGCCCCGCTCGCCCCACCAAGCCTCAGTTTCGGGGTAAGTGCTGCCTCCCGCCGCGCCGAGGGCGCAGTTTCGGGGAAAGTGCGGCCTTCTCGCTGGGTGGCCCGGCGGCGTCAGGGGTGGGGAGCGGCGGACGGGGGGTGGTGGCGCCAGATGGTGAAGGCGGCGGCGGTCGCGGCGACCACGGCCGTGCCGAGCAGCCAGCCGGCCAGCACGTCGCTGGTCCAGTGCACCCCGAGCGCCAGCCGGCTGAACCCGGTCACCCCGGCCAGCAGCAGCGCGGCGGCGAGCACCGCCCAGCGGGCGGCCCGTTCCCGCGCGTACGGCAGAAAGACCACCAGCAGGATCCCGGCGGCCAGGGCGGAATTCAGCGCGTGCCCGGACGGGAAGGCGAGGCCGGCGGCCTGCGCCACCGGCTCGGGCAGGTCCGGCCGCGCCCGGCCGAAGAGCAGTTTGAGCAGCGGGCTGAGCAGCCCGCCCACCAGCATGGTGACGGCCACCCAGACCGCCAGTTGCCGGGCGCCGCGCCGGGCCAGCCACACCACCAGCGCGAGCGCGCCGATCCGTAGGGACATCGGTGCGAACACGTCGGTCCACAGGCTCATCAGCCGGACCCAGGCGGGGTGCTCGGCGGCGAAGCCGTGCAGCGCCTCGGCCACGGTGGCGTCCAGGTGGCGCAGCGGTGGCCAGCCGGCCAGGACCAGGAGCGCGAGCAGGGCGAACGGCACCAGCACCACGAACGCCGCGGCGACCGCGAGGGTGAGCCGGAGGCCGCGCGAGTCGTCCGGGTGCAGCCGGCGTCGCCGCCACGACGGCCGCGGCGGCGCGGGAAGAGTGTGCTGGCCGGGCGAGGTCATGCCATCTTTTCTACCCGGGACGGGGCGGTGTCAGGCGTTTCGCCCGCAAAGGGGTGGCTCGGGCGTCCGGCCCGTGCCGGGGTGATCCGGTCGTCCGGGTGCGGTCGGGCGTAACCGGCCCGGTGGGGCGGCGCGAGCGGGTCAGCGACTTCCCCACTGCCGGAACCGGCGCACCATCAGCGCCGCGCCGGTGAGCAGGGCGACGAAGAGCGCCGCGCCGGTCCAGAGCCGTTCGGGGGTGGAGTCGTGCTCGGCGCCCGCCGGCTGAGCCGTCCACCGGCTCTGCTGGCGCGGCGAGGTCCAGCCGCCCAGCGGGTCCGCCCCGGCGCCGGCCGCCTCGGCCGAACCCGGTGCCGGGCCGAACCCGACCACGCCGGGCGACGAGTGGTCGTCCAGCGGGTTGCGGCCCACCGGGGCCACCTCGGCGTCGAGCGCCGCGACCGGGTCGACCAGGCCGAACCCGAAGCGGTCGTCCCGGCCGGCGGGGCCGATGTCGCGTGCGGTGGCCAGCAGACGATTGACCACGTCGCCGGCGGACATCTCCGGGTATCGGGCCCGGACCAGCGCGGCCGTGGCGGCGACCAGCGGCGCCGCGAAGCTCGTGCCCTGCACCCGCCAGTAGCCGCCGGGCGGCCGGGCGCCGACCAGCCCGGTGGCCGGGGCGGTGAGCACGGTGGCGCGGCCGGTGATCGCGCCGGACCAGAGGTTCTCGCTGTCCCGGTCGAGGCCGGACACCGCGATCACACCCGGTTCCCGGGCGGGGTACCAGACCTTGGAGTTTGTCGAGGTGGCGAGGTTGCCGGTGCAGGCGACCACCACCACGTCCCGGGCGAAGGCGTAGTCGAGCGCCGCCGCCAGCGCCGGACTGTCGCCACCGCCGCCGAGGGACAGGTTGATCACCCGGGCGCCGTTGTCGACGGCCCAGCGCACGCCCTTGGCGACGATCAACGCGTCGTCGTAGCGGTTCTTGTCGTCCAGCACCCGCACCGGCAGGATCTTGGCGTCGGGCGCGAGGCCGACCACACCCCGGTTGTCGTCGTTGCGCCCGGCGATCAGCCCGGCCACCGTGGTGCCGTGGCCGACCGGGTCCGGGTCGCCGGCGCCCTCCGGGGCGACCAGATCGAGGCCGGGCAGCACCTGGCCGGCCAGGTCGGGGTGGTCGGCGTCCACACCGGAGTCGATGACCGCGACGGTGACCCCGCGCCCGGTCGAGTTGCGCCAGGCCGTCTTCGCCCTCAGCTCGTCGAGCTGCCACTGCTCGTCGCGGACCTGGTCGGCGCGGGCCTGGCTGTCCGCCGGCGCGAACGCCGCCGGTGGGCCGGCGACCGGTCGCGCGGCGGGCGCGGCGGCGGCGGGCACCGAACCGGCGAGCGACACGACCGTGGCCGCCACACCGAGCAGCGCCCGGCCGGCGACCCGTCGCGCCGTCGGCGGACGACCCTGCCGCACCCTGGTCACATCCCCAGCCATTCATCGGTTCCGGAAAGACGACGATCGGAGATTACCGGTTCCACCCCCTCTTCCGGGGCGATCCGGGGACACCCTGTCACGGTGGCGGCAGGTGGGCCAGCTGCACGAGGCGTACGCCCTCGCGCCGGGTGACCAACCGACCCCGCCCCGGCGGCAGCGGCCCGGGCCGGACCGGGCCGACCAGCGCCCCCTCGTCCGGGCTGCCGGCCATCACCAGCCCGGCCGTGGAGAGCTCCCGCAGCCGCTGCACGATCGGCTCGTACTGGGCCCGGCCGGCGCCGCCGGAGCGGCGGGCCAGCACCAGGTGCAGCCCGACGTCGCGGGCGTGCGGCAGGTGCTCCTCCAACGCCCGCAACGGGTTGGCCGGCCCGCTGGCGACCAGGTCGTAGTCGTCCACCAGCACGAACAGCTCCGGCCCGGACCACCACGACCGCTCCCGCAACTGCGCCGGGGTGACCTCCGGGCCGGCGAGCCGGGCCTGCAGGTAGCCGGCGGCCGACTCGATCAGGTCGGCGGTGTGCGCGGCGGCGGTGCCGTAGCCGATCAGGTGCGGCGACTCGATCGCGCCGAGCAGGCTGCGCCGGTAGTCGACCAGGATCACCCGGGCCTGCTCCGGGGTGAACCGGGTGATGATCGACGTGGCCAGCGCGCGCAGGAACGACGACTTGCCGCACTCGCCGTCGCCGAAGACCACGAAGTGCGGCTCGGTGGCGAAGTCCAGCACCACCGGGCGCAGGTCCGCCTCGGCCACCCCGACCGGCAGGCGCAGCCCGGTCGTCGCGGTCAGGTCGAGGTCGGCGTACGGGAGCACCGGCGGGAGCAGCCGGACCCGCGGCGCGCCCGGCCCGGGCCAGCCGGCGGCCACCTGCTTGACCAGGTCGGCGGTGTCCCCACCGGCGGCGAGCTGCGGCAGCGCGGTGAGGAAGTGCAGGCTCTCCGCGGTGATGCCCCGGCCGGCGCTCTGCTCCGGCACGTTCGCCGCGGCCCGCCGCGCCACCAGCGAGTCGGCCGGGTCGCCGAGGCGCAGCTCCAGCCGGGAACCGAAGAGGTCCCGGATGGCCGGCCGGAAGTCCAGCCAGCGCAGCGCCGTCGCCACCACGTGCACCCCGTAGGACAGGCCCCGGGTGGCGAGGTCGGTGATCAGCGGCTCCAGGTCGTCGTACTCGGCGCGCAGGGTGGCCCAGCCGTCGACCACGAGGAACACGTCGCCGAACGGGTCGGTGGCCGACGGGCCGGTGCCGGCCAGCGCGGCACGGCGCTGCCGCCAGGCGGCCATCGACTCCACGCCCAGCTCCGCGAAGCGCCGCTCCCGATCGACCAGCAGGGTGGCGATCTCGCCGACCGTACGCCGGACGGCGGTCGGGTCGGTGCGCCCGGCGACCCCGCCGACGTGCGGCAGGTCGCGCAGCCCGGCCAGCCCGCCGCCGCCGAAGTCGAGGCAGTAGACCTGCACCTCGGCCGGGGTGTGGGTGAGGGCCAGCGCGCAGATCAGCGTGCGCAGCGCGGTCGACTTCCCGCTCTGCGGCGCACCGACCACCGCCACGTGCCCGGCGGCGCCGTCCAGCGCCAGCCAGAGCAGGTCGCGGCGCTGCTCGAACGGTTTGTCGACCACGGCGACCGGCACCTGGAGCGCGCCGTGCAGCTCCGGGTTGCCGACGGTCAGCCCGCGCGCCGGGTCGACGCCGGCCGGGCCGAGCAGCTCGTCCAGCGCCGGTGGGCGGCCCAGCGGCGGCAACCAGACCTGGTGCGCCGGCGGGCCCTGCCCGGCCAGCCGGCCGACCAGCAGCTCGAGCAGGCTCTCCGTGGCGTCCTCGTCGGCGGGTGGCGCGGCCGGCCCGGCCGGCTCCGGCGGCGGCACGTAGTGGGTGGAGAAGGCGAGCAGGCGGGGGTTGCCGGCACCGCCCGCACCGGCGGCGACGGGGTGCCGGCGCACCGCCCCGGAGACGTACGCGGCCTTGAACCGGACCAGCGGCTCGGTGCCGAAGCGCAGGTAGCCGTGGCCGGGCGAGCGGGGCAGCTCGTACGCGTCCGGCACCCCGAGCACCGTCCGGGACTCCAGCGCGGAGAAGGTCCGCAACCCGATCCGGTACGACAGGTGGGTATCGAGTCCTCGTAGTCGCCCCTCTTCCAACCGCTGGCTCGCCAGCAGCAGGTGTACGCCGAGCGACCGCCCCAGCCGGCCGATCTGTACGAAGAGGTCGATGAAGTCGGGCTTGGCCGAGAGCAGCTCGGAGAACTCGTCGCAGATCAGCAGCAGCGAGGGCAGCGGGGCGAGCGGGGTGCCGGCGGCCCGGGCCCGCTCGTAGTCGCGCAGGCTGGCGAAGTTGCCGGCCCGGCGGAGCAGTTCCTGGCGGCGGACCAGCTCGCCGTTGATCGCGTCGACCATCCGGTCGACCAGCGGCAGGGCGTCGGCCAGGTTGGTGATCACCGCGGCGGTGTGCGGCAGCCGGTCGAAGGAGGCGAAGGTAGCGCCGCCCTTGAAGTCGATCAGCACGAAGTTGAGCTGCTCCGAGCTGTGCGTGGCGGCCAGCCCGAGCACCAGCGTGCGCAGCAGCTCGGACTTGCCGGAGCCGGTGGCCCCGATCAGCAGGCCGTGCGGGCCCATCCCGTCCTGGGCGGACTCCTTGAGGTCCAGTTCGATGGGGCCGCCGTCGGTGCCCACCCCGATCGGCACCCGCAACCGCTCGCGCGGCGACCGGGGCAGCCAGCCCTGCGCTCGGCGGTGAAGCTCTCCGGGTCGCCGAGCCCGAGCAGCTCGGGCAGCCCCGGTTCGGCGCCGGCCGGGGCGTCCGGGCCGCGGGGTGCGCTGGCCAGCCGCAGCGGCGCCAACCGGCGGGCGACCGCCTCGGCGTCGGCCAGCTCCAACCGGTCGGCGGTGCCCACCTCGACGTGTCCCTCGGCAGAGTGCGAGTGCAGCCGACCGTCGCGCAGCTCCAGCAGCAGCGCGAACCGGTCCAGCAGGCGCGGCGGCGCGGTGTCCAGGTCGATGACCGTCACGGCGTCGATGCCGCCGTCCCCGGTCAGGTCGGTGGCTCCGGTGAGGTCGCCGCCGTCGAGCACCACCACCACGTGTGGCCCGTCCATGGCCGGCCCGGCCGGGCTGAACCGGGACCGGCTGGCCAGCACGTCGTCGAGCAGCCGTTCCAGCTCGGCGGCGGCGCTGGTGACCAGCCGCACCGGGCCCAGCGCGTCGGTACGGCCGGGGTGGTGGGCGTGCGGCAGCCATTTCACCCACTCCCAGGCGTTCCGCCGTTCCGGCCCGGTGCAGACCGCGACGAGCAGCTCGTCGGGGGCGTGGAAGACGGCCAGCTGGGTGAGCATCGCGCGGGCCAGCGCCCGGCCGTCGCCGGCCGGCGTGGCCTTCAGGTGGACCCGGGCGAAGCTGCGCAGCGACAGCGCCACCGGCAGGTCGGGCACCACCGAGTACGCGTCCAGGAAGCGGCGCAGCGCGCCCGCGGTCATCGGCTCCAGCTCCTCGAGCGGGCGGGTGACCGGCGGGACCAGCGGCGTCGCCAGGGTCTGCGGCCCGACGGCGACCCGGACCACCGCGAAGTCCGGGTCGACCGGCCGGCGCTCCCAGACCCGGTGGCTCTCCACCGTGGACCAGAGCCGGCCCGGGTCCGGATGCCGGTAGTAGAGTCCCGCGCGCTGCTGGCCGGCGGTCTGCCGGACCCGCCGGCGCAGCGCGGTCAGGTGCCGCAGGTACTCCCGGCGGGCCGCCATCATCTCCGACTTCTTCGGCGTGCCGGAGGCGCTGCCCCACGAGGTCACCAGCATGGCCAGCGAGGAGAGGCCGAACATGCCGCCGACCACGTACGAGTAGGCCCCGCCGCCGCGGCCGAACATCATCGCCATGGCCACCGTGCCGCCGAGCATCGGCAGCACCATCAGCAGCTGCTGCCAGCGCCCGCCGGTGACCGCGGGGATCTCCGGCGGCGCCTCCACCGGCAGCTCGCCGACCGGGATCTCCGGCGCCGGGCGTCGAGGTGGCCGCTTGATGACGACAGTGGACACCCAACCTCCTGACAACGCACGGTGACCCGAGCCTGGCTCATCGTAGGTAAAGTCCTGTCGTCCGCGCAGCCACCAAAACCGCTCGATATGGAGATCGGTCGATGACAATCGGGTTGGCCCGGGTGACCATCAGCGCTCCGCAGCGGCGGGTGGACGTCGCGCTGCCGGAACAGGTCCCGCTCGCCGAGCTGCTGCCGGAGGTGCTGCGGCACGCCGGTGAGGGGCTGGCCGACGACGGCGAGCGGCACGGCGGCTGGGTGCTGCGGCGTACCGATGGGGCGGTGCTGGCCACCGCGCAGGCGCTGCTGCCGCAGGGCGTCCGGGACGGCGAGGTGTTGCACCTGGTGCCGGCCCGCGCCGAGTGGCCCGAGCTGGAGTACGACGACGTGGTGGAGGCGATCGCCGACGGCGCCCGGCGGCGGGGCGGCGCCTGGTCGCCCGCGGCCACCCGGGCCGCCGTGCTGGCCGGGGCGGCGGTGCCGCTCGGGGTGGGCCTGCTCGCCGTGCTCGCCGGCGGTCCGGGGCGCGGCGCCGGCTGGCCCGCCGCGGCGGTGGTGGCGCTGCTGCTCACCCTGGCCGGCACGGTGGCGTCCCGGGCGCACGGGGACGGGCCGGTCGGCGCCACCCTGGGCGGCTACGCGCTGCCGTACGCGGCCGCGGCCGGCGCCCTCGCGGTCGGCTCCGGCGACCCGGTCGGCCCGCTCGCCCCGCTGCGCTGGCTGGGCGCGCCGGAACTGCTGGCCGGCTCGGTGGCGCTGCTGCTGGTGTCGGTGCTCGGGCTGGCCGGCATCGCCACCCGGCTGCGGGTCTTCGTGGCCGGCGCCGTGGTCGGAGCGGCCGGCGCGCTGGCCGCCCTCGGCGGGCTGCTGCTCGACCCGGCCGGCACCGCCGCGGTGCTGCTCTGCGTCCTGGTCTTTCGCCGTCGGCGCGGTCCCGCTGCTGGCCATCCGGCTGGGCGAGGTGCCGCTGCCGCCGATCACCCTGCCCACCGGCGCCCCCGGTGACGACCGGGCCCGGGACCTGCCCGACCGGGGTCGGGTCTACGCGGCGGTGGCCCGCACCGAGGAGATGCTGACCGGGATGCTGCTCGGGCACGCGGTGCTGGCGGTCGCCGCCGCGCTGGTGCTCGGCGTCGCCGGCGGGACCGCCGGCCGGGTGCTCGTCGCGGTCGCCGGGGCCGTGCTGCTGCTGCGCTCCCGGCTGTTCGTGGCGCTGCGGCACCGGGTGCCGACGGTGGCCGCCGGGCTGGCCGGGTACGCCGTGCTGGGGGCCGTGCTCGCCGCCGGCTCCGGTCCGGCCGGCCGGCTGGTGCTGGTCGTCGGCGGGCTGGCGGTGGCCCTGCTGGCGGTGGCGGCGGGCAGCACGTACGCCTCCCGGCCGGTCTCCCCGTACCTCGGCCGGCTCGCCGACCTGACCGACACCGCGCTGGTGGTCTCCGTGGTCCCGGTCGCCTGCGCGGTGCTCGACCTGTACGAACGGGCCCGGGGGCTGCTCGGCTGAGCGGCCCCCGGGCCCGTTCGAACGTCGCTGCGGATCAGTGCCCGGTGTCGCCGCGCTCCTCGGCCTCCTTGGCGCGCTGGTACGACGCCCGGATCTCGGCCTCGGCCTCGGTCCGCCCCACCCAGGTGGCACCCTCGACCGACTTGCCCGGCTCCAGGTCCTTGTAGACCTCGAAGAAGTGCTGGATCTCCAGCCGGTCGAACTCGCCGAGGTGGTGGATGTCGCGCAGGTGCTCCTGGCGCGGGTCCTCGTAGGGGACGCAGAGCACCTTGTCGTCGCCGCCCTTCTCGTCCGTCATCCGGAACATGCCGATGGTGCGGCAGCGGATCAGGCAGCCGGGGAAGGTCGGCTCGGGGACCAGCACCAGCGCGTCCAGCGGGTCGCCGTCCTCGCCGAGGGTGCCCTCGATGAACCCGTAGTCCGCCGGGTACTGGGTGGACGTGAAGAGGGTGCGGTCCAGCCGGATCCGGCCGGTCGCGTGGTCGACCTCGTACTTGTTGCGGTGACCCTTCGGGATCTCAACCGTCACGTCGAAATCCATCTGCACGCTCCCTCGTTTGCCCACGCTGGCTAACGGAAACCACCGGCGCCGCCCGGTCCGGGTGAATGCCCACCCACCGGCTCCGGCCACCGCATAGTGTTCGGACCGAAGTAGTGTCACCCAGGCCGAATTTCGTGGGGGAGGAGGGGGTCGTGGGGAGGGAAGATTCACACTACCGCCCGGAGGCGGGTGCTGGACGTGGTACGGGTGGATCTGCTCCGGGTGCCGCCACCGGCCGGTTCCGGGTCCCCGGCGCGCACCCCCCGCAGGCCCCGCAGCCGCCCGCCGACCCGGCCGCGGCGTACGGCGCGGACCGACCCGCGCCCCCGCCCTGGCGGCCGGGCGGCGACGCGCCGACCGCCGCGCCCGGGGCACCGTACCCGGGTGTCGCCGGCACGCCCGGCGGCCGCCCGCTGAACCCCGGCGCCTCCGGTACGGCCAGCGTCCCGCCGCCGCCCGCCGGTGCCTCCGGTACGGCCAGCGTGCCGCCGTTCCACGCCGGTGCCGCCGGCCCGGTGTCGACGCCGCCCGCCGGCCCGCCGCCGTCCGCCGTGCCCCCCGCGCCGGCCCGGCGCCGGCGGCTGCTCCCGCTCGTGCTCGCCACGGTGCTGCTGCTCGCGCTGGCCGTCGGCGTGGTCGTGGTCCGTCCCGGCCCGGTGGCGGACTGGCTCGGCGACGACCGGGCCGCCGGGCCCACCGCCGAGACGGCCGATCCACCGCCGGTGCCGGTGCTGGCCGGGGCGGACGCGAACGCCCCGCTCCCCAGTCCGGAAGGGGTCTCCGCCGCGCTCGACCCGCTGGTCCGCGCGGCCGCCCTCGGTGACCGGGTCAACGTCTCGGTGGCCGACGTGGCCACCGGCCAGCCGCTCTTCGGCGCCAACGAGGACGACGGCACCGTGCCCGCCTCGGTGACCAAGCTGGTGACCGCGGTGACCGTGCTCGCCGCGCGCGGTCCCGGATACCGCATCCCGACCCGGGCGGTGGCCGGCGCCAGCCCGGGCGAGGTGGTGATCGTGGGCGGCGGCGACCCGACGCTGGCGGTCGACAAGAAGGGCTTCTACCCCGGCGCGGCCCGGCTGGACGACCTGGCCGCCCAGGTGAAGGCGGCCCTCGGCGGCACCGCGCCGACCAAGGTGATCGTCGACTCCTCGCTCTACTCCGGCCCGGTCCACGAGCCCGGCTGGGACGCCGACATCCCCACCGGCGGGTACGGCGGCGCGATCACCGCGTTGATGACCGACGGCGCGCGCGCGGACGTGCCGCAGGCCAAGCGGGACCACGACGCGGGCAGCCACGGCGCCGAGCGGGTGTCCCGGCCCGACCTGGTCGCCGGCCGCGCGTTCGCCCGGCTGCTCGGCGTGCCGACCGACAAGGTCAGCAGCGGCAGGTCCCCGGCCGCTGGCGCCGACGCCACCGCGGGCGGCCCTGGCGGCGAGCTGGGCAAGGTGGAGTCGCTGCCGATGGTCCGGCTGGTCGACATCATGATCAGCGACAGCGACAACATCGTCGCCGAGGCGCTGGCCCGCCAGGTCGCGCTGGCCCGTGACCAGCCTGCCTCGTTCACCGGCGCCGCCGCCGCGATGGACGCCGTGGCGGCCGAACTGGGCCTGCCCGCCGACGAGCTCTCTCTCGCCGACGGCAGCGGGCTGTCCCGCACCAACCGGATCAGCCCCTCGCTCCTCACCGACCTGGTCACCCTCGCCGGCAACGGCAGCCGGCCGGAGCTGGCCGCGGTCTTCGGCGGCCTGCCGGTCGCCGGCTGGTCCGGCACGCTGGGCGAACGCTTCGCGGCGAGCGGGTCCAAGGCCGGCGCCGGCGTGGTCCGGGCCAAGACCGGCACGCTGACCAGGGTGCACGCCATCGCCGGGCTGGTCACCACCGCCGACGGTCGGCTGCTCACCTTCGCCGTGCTCACCGACGCGGTGCCCCCGGACGGCATGGACGCCGCCCGGGGAGCGCTGGACCGGATCGGCGCCGCGCTGGCCGGCTGCGGCTGCCGCTGACCCCCGCCGCCCCGGCGGCGGCGGTGCCTTCGGGTGCGCGGGCCGCCGCGACCGGCGTCGATCGCCACCGCGAGCCCGGGCCGGGGTGTTCCGGCGCGGGTACGGTGGGTGCATGGCGCAGTTCGTGGACTGGGATCTGGCCGCCGCGACCGCGGGGGCGCTGGGCAAGTCGGGCCCCCGGGTGTCGTACGCGGAGGCCACCGACGTGGTCGCCGACCTGCGGCGGTTGACCGAGGAGGCGGCCGGGCACGTCGCCGACTACACCGGGCTGCGGCCGCAGCTGTCGCACCCGCCGGTGCGGGTGGTCGACCGGCGGGACTGGGCGGCGACCAACATCGCCGGGCTGCGCGAGGTGATCAGCCCCCTGGTCAGCCGGCTCTCAGGCGACAAGCAGCCCGGCCCGCTGACCGAGGCGATCGGTTCCCGGCTCACCGGCGTGCAGGCCGGCACCGTGCTGGCGTACCTCTCCGGCCGGGTGCTCGGCCAGTACGAGGTCTTCTCCGCCGATCCCGGGCAGCTGCTGCTGGTCGCGCCGAACATCGTCGAGGTGGAACGCAAGCTCGGCGCCGACCCGCGCGACTTCCGGCTCTGGGTCTGCCTGCACGAGGTGACCCACCGCACCCAGTTCACCGCCGTGCCCTGGATGCGCGGCTACTTCCTGGGCGAGGTGCAGGCCTTCGTCGACGCCTCGTCCGGCGGCGGCGAGCACCTGCTGGAGCGGCTGCGCCGCGGCGTGGCCACCCTCTCCGACGCGGTCCGCGACCCGGAGAGCCGCACCAGCGTGCTGGACCTCGTCCAGACGCCGGCGCAGCGGGCCGTGCTGGACCGGCTGACCGCGCTGATGACCCTGCTCGAGGGGCACGCGGAGTTCGTGATGGACGGGGTGGGCCCGCAGGTGATCCCGAGCGTCGAGCGGATCCGAGCGGCGTTCAACCGGCGCCGGGAGTCCGGCAACCCGCTGGAGAAGGCGATCCGCCGGCTGCTCGGCGTCGACGTCAAGATGCGCCAGTACGCCGAGGGCCGCAAGTTCGTGCACGGCGTGGTGGAGCGGGTCGGGATGCCCGGCTTCAACAAGGTCTTCGACTCGCCGCTCACCCTGCCCCGGCTGGAGGAGCTCGGCGACCCGGACGCCTGGGTGGCCCGGGTGCACGGGCCGGTGGGCCCGGTGCCGGTCGTCGGCTGACCGTCCGGCCGTGGCCGCGCTCGCCCCGCCGGTCGCCGCGATCCGGGTCGCGGTGCGCCGCGCGCTGACCGGTCTGCCGCCCGGGCCGGTGCTGGTCGCCTGCTCCGGTGGCGCCGACTCGCTCGCGCTGGCCGCGGCCACCGTCTTCGTGGCGCCCCGGCTGGGCCGGCCGGCCGGTCTGGTGACCGTCGACCACGGCCTGCAGGCCGGCTCGGCCGAGCGGGCCGAGGCGGTGGCGGCCTGGGCGGGCGAGGTCGGCTTCGCCCCCGTGGAGGCGGTCCGGGTCGAGGTGGCCGGCCGTCCCGGTGGGCCGGAGGCGGCCGCCCGGGAGGCCCGCTACCAGGCGTTGGCCGAGGTGGCCCGGCGGCACCGGGCGGCGGCGCTGCTCACCGGCCACACCCGGGACGACCAGGCCGAGACGGTGCTGCTCGCGCTCGCCCGGGGCGCCGGCCCGCGCGGGCTGGCCGGGATGCCCGCCCGCCGGGACCTGGCCGGGGTGCCGCTGCTGCGCCCACTGCTCGAGGTGAGCCGGGAGCAGACCCGCAAGGCGTGCGCGGTGCTCGGGCTGACCCCGTGGGAGGACCCGCACAACGCCGACCCCTCGTACGCCCGCGCCCGGGTCCGGGCCGACGTGCTGCCGGCGCTGGTGCGGGCGCTCGGGCCGGGCGTGCTGGAGAACCTGGCCCGGACGGCCCGGCTGGTGGCGGCCGACAACGCCGCGCTCGACGACCTGGCCGGCACCGCGCTCGCGGCGGTCCGGCACCCGGCCGGCGGGCTGTCGGTGGCGGCGCTCGCCGACCTGGCTCCCGCGGTACGCGGCCGGGTGCTGCACGCCTGGGCCCGCGAGCTGGGCGCCCCGCCGGCCGCGCTGTCGCACCGGCACGTGACCGCCCTCGACACGCTGGTCACCGGCTGGCGTGGGCAGGGGGCGGCGCACCTGCCCGGCGGCCTGCGGGTGGTCCGCCGGGACGGCCGACTGACCCGGGTCGGCGGGCCCTGAGGAGCGGCCGCCGCCGGGCCGGCGATCCCTGACGGGACGCGGGCGCCGCCGGGACGCGGTAGACATGGCGCATGGCGTACCCCCGACAGCCCCTCTACGCCCCGCACGGCGCGGTGGCGACGAGCCACCCGCTGGCCGCGGCGGCCGGCCTGGCCGTGCTGCGGCGCGGCGGCAACGCCGTCGACGCGGCGCTGGCCACCGCGATCACGCTCACCGTGGTGCAGCCTCCGTCCAACGACATCGGCGGGGACCTGTTCGCCCTGGTCTGGGACGGCGAGCGGCTGCACGGGCTGAACGCCTCCGGCCGGTCGCCGGCGGCGCTGACCCGGGAGGCGGTGCTCGCCGCGACCGGCGGGCGGGGCGCCGCGCCGGTGGACGCGCTCGGCGGCGACCAGCACACCGGACCGGCCCTGCCCGCCCGGGGCTGGCTGCCGGTGACTGTCCCCGGAGCGCCGGCCGGCTGGCGGGACCTGCACGACCGGTTCGGCCGGCTGCCCTTCGCCGACCTCTTCACCGACGCCGTCGGGTACGCCGAGCACGGCCACCCGGTCTCCACCGGAGTGGCCGCGGCCTGGGCGCGCGGGGTGGCCGCGCACGCGGAACTGACCGGCGCGGAGTACGCCGAGTTCGACCGGGTGTTCGCGCCCGGCGGCCGGGCGCCGCGGCCGGGGGAGCGGTGGCGCAACCCGGACGCGGCGCGGACCCTGCGCCGGATCGCCGACACCGGGGCCGAGGACTTCTACCGGGGTGCGACGGCCGAGGCGCTGGCCCGGCACGCCGCCCGGACCGGCGGGCTGCTCACCGGCGACGACCTGGCCCGGCACACCTCCAGCTGGGTGGAGCCGGTGCGGGTGCGCTACCGGGGACACGAGGTGTGGGAGCTGCCGCCGAACGGGCAGGGGTTGGCCGCGCTGCTCGCGCTGGGTGTGCTGGACGGGCTGGAACTGGCCGACGTCGCGCTGGCGGAACGCCTGCACCGGCAGATCGAGGCGGTGAAGCTCGGCTTCGCCGACGCGCACGCGCACGTCGCCGACCCGGATCGGGTCGAGGTGCCCACCGAGGCGCTGCTCTCGCCCGGGTACGCGGCCGCACGGCGGGCGTTGATCACCGACCGCGCCGGCACCCACACGGCCGGCGACCCGGAGCGCGGCGGCACCGTCTACCTCTGCGCCGCCGACGCCGGCGGCATGATGGTCAGTCTCATCCAGTCCACCTACCTGGCGTTCGGCTCGCACGTGGTGCTGCCCGGGCACGGGTTCGCGCTGCAGAACCGGGGCCTCGGGTTCCGCCTCGACCCTGCCCACCCGAACGTGGTGGGGCCGGGCAAGCGGCCGTTCCACACGATCATTCCCGGCTTCCTGACCCGGGACGGCGAGCCGGTGGGGCCGTTCGGCGTGATGGGCGGCCACATGCAGCCGCAGGGGCACGTCCAGCTCGTCTCGGCCACCCTCGACGCCGGGCTCGACCCGCAGGCGGCGCTGGACGCGCCGCGCTGGTACTGGCACGCCGGCCGGTCGGTGCTGGTCGAGCCGGAACTCGTCGGCACGGCGGAGGGCCGGGCGGCGGTCACCGAGCTGCGGGCCCGGGGACACGAGATCACCGTCGCCGGGGAGCCGGCGGCCTTCGGGTACGGGCAGGCGATCTGGCGGGCGGCCGACGGCGGCTACGTCGCCGGGTCCGAGTCCCGGGTCGACGGCGGGATGGGCGGCTTCTGACGGGCCGGAGACTGCTCTCTCAGCCGGCGTGGGCGCGGTCGCGGAAGGTGGTCCGGTAGCTGTGCGGGGTGGCGCCGACCCGGCGGGCGAAGTGGTGCCGTAGCGCGGCGGCGTCGCCGAACCCGGACCGGTCGGCGACGTCCTCCACGCTCAGCCGGGTCTCCTCGAGCAGCCGCCGGGCCAGCAGCACCCGCTGGTTGGTCAGCCAGTCGTGCGGGGTGGTGCCGGTCTCGGCCCGGAACCGGCGGGCGAAGGTCCGCGGCGCCATGCCGGCCCGGGCGGCGATCTCGTCGACCGTCACCGGCCGGTCCAGGTGCCCCATCAGCCACTCCAGCACCGGCTCCAGGGTGGGCGCCTCGGGCGCCTTGGGGATCGGCGCCTCGACGTACTGCGACTGCCCGCCGTCGCGGTGCGGCGGGACGACCATCCGGCGGGCCAACCGGGTGGCCGTGGCCGACCCGTGCTCCTGGCGCACCAGGTGCAGGCAGGCGTCGATGCCGGCCGCGGTGCCGGCGCTGGTGAGCAGCCGGCCGTCCTGCACGTAGAGCGAGTTGCACTGCACCCGGGCGGTCGGGTGGCGGTGCTGGAGTTCGTCGACGTACTTCCAGTGGGTGGTGCAGTCGCGGCCGTCGAGCAGGCCGGCCGCGCCGAGCAGGAACGCTCCCGAGCAGACGCTGAGCAGGTACGCCCCCCGGTCGCCGGCCCGGCACAGCGCGTCGAGCACCTCCGGCGGCACGGTCGCCGTCGTTCCCTGCTGGTGGGCGGGCACGGCGACCAGGTCGGCCTCCTCGACCGGCCCGAGGTCGGCGTGCGGGACGAGGTGGAAGCCGGAGGCGGTACGCACCGGCGCGCCGTCGGGGGTGCATACCTGGAAGCGGTAGCCGGGGAAGCCGTCGGCGGTGCGGTCGGTGCCGAAGACCTCGGCGAGGACGCCCAACTCGAACGCGGCGACCCCGTCGAGGGCGAGGACGGCAACCGTACGCAGCATGTGACGAGGGTAACCCCAGAGGTGGCAGAAAATCGAGCCTGGATGGCATTCCTGCCACTGTCCGGGGCGGACGGAGGGGCGGAAACTGGATTCAGTCCGGTGCGCACCGGCGGCGAAACCGACAGCAAACGTGCGAAAGCGAGCGCCGCCATGGAGTTCCTGTTCTTCCTTCTGTTCCTCGTCCTCCTCGCCGCGGCCTCGGCGACCGGCCTGACCGCAGACAGCCGGGACTCGGCCGACTGGAAGCCCACCGACGACGGCCGCCGGTGGCAGTCCCGTACCTGCTGAGGTGATTGGTCAACTTTGCGGGAAAAATCCTGGGCGGGACCGCGCCAAAAGGGGCGGCCCCGCCGACGGGGGCCGTCCGGCGTACGGCAGGCTAGGGGTCATGGCTGACGGCTCCTGGTACGACGCCGACATCGACCACGTGATCATCTCCGAGGCGCAGATCCGCGAGAAGACCGCGGAACTGGCCAAGCAGGTTTCCGCGGACTACGCCCACGTCGAGGACGGGCTCCTGCTCGTCTGCGTGCTCAAGGGCGCGGTCATGTTCATGGCCGACTTCGCCCGGGCGCTGGGCCGGCAGGGGCCCCCCGCCGAACTGGACTTCATGGCCATCTCCTCGTACGGCCAGGGCACCACCTCCTCCGGCGTGGTCCGCATCCTCAAGGACCTGGACCGCGACATCGCCGGCCGGCACGTCGTGGTGGTCGAGGACATCGTCGACTCCGGGCTGACCCTCTCCTGGCTGCTGCGCTACCTCGAGTCGCGCTCCGCGGCGAGCGTCGAGGTGGTCGCGCTGTTCCGCAAGCCGGACGCGGTCAAGGTGTCCGTGCCGGTGAAGTACGTCGGCTTCGACATCCCGACCGAGTTCGTCGTCGGCTACGGCCTCGACTTCGCCGAGCGTTACCGCGAGCTGCCCTACGTCGGCGTGCTCAAGCCGGAGGTCTACGCCCGGTCCTGAGCCGGCCCCGCATCGGCGCGCGTCGAGCGGACGTTCAGCGGACTCCCAGCCGATCGGACTACCGTGGACGTCGGTGGCGCGGAGGCAGCTCCGCTCCCGGCCCCTCGACCGCGTGACCGGGCGATCGGATGGCCGGGTCCGGACTCCTCGCCACGCCGGCCATCGCCCGGGCTCCGCTGGGAGCGGGAAGGCGCGCTGGCGGGCCCGGCCGCGGGGCGCTCCGTCGATCTCGATGGGGCGTGACTGCGGGGCTCGCAAGCTCACTTCTCGCGCACACGGTGTACCGTCGAATGACCGCGGCGCGGCAGATTCGCGCCTCGGGGTCGCGGCCGGCCCGCACGGCGGCCCGGCGCCGCCCCAGGCGGCGACACCATTCAGACGGTCAGGACGTCGATCAGGAGGATGCGGGCGTCTCGATGCCCGACAACAGCATGGAACGTACGCGTTTCTTCCGCCGACCGGTGGTCTGGATCATCCTGGTCATCCTCGGCGCCGTTGTGCTCAGTCAACTCTTCACGGCTGGTCCCAGCTACCACCGGGTGGACACCTCGGTGGCGCTCGACCAGCTCCACACCGCCAAGATCGACAAGGCGGTCTTCCAGGACAAGGAGCAGACGCTCCAGCTCGAACTCGCCGAGAAGGCGAAGTTCGGCGACACCACGACCGACCGGATCGAGGCCCAGTTCCCGTACGAGGTCGGCGACCAGGTCTGGAACGAGGTCCTCGACGCCAAGGCGGCGAACCGGATCACCGGCCCGGCCAACACCAAGGTCTCCTCGGACAGCATCTGGGTGAGCCTGCTGGTCAACCTCCTGCCCATCGCGCTGCTCGTGCTCCTGCTGCTCTTCTTCATGTCGCAGATGCAGGGCGGCGGCTCCCGGGTGCTCAACTTCGGCAAGTCCAAGGCCAAGATGATCACCAAGGACACGCCGAAGACCACGTTCGCGGACGTGGCCGGCGCCGAGGAGGCCGTCGAGGAGCTGCACGAGATCAAGGACTTCCTGCAGAACCCGGCGAAGTACCAGGCCCTCGGCGCGAAGATCCCCAAGGGCGTGCTGCTCTTCGGCCCGCCCGGTACCGGTAAGACGCTGCTGGCCCGGGCGGTCGCCGGCGAGGCCGGGGTGCCGTTCTACTCGATCTCCGGTTCCGACTTCGTGGAGATGTTCGTCGGTGTCGGCGCCAGCCGGGTCCGCGACCTCTTCGAGCAGGCCAAGGCGAACGCCCCGGCGATCGTCTTCGTCGACGAGATCGACGCCGTCGGCCGGCACCGCGGCGCCGGCATGGGCGGTGGCCACGACGAGCGCGAGCAGACGCTGAACCAGCTGCTCGTCGAGATGGACGGCTTCGACACCAAGGGCGGGGTCATCCTGATCGCCGCCACCAACCGGCCGGACATCCTCGACCCGGCGCTGCTGCGCCCGGGCCGGTTCGACCGGCAGATCCCGGTGGACGCCCCCGACATGGAGGGCCGCAAGGCGATCCTGCGGGTGCACGCCAAGGGCAAGCCGTTCACCCCCGACGTCGACCTCGACGCGGTGGCTCGGCGTACCCCGGGCTTCAGCGGCGCCGACCTGGCCAACGTGATCAACGAGTCCGCGCTGCTCACCGCCCGCAAGGACCAGCGGGCGATCACCAACGACTCCCTGGAGGAGTCGATCGACCGGGTGATCGCCGGTCCGCAGCGCCGGACCCGGGTGATGAGCGACCAGGAGAAGAAGATCACCGCGTACCACGAGGGTGGACACGCGCTGGTCGCCTGGGCGCTGCCGCACGCCGCGCCGGTGCACAAGGTGACGATCCTGTCCCGCGGTCGCTCGCTGGGCCACACCCTGGTGCTGCCCACGGAGGACAAGTACACCCAGACCCGCGCGGAGATGGTCGACACGCTGGCCTACGCGCTCGGCGGCCGGGCCGCCGAGGAGCTGGTCTTCCACGAGCCGACCACCGGCGCCGGCAACGACATCGAGAAGGCCACCCAGCTGGCCCGCGCGATGATCACCCAGTACGGCATGAGCTCCAAGCTCGGTGCGATCAAGTACGGCACCAGCGGCGACGAGCCGTTCCTCGGTCGCAACATGGGCCACGAGCGGGACTACTCCGACGCCGTCGCCGCCGAGATCGACGCCGAGATGCGGGCGCTGATCGAGCTGGCCCACGACGAGGCCTGGGAGATCCTGGTCGAGTACCGGGACGTGCTGGACAACATCGTCCTGGAGCTGATGGAGAAGGAGACCCTCTCCACCGCCGACATGGCCCGGATCTGCGCCCGGGTGGCCAAGCGGCCGCCGATGGCGCCGTACAACGGCTTCGGCAAGCGCCAGCCCTCCACCGAGCCGCCGGTGCTCACGCCGGCGGAGAAGGAGGCGCTCAAGGTGCAGGCCCAGGCCGACGGCGCCGAGGCGACGGTCGGCGGTGGCGCCACCTCGAACAACTCGGACGGTACGCACTGAGTACCGACCCGGCGGCCAGCCCCCACGACCGGGGGCTGGCCGCCTCCGCAACCGAGCCCGACGGCGACGACCTGGACTACGTCGCCGCCCGCCTGATCAGCGGCAAGCTCACCGGCCGGCCGATCGAGGACACCATGGACCTCGGCCGGATCGAGAAGGCGGTCCGGGAGATCCTGATCGCCGTCGGGGAGGACCCGGATCGCGACGGGCTCCAGCAGACCCCGGCCCGGGTGGCCCGCGCGTACGCGGAACTTTTCGCCGGCCTCCGGGTCGACCCGGCCCAGGTGCTCAGCACCACCTTCGAGGCCAACCACGAGGAGCTGGTGCTGGTCCGGGACATCGACGTGATGAGCCTCTGCGAGCACCACCTGCTGCCGTTCCGGGGCAGCGCGCACATCGGCTACATCCCCGGGCCGGACGGCCGGATCACCGGCCTGTCCAAGCTGGCCCGGCTGGTCGAGGTCTTCGCCCGCCGGCCCCAGGTGCAGGAGCGGCTCACCTCGCAGATCGCCGACCTGCTGATGAGCAAGCTGGCACCGCGCGGCGTGGTGGTGGTGCTGGAGTGCGAGCACATGTGCATGGCGATGCGCGGCATCCAGAAGTCCGGCGCCAAGACCATCACCTCGGCGGTACGCGGCACGCTCCAGCACGATGCCAAGTCGCGCGCCGAGGCGATGGCGCTGATCATCCCCCGCTGAGCCGCGAGCAACCACCGGCCGGCCCCGCGTCCCGCGGTGGCCGGCCGAATGCCGTCCGGAACGAACCGGCCCGGGCGCCGCGACGTCCGGGCTCTCCGGCTCAGCCGGCGAGCAGCGCGAGCAGCAGCCCGGCGGTGACCAGCACCGCCGGGACCAGGCAGACCAGCGCACCCAGCCGGGTCGTCCGGTCCGTCCGCCCGCCCGGTCGCGCCGGGAAGAGCCGCCCGGTGCCGATCCAGCCGGCCGCGAACGCCACCGCCGGCATCGGCAGCCCGCAGATCAGCGCCGCGACGCTCGCCGGGCCCGGCCCGGTCGCGACGTAGACCGCCACCTGGATCACCGGCACCAGCAGCGCCAGCGGCGCGTACACCAGCAGGTTGCGGACCCGCGCCGGCCAGGTCGCCGGGCTGACCGGACCGCGCGCGGCCAGCGCCGCGTCCGCGGCGTCCGCCCGGCCGTGGGCGGCGCGCAGCGCGGCCAGCACCGCCGAAGGACCACCCGCCATCGACCGGGCCGCCTCGGTCAGCTCCGGCGGCGTGGGCACCAGCGAGATCGGCGGTACGCCCAGCTCCCGCAGCCGCGCCTCCTGCGGCGCCAACCGGGTGCGTACCGCGGTCAGCTCCTCGCGGGCGGTCTGCACCGACCGGGCCTGCTCACCCGCGGCGGTGACCGCGTCCCGCCGTACCCCGTCCAGCTGCCTGGCCGCGGCCAGGTAGTCCGTCCAGGCGGCGGGCACCGGGTCGGCGCCCCTCGGTTGGACCGGCACCCGCCGCCCGCCGTCGCGCTGCCGACCGGGAGCGGCAGGCCCGACCCGGCCGCGCGCCTCGCCGCCGGTCATACCGCTCCTTCCTCGGCGAACGGCACCAGCACGGTGCCCCGCTCGCCCGGCCCGTCCCAGAGCACCGCCCGGCCGGGCCGGGGCCGCCAGTCGACCGGGCGACCGAAGACCGCCGCCAACTGGGCACCCGGCACGTCCACCGCCAGCACCGCGGCCAGCTTGTCCACCGCGCCGTCCGCCGGCTCCAGCAGCGCGGCGAACGGCGGCACCGTGCGCCACCAGCCGAGCACGTGCAGGCCGGCGGGCGGCCCCTCCCGCAGCAGGGCCCGCAACCGGGCGGCGGGCAGCCGCTCCGGCGACGCGCCGTCCACTCCGAAGATCACCAGGTAGGCCGGCTCGCCGGCGTCCGCGACCGCGAGCAGACCGGGCACGTCGACCGTGTCGACCGGATGCCGGGCGGCCAGTTCGGCCGCCAGCGCGTCGACGGCCGGCCGGGCCGCGCCGTCCGCCGCCGTCAGCACGAAGCGGGCGCAACCGGGCGGGTGGTGGGCGGCGGCGCTGCGGGCCGCGGTGACCAGGAGCCTGGCCGCCTCCGGCCCGAGGACGGCCAGGTTCCGGCCCGCCGCCGGCCCGAGCGGCACCGCCACCGTGGTACGGGCCACGTCCACCGCCCGGCCGAGCAGAGCGGCCGGGCCGTGCGCCTGCCCGGCCAGCGCGGCCCGGTGCCGGGGATCGTTGCGCAGCAGCGGGCGCGCGTAGCCGGCGAAGACCACCGGTGGGCCCGATTTTTTCGGCCGGGCCGACCAGAGCTGGTGGCGCAGCCGCTCCACGGTCTCCGGGTCGTCCTGGGGGTCGGGGAAGCGGACCATGCGCTCGTGCCCCCGGATCGCGCCCCGGGGACCGCCCAGCCCGCCGGCGGTGTTCACCACGGCGCTGCCGACCGGCAGCCCCGCCGCCGAGTCGTTGGTCGGCTCCAGCACCGCGCCACCGCCGGGCAGCGCCACCCGCACCGGGAACTGCCCGAGCATCGAGTCGCGGTGCCCGCCGTCGGCGCGCGAGCCCAGCCCGAGGTCACCCTCGCCGGCGAGGACCAGATGGATGCCGTACGACCGGCCACCCCGGGCCAGCGCCTCCAGCCGGGCGGCGGCGTCCGCGGCCAACCGGTCCCGCTCGGCGAAGAGCCGCGGAAGATTGTCCAGCACGCAGACGATCCGGGGCAGCGGCCGGTGCTCCCGCAGCTCGGCGTAGCGCTGGCCGCCGGCCCGGCGCCCGGCCTCCTCGCGGCGGTGCAGCTCCGCGGTCAACTGTTCGAGCAGGTCGAGCACGTACTCCCGGTCGGCGGCCATCGCTGCGGCGCGGACCTGCGGGACCCAGGACCGGTCCCGCTCGGTCTGCAGGAACTCCACAAAGGACTCGCCGTGGCCCAGGTCGACCAGGTACAGGGTCAGCTCGTCCGGGCCGTACCGGGCGGCGAGGCCGAGCAGCGCGGTGGTGAGGAAGGTGGAGCGGCCCGTCCCGGACCGGCCGCTGACCAGCCAGTGCGGGGTCAGTTCGGTGAAGCCGAGCGACACCGGACGCCCGCCCGCGTCGCCCACCGTGGTGGAGATCCCGTCGACCGAAGCGGCGGTCCACAGCTCGGCGTCGTCCGGCGGCAGCAGGTCTCCCAACGCCAGCCGGGAACCCGCCTCCACCTGCGCGGCGAGCCGCCGGCAGACCGCGTCGACGAGTTCGGCGGGCGGGTTCGCCTCGACGAAGACCGGCGAGTTCAACCCACCCGGCGGCTCCGCGCCGGGACCGGCGAAGGTGGCCCCGGGCGGGTCGCCGAGCAGCGCGTACGCGGTGCGTATCGCCAGCGCGGTGGCCTGGGGCAGCGGCCCGCGGCCGGGCCGGGGCCAGCCGGCGACCACCAGGTGCAGCCCGGCCGAGCGGCCCTGCTCGGCCAGGGCCTCGATCCGGGCCAGGTCGGTCGGGCCGGTCGGATCCGGCAGCGCGGCGATCACCAGCAGCAGCGTCCGATCGTGCCGGCGGCGGCCGCTCGCGCCCGGTGCGACCCACTGCTCCGCCTCGGCCAGCACCGCCCGCAGCCCGGCCACGTCCGCCACCGGCGGTGGCAGCAGGCCGGCGTCGGCGAGCGCCGCGAAGGGCGCCAACGTGCCACCCGCCGCGTCCACCGCGCGGACCAGCAGCGCTCCGGCCGGGGTCGCCGCCAGCAGTCGCAGCAGTACGGCCCGGATCAGCCCGGCCACCCGAGGATCATGTGCGTCGGCGTCCACCGTGAGGTGACCGGTGCCGAGCAGCGGCACCAGCGCCGGGAAGCGGGCGTCGTCCAGCGGGGCGGCGGTGCCGACCCGGACGAACGGCGGGGGGCCCTCGTCGGCCGGTGTGGTCGGGGCGAGCGTCTCCAGTGGAGCCCCGGACCAACCCGGGGCCAGCAGCGCCGCCGCCGTACGCAGCCGCTCGGCCAGCTCGTACTGGCGGCGCTGGTCGGCCGGGGCGGGACGGGTCTCGTCGAGGATCACCGCGGCGGCGGCCGCGGTGGCGGCGGCCCGCCGGTGCAGGGCGGCGGCGCGGTTGGTACGTGCCTTCGGACCGGCCACCCGTCCACCCCCTCTGCCCGAGGCTGGCAACCCCGCCAGTGACGGTATCCCAGGTCGAGCCGCTCCTGGCGGATGCGCGGCGGCGCTGCGCCGGTGTTGTCGTGGATCTCACCGGTGCAGAGGGGTCCGTCACGATCCCGCTGGATCTGGGCATTGGGTCCGGGGCGGCCAGCGGCTAGCCTCAGGGAGTGGAATCAGTGCAGCCCCCCGCCGGTTCCCAGGTCTCCCGCGTACCGGCGCAGCGGACGCCGCCCGACCAGTTGGCGCCGCCTCCGGCCACCCCGGCGCCGGAGCGGCCACGGCGGCGGCTGCGCACGGTCCTCACGGTGGTTGCGGGGGTGCTCGCGGTGCTCTGCCTCGGCGGGGTGGTGGCGGGGTTCGTGCTGTACAACCGGGCGGCCACCCCCGACCGGAGCGCACCGGACGTGGCGGTGGTGAGCTATCTGCAGGCCGCCCTGGTTTCGCGTGACCAGGGTCGAGCTGCGCTCTTCACCTGCGACGGGTCACTGCCCTCCATCGACAACTTTCGCTCTGAGGTGGAGCGGCGCGAACAGGAGCTGAGCGTCGGCTTTTCCATCAACATCGAGAACGTCGTGGTTTCGACGAGCGGGCCGGCGAAAGCGACCGTCATGGCGACGATCCGGCGGAGTGCCTCCGTCGACGGTGTGCAGCAGAGCCTGACCGATGCGTGGCAATTCGAGGTGGAGGATCGGGATGGCTGGCAGGTCTGCGCCGGCGCGCCCGTCAGCTGACCTCATTCAATCCATAACAGGTGGACCGGAACCTCCAGGGTGGTCGGTGACTGGCCGCGCCAGGCCCAGCGGTACCACTCCACCTCCGGGGTCACCCGGACGCAGATGTCGCCGTCGGCGCCGGAGTAGGTCTCGGTGACCCCCCGCAGGTCGCGGTGCTCGACGGAATCGACCACGTGCACCACCCGGCGGCCGCTGACCGAGTCCGCCTCGACGACCGGCGTCGGCGGACGGTGCGTCGGGGTGTCCAGGGAGACCAGCCGGATCCCGCTCTCGTGCCGCCCGGCGGTGGCCGCCGGCCGGGTGCCCACGGTCTCCACCCAGACCCGCTCCACCGGCACCAGTGGGGCGAAGACCTCCACCTGGTCGGCCTCCGCGCGGTACCACTCGTGCTCCGGAATGACCGGGACGTAGGTCCGGCTGCCCTGCACCACGCGCTCGTCGGCACGCAGGTCGCCACGCCAGCCCAGCCCCGGCAGGCCGACCAGCACGCGTCGGCCCCGCAGCTCGACCCGGCCGGTCGCCGGCACGACCTCGATCGGTCGCGGTGGTGCCGGCGCCCAGTCCGGTTGGTCCGCGAACGGGTCGGGCAGTGGGTCCTTCATGACAGCGAGCGTCTCATCCCGCGTGCTTGAGCGGCGCGCCCCGCGACCGCATGAACGGCGCCGGGTCGATGGCGCTGCGGCTGCTCCTGTCGCCGTCGGTGTGCACCTCGAAGTGCAGGTGGGGGCCGGAGGAGTTGCCGCTGCTGCCCACCTCGCCGATCACCTCGCCGGCCTGCACCGTCTGGCCGACCCGGACGCGGGGCTTCGAGACCAGGTGGCAGTAGCGGGTGACCGTGCCGCCGGCGTGCAGCACGTCGACGAACCAGCCGCAGCCGCCCTTGCCCGGCCAGCCGTCCACATCGCAGTTCAGCCGGCCGGCGTTGTCCGGGTCGCACTGCGACACCAGCACCCGGCCGCTGGCCGCGACGTGGATCGGGGTGCCCTTCCGGGCGGCGATGTCGACCCCGTTGTGGCCGGGCCGACTCGCGGTACGGAAGCCGGAACCGACACCGCCCGGAATCGGAGCCGTCCACCCGGAGGCGGCGATCTCCGCGCCGGAGGCCGCGTCGCACACCTGCCGGTCGCCGATCTGCGCCGTGCGGGCCGCGCCGCCGGCCAGCGCGTCGACGATCCGTGAGGCCAGCGTCTCGTGCTTGGCGTACGCGTCCGGGAAGGCGCTGATCTGTACCTTCTGCGCCGCCCGGGTCAGCGGCATCCGCTGCCATCCGGGTACGTCGAGCAGCTTCTCGTAGAACTTGCGGGCGGCGTACTCGGGGGTCATCCGCTGCGCGACGCTGCCCCAGTTGGCTCGCTGCTGGAACAGGCCGACGGAGTCGTGGTCGGCGCCGACCCCCTCGTTCGGGAGGTCACGCGACTGCCCGACCGTCCGGTTGGCCAGGTTCCGCAGGCCGGACTCCTGCATCGCGGTCGCCACCGCGATCACCCAGCCGCGCGGCGGCACCTTCATCTCCTGCCCGACCTTGATGATCCGTGCCGCGTTGCGCAGCTGGATGTCGCCGTACTCCGACATGCGGGGCATCTTCCCGGTCGCGTTGACCTGGAAGTCCTCCGTGCATTCCTGGCCGGCCAGGGTCAGCTGCTCGCCGGCGTCGCCGCCCAGTTCGGTGAGGAAGAAGGCGGCGGTTCCACCGGCGCAGCAGAGCAGGGCCAGGGCCCCGGTGAGGAAGGCGGCCAGCGCGCCGAGCCGGAGCCGTCGCCGGGGCGGTCGCATCTCGTCGCTCATGCCTGCTCCCAGTCCACCGCGTCGACCAGCCACTGCCCGTCGGGGGCCACCAGTTCCAGCCTGAGGCGCCCGGTGTCCAGCGGCACCAGGGCCTCGACGAAGGTCTCGGTGCGGGGCCGGAGCGTGACCTCACCGGTCACCTGCTCGGCCGGCACTCCCGCCGGCTCGGCGCCGGCGAGCTTCTCGGTCAGTCCCGGAGTGGAGAGCGGCCGCAGACCCTCGTGCCACTGATCGGCGGTCAGGCCGGGCCTACCCAGCCATGCGGCGACGAAGCGCTCCGCCGTCTGCTCGGGGGTGCGGGCACCCGGGCGGGTGACCGGCGAGGCCGGCGCGCCGGTGGCGATCGCGCCGTCGTCGCGCACGTGCGGTTCGACGGTGGTGACCGGCTGGCTCGGCCGGTTGGCCAGGCCACTCGTCGGGTCACCGGGGCCGGCGACCAGCCGGGCCGCGCCGATGATGCCGAACACCACCACGGCGATCGCGAGCGCGATCCCCAGCCGGGACCGCAGCGCCCGGGTGACCAGGAACTCCAGGGCCCGCCGCACCGCACTCACCGTGCCTCGGAGCGGATCCGGGGAACGGGCCGGTCGGGCGGGCTGTCGGCCGTGCCCGGGCGGTAGATGACGTAGGACGGGCTCTCCTCGGGCACGTCCGGCTCGGTCCAGGTGGCCCGGCGGCGGGGCCGGGGCGCGATCGGCCGGCCGCCGCCGCCCTGGTCCTCCGGTGCGGTCTCCTCGCCCGCCGTGTCCCGGCCGTCCGGCCGCTGCCGGTCGGCACCGCCGGCGGCGTGCGCCGGATCCTCGTGCCGCGCCTCGGGGCGCAGGCGGGTCTGCTCCGCCACGACGGTGCGGCGCTTGCCCATCGCGGGCTCGACGGTGCCGCCCGGCTCCGCCACGTCCAGCCGGGCGGCGGTGCGCATGTCCCGGAAGAAGCGTCGGTGCCAGGAACCGGCCGAGCTGACCGCCTCGCTGCTGTCCTTGCCGCCGAGTTGGGTGATCCGGCGGTAGGGACGCAGCAGCAGCCAGCCGACCACGCCGCAGAGCCAGACCAGCACCACCTGGAGCCAACCGGGCAGCGTGGTCGTGCTCATGATGAGGTCGACCGCGAAGAGGTAGATGGCGGCCCCGGTGCCGAAGATGGCGATGTTGAAGACCGCGGCGACCACCGCGTTCGCCAGCCGACGTAGCCCCGCGCTGGCCGGGCGCAGCAGGCCGACCGTGCCCAGGATCGGTGCCGCGATTACCGCCCATCGGAAGATCAGGAAGCCCAGCAGGACCAGCAGCGACGCGGTCAGGTCGAACATCGCGAACAGCACCGAGGCGAGGACGGCGATGAACCCGGCGCCGACCCGATCCATGTCCCGCACGCCCTGGAGGTATTCGTACGCCTCCGGATCCTCCATCCGGATCTGCTCCGCCACCTTCATCCACTGCTGCTGTTTCGCGGAGATGGTCGCCTGGCGGGTCGCGGGATTGGCGCGCATGGAGCGCGCCTCACCCCAGGTCAAGGATCGTGCGTCGTACAGGGCCGGGCCGTACTTCTTGGCGGTCTCGCTGTCCGCGGAACCCAGTACGCCGCGCAGCCAGTTCCGGTAGAGCATGGATTCGGTGGCAGTGTCGCTCGCCCGGACGGCGGGAGGGCGATGGTCCTTGCACCGGTCCGGATTCGGATCGATGCATCGGCCCGGCGCCACGTCCCTGGCCTGTGGGCCGACCGCGTCGTGGACCACGCCGAGGGTGGTGACGAGGGTGCCGTCGGCGACGTTCGCCGACTTGACCGGCCAGGCCGCCAGGGCGGTGACCGCGACCATCACCAGCAGCGCCCAGCCCGCCGTGGTCATCGCGTTGCTCATGTCCGACTGGCGGGAGCGCCAGAGCAGGTAGAGCCCGACCACGCAGAGGGTGATGATGCCGAAGACGCTGAACACCTTCTGGTAGACGGCCTTGGTGGCCTGCTCCACCAGCGGGTCGGCCCAGCCCCACATCGAACGCGGATCCCAGGCCCGCTCGCGCAACGCGTTCGAGGCTCCGATCACCGCCGTGGCGATCATGAATTCGCCGTTCGCGATGGTGGTGGTGAACTTGTAGTCGGGATGCAGCACGGGCGCTGCGCAACCGACGTCGTATGTCGTGTAGCTGTAGCCCGCGTATCCATAGAGGCTGTACCGACCGGTCACCCCGCCGGTCGCAGCCTCCGGGGGCGCGCTCGCGAACCAGCCGGCGAGCCCCGCGTCAGGGGTTCCCGGCGTGGGTGCCTCGAGGCAGTCGGCCCGAGCTGCGGATACGTCCTTCAGCTTGGCCACACAGGCGCGGAAGTCGGCCTGCCACTCCGGCGTGGTGCAGAGGTCGGCGGATGCCTGGGTGGCGACGACCGGGGCTGCCGACGCCGCGCCGACCGCCGGCCAGCCGATGGTGGCCCCGGCGAGGATGCCGAGGGCGAGGAGGAGCGAGGCTGTCCGTGCCCGGGCCCTCGCCATGTCACGCCTCCAGGTCCGGCACGGTCGGCAGCACGCCGGTCGCGGCGGCGACCGCGGCGGGTGTGGTGTCGAGGTGGTCCAGCAGCCCCTCGACGTACGAGACGTCGACCCGGACCTTCTGCACCCGCCCGTCGACGTCGCGCATCACGAACTCGCGGAAGCCGAGCCGGTTGGCCGAGGTGGCGTCCGCGGTCGACAGCGAGGCGAGGGTGGCCTCGTAGCCGTCGTTGACCGGCACCCGGAGCAGGCGCAGCGCCTCGGAGGCGATCTCGGTGTCCTCGGCGATCCGGCCGACGAAGACAGTGGAGACGAGGTTCTGCACGTCGAGGCCGAGGATGTCGCGCGGGTTCTGCGAGGCCACCAGCGCGGCGAGGTTCCACTTGCGGGAGTCCCGGGCGAGCCGGACCAGGAAGGAGCGCCCGGAGCGCCAGCCCTCCATGAAGTGCGCCTCGTCCAGACCGACCAGCTTCCGCGACGACATCGACCCGCCGTAGCAGCGGCGGACGGCGAGCCGGTGCGCGGTGTGCAGCATCGGCAGGGCGAGCGCCTCCTCGGCCGACCAGTACTCCCGCTCGATCTTCAGGTCGGGCAGCCGGAGGCCGGCCATGGTGATCACGGTGAGCGCCGCGTCCGGACCGAGCAGTCCCTCCGGCGGCCGGCCGAAGAAGAGCATGGCCAGCGGCATCTCGGCGGTGTCCAGCAGCAGGTTGGCCAGTTCCTTGCCGGCGTCGTCGTCCACCTGCCCCAGCATGGTGACCACGTCGTCCAGGGTGGAGGTCTCCTCCGCCGGCACCTGACGTACGGCGTGCCGGAAGAGGGTGGCGGTGCTGGCCTCCCGGGCCACCTGGGGCGGCACCAGCATCATGCAGATGTCCTGCACCAGCATCCGCCGCTCGGCCCGGGCGTTGGAGACGGCGATCTCGAACTCCCGGTCGCCGGCCGCGCCGGGGCCGAACTCGCTGCGCAGCGGGGTGGGGATGAGGGAGTACGGCGCCAGGGTGCCCTGCTCCGAGCCGGTCAGGTTGAGCACCCGCGAGTACGGACGCAGTTCCGGCATCGCGCAGAGCCGGGCCAGCGGGCCGGACGGGTCGAGCAGGGTCACCTGCACGCCGCGCCGGGCGGCCAGGTAGCCGAGCGCGCCGAGCAGGGTGGACTTGCCGCCGCCCGGCTCGGCCACGAAGACGGCGAGCCCGGACCGCTCGCGTACCTCCATGGGGTAGTGCAGGTCGAGGAAGACCGGCCGGCGGCAGGTGCCGGCCGTCCGGCCGATCAGGTCGCCACGCCGGTCGCCGACGGTGGACGCGGCCTGCGGCAGCGCGGCGGCGAGCAGGTTGACCGGCATCCGCCGGACGTAGCCGGTGTTGGCGATCGGTTCGCCGGGGATGAACTCGCGGGCCAGCCAGTCCTGGTTCTTCGGGTGTTGCAGCGAGATGCGCAGCTCGCGGGAGTAGAGCTGGACCAGCCGCCGGGCCCGTTCCAGGCACTCCTCGCGGGTGCGGCCGCCGACCGCGATGCGGTGCCAGCCGTGCGCGCGGGCGGAGTCGACGGGCAGCCCGGTGGTCATCTCGTCGCCGATCACCAGCGCCCGCTTGGCCAGCCGCTCCAGCTCGGGCGGGGCGTCGATGCCGTGCTCGGCGTAGTCGAGCTGCTGCGAGCGGATCATCCGCAGCCGGTGTTCGAGGTTACGGAAGGAGTCGCCGGGACCGAGGATGTCGACCCGGGTGGAGAGCTCCATCGGCCAGGGCAGCCGCTCGTGGAAGTGCAGCCAGGGCTCGTGCCGCTCGGGGATCTCCAGCGGCTCCATCCGGCCCACTGCCAGCACCGCGACGTGCCGTTCCTCGCCGGTCACCCGGTTGACCAGCTTGACCGTCGAGCCGTACGGCGTGCGGTAGCGCTCCACCTGCTCGGTGAGGGCCAACAGGTCGCCGCGTTCCCACCGGCCGTCGGTGACCGGGGAGAGCGAGCCGGGCGGCGCCATGCAGAGCGCCACCGAGCGGTAGAGCAGCCACTCCAGCTCCTGCGCGGTGACCCGCCGTCCGCGCATGCCGAACGCGCCCAGCACCTCGTCGAACTGCTCGACGGTCCGGCCCAGTCGGCGGCGTTCGCCCTCGGCCACGCCCCGGCCGAAGGTGCGCAGCAGTCGTTCGGTGAGCGAGTCGCCGAGCGACCGCCGGGCGAAGGTGACCCCGAGGTAGGTCTGGCCCTCGGCGTGGTTGACCGAGAGCAGGTGCCGTTGGGCGGCCACCAGATGGTCGGCCCAGCCCGGCGTGCCGGGCACGTCGGGCAGCGGTGCGCGGGTGTGCGCGTCGATGGTGCGGGCCCACTCGTCGGCCGGGAAGGGCCGGGTGGTGCGCCGCAGGTGCAGCCGGAAGCCGGCGAGGCCCGCGTACTGCTCGGAGATCGCCGACAGCAGCGCCTCCCGCTCGGCGTCCGGCCGGAACGCCCAGCGCACCTCGGGCAGCCAGTACCAGGCGGTGACGGTGTTCGGGGTGAAGGTGAGGTGCCCGGCGATCTCGGTGATGGCCAGCTCCACGGCCGGGTCCCGGTCACCGAACTTGATCTTCGGTGGCTTGACCCGGACCGGCTTGGCCGGCTGGTCGCGGCGTGCGGCGGCGCGCTGCCGCGGCGGGCTGACCTCTCGGGTGGCGGACCGCTCGGGCAGTTGCTTCGCCGCCCGCCGGGCCGGGCGGCCGGGCAGCTCGGGCGCGCCGGTGGCCGGGCGGGCCGGCGCGGGCTCCGGCTCCGCCGGCGGGCGCACTACGGGCAGCCGGTCGCCGGGCTGCTGCGGCACCCGGGGGCGGGCCGGCGGCTGGTACGTCGGGGCGGCGTCCTCGACGGGTGCGGGTGGCGCCGGGGCGGCCTCGGCCGCCGCCGGCCCCGCGGGCAGGGGCGCGGGGGCCGGCTGCTGCGGGAGCGCCGGCTGTTCGCGCTCGGCGCCGGGGCGGGGCGGCGCCGGGCGGGCCGCCCCCGGGTGGGCTGCGCCGAAGAGGTCGAGGAAGGGGGAGTCGATGTCGGCGCTGTCGCTGGTGGACGGTGCCGGCGCGGGCTCGGCGGCGGCCCGGCGCGGCACCGGGCGGGGCGCCTGGAAGACGCCCACCCCGCCGTGCCCGGGGGTGGGCACCAGCGCCGGGTCGAGGGTGGCCTCGTCCAGCTCCGGATCGTCGGCGTAGTCGAATGATCGCGCACGGTTACCGGGCGGGGCGGCCGGACGCCCGGCCGGGGAGCCCGGCGTGGAAGAGCGGTTCATGCGATCGCCTCACCCGCGTCGTACGACTGCCCGGTCATGCCAGTTCCTCCCGGATCCTGATCCGGCTGCCGACCAGGCGCGGATCGCGCTGCTCGGCGGCCGGCTCCCGGGTGCGCCGCCAGTCGGTCAGCGCGGTGCGGATCACCATCCGCGCCGGCCGGTCCGGGTCGACGTACCGGAAGACGAACGAGGTGGTCACGATGGCGAGCGCGATCTCCCAGGCCGGGAAGAGCTCCACCTTCAGCGTGAACAGCCAGTGGATGAACATGTAGAGGGGGACGAGCAGCATGAACAGCCCGTACTGGGCGTACGGCAGGTGGACCGGAAGGGTGTAACCGGGCGGCCCGAGGTAGACCAGGCGAGCCCGGTAGATGTCGTCGTCGGTGCGCAGCCGCATGTCGAGCCCGGCGCCTATTCGAAGATCAGGTCGATCAGGTAGTCGCCGATGAAGAAGAGCGTGGCCGCTCCGGCGATGAACGCGAGCCCGACGATGGCGATGGCGGAGCTCGTCAGCACCTTGGAGATCTCGCCCCGGCTGGCCCGCCCGATGAAGATGACGCCCAGGACGGCGAGCAGGATCGGCGCGATCTTGCTGGCGAAGAAGGTGACGACGCCCTCGGTGTCGATGCCCTTCGGCGCCGGCTCGGCGAGTGGAGTCGACGCCAGGGTGGAGAGCAGGTGGGCGGCGGTGGACGACGCCGTCTCCATCAGCTCGATGGCGATCACTGGAACCTCCCCAAATCGCGGCCGGCGGCGCCGCGGCGGTGCAGTAGGCATGCCTGGCGGGAACGGTGCTCACTGTGCGCAGCGTGCGGGACCCTGCGTTCGTTACCCACCACGCTGAGTGGTGAGCTTTGGGCGGTATTTCCCGCTTCGGCCCTCCCTCCAGGCTTCGCCATCTCGATGCTGGGCAATTCCAAAGCGTACGGGCCGGCCCTGTTTGCGACAAGCCGCGAAGAGACTGCCCGATCCGACCCGGACGACCGATCGTACACCTGTTCCAATGCCCTTGTCAGGGGTGCCGTACGGGCGGCCACCCGGGCCCCTCCGGGCCGTCCGGCGACCGGTACCGTCTAGCCGTGACCGATCTGGTACGGGCCCCGGCCCCGGTGGTGATGGGCGTCCTCAACGTCACGCCCGACTCGTTCTCCGACGGCGGACGGTACGCCGACCTGGACGCCGCCGTCGGACACGGCGTGCGGCTGCGGGCCGAGGGCGCCCACCTGGTGGACGTCGGCGGCGAGTCGACCCGGCCCGGCGCCGACCGGGTGGACGCGGAGACCGAGGTGGCCCGGGTGGTCCCGGTGATCCGGGAGCTGGCCGCCGCGGGCGTGCCGACCAGCATCGACACCAGCCGGGCGCGGGTGGCCGAGGCCGCGCTCGCGGCCGGGGCGGCGGTGGTCAACGACGTCTCCGGCGGCCTCGCCGACCCGGACATGGTCCGGGTGGTGCGCGACGCCGGCTGTCCCTGGGTGCTGATGCACTGGCGCGGCCACTCCCGGGGGATGCGGGAGCTGGCCAGCTACACCGACGTGGTCGCCGACGTCCGCGCCGAGCTGGGCCAGCGGGTCGACGAGGCGCTGCGCGCCGGGGTCGCCGCCGACCGGATCGTGGTCGACCCGGGGCTGGGCTTCGCCAAGACCGCCACCCACAACTGGGAGCTCAGCGCCCGGCTGCCCGAGCTGCTCGACCTCGGCTTCCCGCTGCTGTTCGGGGCCAGCCGGAAGTCGTACCTGGGCCGGCTGCTGGCCGGCCCGGACGGCACCCCGCGCCCGACCGGCGGCCGGGAGGCGGCCACGGTCGCGACCAGCGTGCTCGCGGTGGCGGCCGGCGCCTGGGGCGTACGCGTGCACGACGTCCGGGCCACCGTGGACGCGCTGGCGGTCTGGCAGGCCACCGGCCGCCCCCGCCTCGTCGCCACCGGGCCCGTGCCGACCCGAGGAGGAGACCGGTGACGGACCGGATCGAGCTGACCGGCCTGCGGGCCCACGGCCGGCACGGGGTCTACGACTTCGAGCGCGAGCAGGGCCAGGACTTCGTCGTCGACGCCGTGCTGGAGCTGGACCTGGCCCCGGCCGCGCGCTCCGACGACGTGGCCGACACCGTCCACTACGGCGAACTGGCCGAGCGGCTGGTCGCGGTGGTGACCGGCGAGCCGGTCAACCTGATCGAGACGCTGGCCGACCGGCTGCTGGCGGTCTGCCTGGCCGATCCCCGGGTGGTCACCGCGACGGTGACCGTGCACAAGCCCGAGGCGCCGGTCCCGCACGCCTTCACCGACGTGGCCGTCACCATGACCCGGTCGCGTGCCCGGTGACCCGGGCGGTCCTCTCGCTGGGCAGCAACCTCGGCGACCGGCTCGACCACCTGCGCACGGCGGTCCGCGCGCTCGGCGACACCGTGCTGGTGGTGTCCGGGGTGTACGAGACGCCGCCGTGGGGCGACGTCGACCAGCCCGCGTACCTCAACGCGGTGCTGCTGGCCGCGGATCCGGCGGCGACCCCGCGGGACTGGCTGGAGCGGGCCCGCGCGGCCGAGCGGGCCGCCGGCCGCACCCGTGACCCGGCCCGCCGGTTCGGCCCGCGCACCCTCGACGTCGACGTCATCGCCGTCTGGACCGACGACGACGAGCCGGTGCTCAGCGACGACCCCGAGCTGACCCTGCCGCACCCCCGGGCGCACCTGCGGGCGTTCGTGCTGCGGCCGTGGATCGACATCCAGCCGTACGGCCGGCTGCCCGGCCACGGCTGGCTGACCGACCTGCTCACCACCGGGCCGGCCGCCGCCGACGCCCTGGATCTGCGCCCCCGGCCGGAACTGGCGATAGAGTCGACGGCATGAGCGAGCGCCAGCGAGCGAATCATCAGCTCAGCGCGGTGGTGCCTCATGGCGGCACGCAGCGGAGCGGAGTGCCGGCATGAGCCAGTGGAGCCGGCCGGCATGACCCAGGCGCAGTCCCGACCCCCCGGCCGGCCGGGTCCCGGCCGGATGGGCCCGACCCGGATCTCCACCCTCGTGGTGGCCGCCCTCGCCGCAGCGGCGGCGGCCTGGCTGCTGATCAGCGGCCTCTACTACAGTGGCCTGCCCCGGCTGCCCTGGCTGCCCGTGGTCACCCTGGCCGGGCTCGCCGTGCTCGAGGCGTACGCCGCGATCAACACCCGGGGCCGGATCGAGCGCCGCCCGGGCCGCGACCCGGTCAACCCGCTGATGGTCGCCCGGTTCGTGGTGCTGGCCAAGGCGTCCTCGCTGGCCGGCGCCATCTTCACCGGTGGCTACGCCGGCCTGACCGGCTGGCTCTTCGTGGAGAACACCCGCGCCGCGACGGAGGACCGGCCGGCCGCCGGCGCGGGGCTGCTCGCCTCGCTCGCCCTGGTCGCCGCCGCGCTCTGGCTGGAGCGCTCCTGCCGGGTTCCCGAGCAACAGGACGACGAGGACCGCGAACCGGGCGACCGGGACAGCCGCCCCGGCCCGCGCTGATCCGGGGGTTACGCACGGCTGCCTGCGCCGGTTACCGTGCCTGGCGACCGGAGAGCAACGGCCGCCCCGGTCCGCCCGTGCGTCGGACCTGGACGACCGGCCAGGGTGGGAGGCGTTGATGGCGTACGACGAACCGGGGCGCGACGGGTCGGATGAACCCTCGTCCGGGGTACCGGCCGCCGTCCTGGAGAACGTCTTCGACGACCCCGCGCACGGCGAGCCCGGCCGGGACCGGATGGCCGTGCACCTGATCTGGGAGTCGCTGCTGCTGGTCGCGGTGGGCGTGCTGGGTTTCCTGCTCTGGCGGGAGAGCCCGGAGGCCCTGCGCGGCGACGACCTGCGCTCCCTGCTCATCGAGGTGACCACCCTCGGCCTGCTGGCGCTGGCCGCCGGGCTGAGCCTGCGTACCGCCGCGGTCAACCTGGCCATCGGCCCGGTCGCGGTGGCCGCCGCGCTGCACGTGGCCGAGCAGGGCGACCGGGGTGTGCTGGACGCCGTCGCCCCGGCCGCCGCGGTGGCCGCCGTCGGCGGGCTCGCGGTGGCGCTGGCCGTGGTGGTGCTGCACGTCCCGGCCTGGGCGGCGAGCCTCGCCGGCGCGGCCGGGGTGGTCGTGTACATCGAGCAGCGCTCCGCGCCGGTGCTGGTACAGGGCGGGTACGACCCGCGCAGCGGGGCCGCCCAGCTCTTCGCCGGGTTCGCGGCAGTCGCCGTGCTCGGCGGCCTGCTCGGGGCGGTGCGGCCGGTCCGCCGGTTGCTCGGCCGGTTCCGCCCGGTCGCCGATCCGGCCCGGCGCCGGGGCGCGGCGGCGGCGTTCGTCGCCGTCGGGGCGATGGTCGGCTCGACCGTGCTGGCCTTGCTGGCCGGCGTTCTGGTGGCCAGCGGCGGCGGCGGTCCGGTGGCGCCCACGCCCGGGCTGGACTGGACGGTGCTCGCGGTGGGCGCGGCGCTGCTCGCCGGGACCAGCGCGTACGGCCGGCGGGGCGGCGTCTTCGGCACCCTGCTGGCGGTCTGCCTGGTGGCGCTCTTCCTGGCCTACGCGCAGGCGCGGGGCTGGACGTTGAGCCGCTGGGCGGTCGGCGGCGTGGCCCTGGGCGTCGGGCTGGTGGTCACCCGGCTGGTCGAGGCGTTGGGGCGGCCCGGGGCCGGAACGGCGGCGGAGTCCTCCCTGGGCGGGGACGGCCGGATCAGCACCGGCTGGACGGTGCCCCGGTCGGGCCCGGCCGACAGTTGGCCGCCCACGCTGCCCACGCAGCCCATCGAGAGCCCGGCGGACCCGTGGAACGGGCCGCAGTGGGAGACCGGGCCGCGCCGGTGGGACGATGCCGGCCGGTGAGCCGCTGCGGCGTCCACCGGGCCCCGGGTGATCTCGGCGGTTAGGCTCGGCGGCATGACCGACACACCATCGACCCCCGGGGCCGGCCCGTCGTTCTCCGCACTCGACGCCCTGTCCACTGAGGAGCTGCGGGAGCGCGCGTTCGCGGTCGCCCGGGAACGCCGTGACGCGGGCTTCTTCTGGTCGGTGCTGCGGCACCTGCCGAACGCGGACGAGGCCGCCGTGCTGGACGGGGCGCCGAACTCGGTCGGACCGATCATCGACGAGGCCAACGCGCTGTGGCGGGAGCTGACCGGTCACGGCTACGAGGAGTCGGAGCCGCTGCTGCGCGCCGCCTTCATCGACTACCTCATGAAGCACCCGAAGTGACCCCGGCCGGCGTCGAGCGGGCCGCCGGGAGCTGACCCGGCATGGCCCTCACCAACCGGCCGCGACGCATCGGCCGCTACGGCACGGCGGCGGGCACCGGTGCGCTGGCGGCGTTCGTCCTGGTCGCGGTCGGCGGCAGCCCGGCGTACGTCGGCTGGGCCCAGGGCCACACCGACCCGAACTCCGCCGGCGGCTGGTTCCTGCGGCTGCTCGGCTGGCCGGCCTGGCGGCTCACCGGCTCCGACGGCGGGCTGCTGGCCGGCAACCTGCGCGCGGTGCTGGTGGTGGCGCTCGCGGCCACCTTCCTCTACCTGCTGCCCGCGGCCCAGGTGGCCCGGGTGCAGGGTTCGGTCAGCCAGTTCTGCTCCGGCTGGGCCGCGTACGTCCTGGCCGGCGGCCTGGCGTCGCTGCTCGCGGCGTTCCTCGGGCCGGACCCGACGCTGCTCGCGGCGTTCCAGGCCGCCGGCACCGGCGCCTCGTACGGCTTCTTCGCCGGCTGGATCGTGGGCACGGCCAGCCTGGGCGGGCGGGCCTGAGCCCGGCCGGTCGTCCGCGCCCCGACGCTCGCAGCGGCCGGCGCGGTCTCAGCGCTCGGGCCGGCCGATGTCGAGCAGCCCGGCCCGGGTGAGCACGCCGACCGGCCGCCCCCCGTCGGTGACCAGCACCCGGTCGGCGGCCGCGGTCAGCAGCACCGCGAGCGCGTCGTACGCCGGCCCGCCGAGCGGGACGGCCGGCAGGTCGGGCGGCGCGTCGGCCAGCGGCGCCAGCATCTCCCGGGTGACCGGGGTGACCACCAGCCGCCGGATCCCCCGGTCGGCGCCGACGAACTCCCGGACGAACGGCGTGGCGGGCGACCCGAGCAGGGCCGCCGGAGTGTCGTACTGCTCCAGGTGGCCACCCTGGGACAGCACCGCGATCCGGTCGCCGAGCCGCACCGCCTCGTCCAGGTCGTGGGTGACCAGCACGATCGTCTTGCGCACCTCGGCCTGCAGCCGCAGGAACTCCTCCTGCAACCGGCTGCGCACGATCGGGTCGACGGCCGAGAACGGCTCGTCCATCAGCAGCACCACCGGATCGGCGGCCAGTGCCCGGGCCACCCCGACCCGCTGCCGCTGCCCGCCGGAGAGCTCGTGCGGGTACCGCCGGCCGAACTGTGCCGGGTCCAACCCGACCAGTTCCAGCAGCTCGTCGACCCGGCGCCGGCTGCGCTCGCCGGGCCAGCCGAGCAGCCGGGGCACGGTGGCGACGTTGGCGCTGACCGTCTGGTGTGGAAAGAGCCCGACGTTCTGGATCACGTAGCCGATCCGGCGGCGCAGCCGGACCGGGTCCGTCCGGGTCACGTCCTCGTCGCCGAGCAGGATCCGGCCTCCGGTCGGCTCGACCAGTCGGTTGATCATCCGGAGCACGGTGGACTTGCCGCAGCCGGACGGCCCGATCAGCACCACCAGTTCGCCGGCCTTGATGTCGAGGCTGAGCTCGCGGACCGCCTCGGTGCCGTCGGGGTAGCGCTTGCGGATGCCCTCCAGGCTGATCGACGCCGCGCGCGGCCCGCCGCCGGTCTCCGGGGTAACGTCCACCTGTGTCCTTCCGCCTGAGCTACCGAGCCGACCCGGGTAACCCGTGGTTCTCCTGGCAGTACGTGCGGGACAACTCTGACACGATCCTCGCCGCGGTGCGGGAGCACGCCTCGCTGACCGCCCGCGCGGTGCTGATCGCCGCCCTGGTCGCGTTGCCGCTCGCCGTGGCGGCGTACTGGTTCCGCCGGCTCGCCGGCCCGATTCTCGCACTCACCGGCGTGCTCTACACGGTCCCGTCGCTGGCGCTCTTCGCCTTCCTCGCTCCCTACCTGGGCATCGGCGCGGTGACCGTGCTCAGCGTGGTGGTGCTGTACGCGCTGCTGGTGATCGTGCGCAACGCGATCGCCGGGCTCAACCAGGTGCCGCCCGAGGTCCGGGAGGCGGCCGAGGGGATGGGCTACGGCCGGTGGGGACGGCTGTTCCGGATCGAGCTGCCGCTGGCCCTGCCCGGCATCCTCACCGGGCTGCGGCTGGCCACGGTCTCCACGGTCGCCCTGGTCACCGTCGGGGTGGTGATCGGGCGCGGCGGTCTCGGGCAGCTCATCTTCGCCGGCTTCCAGAACAACTTCTACAAGGCGCAGATCATGACCGGGACCCTGCTCTGCGTCCTGCTCGCCCTGGTGCTGGACCTGCTCCTCGCCGGGGTGGGCCGGCTGCTCACCCCCTGGCTGCGGCGCGGGCGGGCCGCGTGAGCGCCCGGCCTGCCCGACGACCCGGAAGGCGGCGGCGGTGAACCCGGTCGAGGCGGCCGTGGTCTGGCTCAACGACCCGCTGAACTGGACGAACCCCGGCGGCATCCTGGACCGGCTCGGCGAGCACCTGTCGATGTCCGCCGCCGCGGTGGCGCTGGGCTGCCTGGTCGCCTGGCCGATCGGGCTCTGGCTGGGGCACAACGGCCGCGGGGGCGGCCTCGTCGTGCTGGTGGCCAACCTCACGCTCGCCGTGCCGACGCTCGCCCTGCTGACCATCCTGCCGCTGACCTTCCTCGGCTTCGGCCGCCCGGCCGTGGTGGTGGCGCTGGCCGTCTTCGCGGTGCCGCCGCTGCTGGCCAACGCGTACACCGGGGTGCGGCAGGCCGACCCGGAGGCCCGGGACGCGGCGCGCGGCATGGGCTTCTCCGGTTGGCAGCTGCTGCGCCGGGTCGAGCTGCCGCTCGCGGTGCCCTACCTCGCGGCCGGCTTCCGAACGGCCGCGGTGCAGGTGGTGGCCACCGCGGCGCTGGCCTCCTTCGTCAACGGAGGTGGGCTGGGTCAGATCATCCGCGCCGGGTTCGGGCTCGACATCGCCGCCGGCGGCGGGCAGATCCTGGCCGGGGGTGTCCTGGTGGCCGGGCTGGCGGTGCTGGTGGAGCTGGTGCTGGCGGTGGTCGAGCGGCTGGTCACCCCCCGGCCGCTGCGTCCGGTCCGCCGCCGGGCGAACCGGCGCGCGGCGGACGCGGTCGCCGGGGGCTGATCCGCCACCGCTGACCGGCGGACCCAGCCGGCGGGCCGGCCGGGCACGGATCGGCGGTGCCGACCCCGGCGTGACGATCCGGTGACGAACCTCGCTCAAGGTTGTCGGACCCCCGCGGAAGATGTTGGGTGGAAACGCGGGCGATCGACAAGCAGTCGCCCGTCGGACACGCGGCCGGCCCGACACGGGTCGCGCCGGGACACGGAAGGCGGGCATCATGCGCGCACGTACACGCCTGGCGGTGGGGGCGGTCGGCGCCCTCGCGGCGGCCGGGCTCCTGACCGGATGCGGCGACGCCGGCTCCTCCGGCACCGACGCGCCCCAGCAGGGCGCCAGCGGGGTCGGCTGCGCCCCCGTCGCCGGCGACCAGCTCGTCGTCCTCGACGACGACAAGAAGCTCCAGAACACCGACAACATCATCCCGGCGGTCAACGTCGACGTGGCCACCCCGCCGCTGGTCGCGGCGCTCGACAAGGTCTCCACCGCGCTCGACACGCCGAAGCTGATCCAGCTCAACAAGGCCGTCGACGTGGACCGCAAGACGCCCGAGGTGGCCGCGAAGGACTTCGCCACCGCCAACAACCTCACCGTCGGCATCGCCAAGGGCCCGGGCGGGCAGATCGTGGTCGGCGCCGGCAACTTCAGCGAGAGCCAGACCCTGGCCGAGCTCTACAAGATCACGCTGACCGCCGCCGGTTACCAGGTCCGGGTGCAGCAGATCGGCAGCCGCGAGCTCTACGAGCCGGCCCTGGAGAAGGGCGAGATCCAGGTCGTCCCGGAGTACGCGGCGACCATGGCCGAGTTCCTCAACACCAAGGCCAACGGGCAGAACGCCCAGCCGGTCTCCTCGCCCGACCTGGACAAGACGGTCACCGCGCTGAAGGCGGCCGGCGACAAGGTGGGCATCGCCTTCGGCGCGCCCTCCGCCGCACAGGACCAGAACGCCTTCGCGGTCACCAAGGCGTTCGCCGACAAGTACGCCGTCAGCACCCTCTCCGACCTCGCCGCGAAGTGCTCCGGCCAGGCCACCGTGCTGGCCGGCCCGCCGGAGTGCCCGCAGCGGCCGAAGTGCCAGGCCGGGCTGGTCGAGGTCTACGACTTCAAGGCCGGCTCGTTCAGCTCGCTTGACGCGGGCGGTCCGCAGACCAAGAACGCGTTGAAGACGGGCGCGGCCAGCGTCGGGCTGGTCTTCTCCTCCGACGGGGCGCTGGCCACCGGCTGAGCCACCCGTCCGGCGTGCCGGCCACCCCCGGCCGGCACGCCGGGCACCCGCCGAACCGAGGTGCGGGTCGCCCCTTGTCAACCATCGGTTAACTCGCGGTGAAGCCCGGCCGCGGACGCTTCCGACCGTTCCCAGGCACGGCAACTCTCGGTAGGCTGCACACCCATGCCAGCCCCGGTCGCCCCCGCCGACAAGCGCAATCCGCCACTGCTCACCGCGCTCTTCTGGATCGGTGTGGCACTGGCCCCGGTGGCGGCGCTGATCCTGCTGGTGGCCGACGGCAACGGGCCGCTGCGGTTCGCCGCCGTGCTGGCCATCCTGGCCGTGGTGCTGATCGGCCTGTCGATCGCGCTGCGCGCCGACGGCGGCGGCCAGCACGGCACCGAGGAGTTGCTGAAGGAGATCGAGCAGCTCCGGCGGGAACTGCGGGGCGAGATCGTCGCCGCGGCCCAGCGCGGCAACCAGGCACTCGACCAGGCCCAGCGGGCCCAGGAGGCCGTCACCGGGCTGCGCCGGCGGCTCGACGCCAGCGTCGCCGCGTTGGCCGGCGACGAGCCGGCCGACGCCGGCCGGGCCCGGGTGCCGGCCGCGGAGGCACCGGACGAGATGCCCGCCGCCCGGGGCCGCGTCCCGGACGAGACGGCGCCCCGGTGGGGGCGGCCGGAACGCGACGACGAGGAGCCCGCCCGCCGGCCGCAGTCGACCCCCCGGTACGCGTCCGACGGCCCGGCCCCGGGCCCCGGCGGGGTGTACGGCGGCGAACGGACCAGCGCCGGTTCGGCCGGTGTCTACGGCGCGGCCCGGCCCGCGGAGCACGACAACCGGTCCGATGCCGCGCCCCGCCCGCTCGGGGTGGTCCGGCACACCGAGACCGTGCACGTCACCACCCGGCACACCATCGTGGACGGCGCCGCCCCCGGCGAGTCGGGCACCCGCTACGGCGGCGGGTACGCCGGCCGGTGGGCGCCGGACGCCGAGGAGCGGTCGTGGGGCACCGCAGAGCCGGACGACCGCCCCTGGTCCGGGTACGGCGACGCGGACGGCCGCAACGACGACCGCGGCTGGTCCACGCCGGCCGCGGCACGGGACGAGCGGGACCGGCCCGGCCAGCGCGACGAGCGGGGCTGGTCCGGCCGACGGGACGAGCCGGGTTGGTCCGAGCAGCGCGACGACCGCGGCTGGGCCGGCACCGGGGACACCGGCTGGCGCGAGCCGGCCGGGCGGGACTGGTCGTACCAGCCGGACGAGGCGGACCCCGACAGCGGCGATTACTGGTCGCAGTTGCGCGCCGGTGACCGCTGGGCGGCGGTGCGCGACGACGAGCACGGCCGGGAGGTCCGGGTCGGGGAACGGCGCGCCGAGGTGCTCGCCGACGCGGGGGGCACCGAGTACCGGGTGGCGGACCGCTGGGCGACGGCCCGGCGGGGCCCCGACCGGGACGGCGAGGAGGGGCGGCGCGACGCCTGGGCCGAGCCGGAGGACCGGCCGGCGTTGCCGGTCGGCGGGGTGCCGGTGCCGCAGGAGTGGCGCCCGCCCCGGCAACGGGGGCACCAGTCCGACCCGCCGCGCGGCTACCAGCCCGAGCCCGAGCCAGAGCCGGAGCGCTGGCGGCCGCGCGGCGAGGAGCAGCGCTACGGCTACCCGCCGCAGGAAGACGCGCCCCGCGCCGGCGGCGCCCGTTCCGCCGACCGCTGGCGCTGACCGCCAGGTCGCCGGCCGGTCACTTGTCGATGTCGCCGACCACGAAGAACATCGAGCCGAGGATGGCGATCAGGTCCGGCACCAGGCAGCCGGGGAGCAGGGTGGCCAGTGCCTGCACGTTCGCGTACGACGCGGTGCGCAGCTTGAGCCGCCACGGCGTCTTCTCGCCCCGGGACACCAGGTAGTAGCCGTTGATCCCGAGCGGGTTCTCCGTCCAGGCGTAGGTGTGCCCCTCGGGGGCCTTGAGCACCTTGGGCAGTCGGGTGTTCACCGGCCCGGTCAGCCGGTCCACCCGGTCCAGGCACTGCTCGGCGAGGTCGAGTGAGGCGTACACCTGGTCGAGCAGCACCTCGAAGCGGGCGTGGCAGTCGCCGGCGGTCTTCGTCACCACCGGCACGTCGAGCTGGTCGTAGGCCAGGTAGGGCTCGTCGCGGCGCAGGTCCAGGTCGAGCCCGGAGGCGCGGGCGACCGGACCGGACGCGCCGAACGCGGCGGCGTCCGCGGCCGACAGCACCCCGACGCCGACGGTACGGGCCAGGAAGATGTCGTTGCGCCGGATCAGGTTGTCCAGGTCGGGCAGGCGCCGGCGTACCTCGCCGATCGCGGCCCGCGCCCGGCCGGTCCAGCCGGACGGCACCTCCTCCTTCAGCCCACCGACCCGGTTGAACATGTAGTGGATCCGGCCGCCGGAGACCTCCTCCATCACCGCCTGGAGGGTCTCCCGTTCCCGGAAGGCGTAGAACATCGGCGTGATCGCGCCGATCTCCAGCGGGTACGAGCCGAGGAACATCAAATGGTTGAGCACCCGGTTCAGCTCGGCGAGGGCCATCCGCAGCCAGGTCGCCCGCTCCGGCACCTCCATGCCCATCAGCCGCTCGACCGCGAGCACCACGCCCAGCTCGTTGGCGAACGCCGACAGCCAGTCGTGCCGGTTGGCCAGCACGATGATCTGCCGGTAGTCGCGTACCTCGAAGAGCTTCTCCGCCCCCCGGTGCATGTAGCCGACGATCGGCTCGGCGGCGACCACCCGCTCGCCGTCGAGCACCAACCGCAGCCGCAGCACGCCGTGCGTGGAGGGGTGCTGCGGCCCGATGTTGAGCACCATGTCGGTGCCGAGCTGCTCCCCGCCGGTGCCCGCCACCAGGCCGGCCCCGGTGCCGACGGTCAGTTCGCGAAGGTCGCCGGCGTCCGTGGTCATGCCCGTCATCGTGCCACGAACGGCTCCGGATCGATGCCGACCGGTTGCCGCAGCCACCAGTGCCCACCGAGCCCGGCCGGGTCGGTCAGCTCGGCCACCGTCGACGCGGCGGCCAGCGCCCGCACGTACCCGGCCGGGTCGCGGGCGGCCAGGCTCAGCGGCGGTCGGCCGCCGTCCGCCCCGAGCGCCCGCAGCCCCTCCCGCTGCGGCACCAGGGCGTACGCACACCGGGCGACCCGCTCACCGGCGGAGGCGGCGGAGTCCATGGCGACGTGTGCGGTGACGTCACACGACCCGTCCGGCACCGGCGGCACCTGCCGCCCGCCCCGGTACCCGGTCAACGTCCCGTCTACGGGTCGGCTATCTCGCAGGTGCCCGTAGTCCACGGCCAGCGCCAGCCCTCGGTCGATCTTCCTGACCGCGTCGGCCCAAGCCTCGTCGCGGGTCCTTCCGATCTCGGCGCGCATTGCCGTGGGGGAGGACCGCTCTGCGCCGGGAACCGGCCACCAGGTCGCCAGCCACTCGGCGTCCTCCGGGCTGACCGGGTCACCCAGGCTCTCCGCACCGGTTGCCGGGTCGACCAGCAAATGGCGCCAGCTGTCGCCGGTGTGCACCGCCACGTCCAGCGGCACGTTGTCGAGCCACTCGGTGGCCAGGAGCAGCCCGACGATCCCGGCCGGGATCTCATCAGACCAGGCGATCTCCGCGGGAAGGTCCTCGGGTCGGGGGGCGAGTTCGACGGCGGTGAGCCGCAGCCGCCGCGCGAGCGGCGCCGGGCGGACGGCGGCCGTGGAGGTCGGGGTTTCCGGGGAGCCCGCCCGCGGAGGGATCAAGCCTGACCGCCCGGAGCGGGTGGGCTCCCCGGAAACCCCCACCGCGAACCCGCCGGCGTCCTCGAAAGTCGCGGAGCTCGCCAAGGTCGCCAGGGTCCGCAACAGTTCGCCCCGGCCAGCGCCCACGTCCACCACGTCGAGCCGGTCCGGGTGGCCGAGGGCGGCGTCGACCTGCGAGACGAGGCCGAGCAGCGCGCCGGCGAACGCGGGTGAGGCGTGCACGCTGGTGCGGAAGTGGTCGGCCGGCCCGGCGCCGGAGACGAAGAACCCGCCCGGCCCGTAGAGCGCCCGGCTCATCGCGTCCCGCCACCGCATCGACATCAGTTCATCCCACGTTCAGGGTGCGTCACCGTGCCGACCCTACGGTCACCGGCATGAGAAACGGGTCCCAGGAGTGTGACGGCGCGGCCGTGGTCGCCACCCCGCTGCCCGGGATCCCCGGCGGCCTGCTGGTGGTGCACGACGGCCGGAACACCCCGGAGGCCCCGGGCGAGGACGGCGAGGCCCGGACGGACACCAACTTCAAGTTCCTGGACGCCGGTTTCCCGCGCCCGACCCACTGATCCGCGCGCACACCGGGCCGCTCCGCGCCACCGGGGCGGCCCGGTCGCCCGGTCGGTGAAGGTTTTCACACATCCTTGTTTCAATATCGTGGCCCCGGCGCATACTTGCGGTCGACCGGTACCCCTTCTCGAGGACTGGATCGTCTGCCATGAGCGCACCGCTGCGCCCGCGTCCGGCGGCCCCACGTGGAGCCGCCGCACCGTCGGGCGGCGCCCTTCCCGGCGCCTCGGTCACCACCCCCCGCTTCCTCACCGTCGGCGTCATCGGCGCCGGTCGGGTCGGTGCCGTGCTGGGCGCCGCGCTCACCGCCGCCGGTCACCGGGTGGTCGCCGCCGCCGGGGTCTCCGGCGCCAGCCGTGCCCGGTTGGCCCTGCTGCTGCCCGGCGTCCCCCGCCGCTCCGCCACCTCGGTGGCCCGGGCGGCCACCGACCTGCTGCTGCTCGCCGTCCCGGACGACGCGCTCGCCGGGGTGGTCGCCGGCCTGGCCGACAGCGGCGCGCTCCGCCCCGGCCAGGTGGTCGCGCACACCTCCGGCGCGCACGGGCTGGCCGTGCTCGCCCCGGCCGCGGCCGTCGGCGCCCGGCCGCTGGCCCTGCACCCCGCGATGACCTTCACCGGTACGCCGGACGACCTCGGCCGGCTCGCCGGCATCTCGTACGGGGTGACCGCCCCGGCCGAGCTGCGCCCGCTGGCCGCCCGGCTGGTCGCCGACCTCGGCGGCGTGCCCGAGTGGGTGGGCGAGGCCGACCGGCCGCTCTACCACGCGGCGCTGGCGCACGGCGCCAACCACCTGGTGACCCTGGTCAACGAGGCGGCCGACCGGCTGCGCGACGCCGGGGTGGCCCAGCCGGAGAAGGTGCTCGCCCCGCTGCTGCGGGCCGCCCTGGAGAACGCGCTGCGGCTCGGCGACGACGCGCTGACCGGCCCGGTGTCCCGGGGCGACGCCGGCACGGTGGAACGGCACCTGGCCCGGCTCGCCGCCACCGCGCCGGAGTCGGTCGCGCCCTACCTGGCGCTGGCCCGGCGCACCGCGGACCGCGCCATCGCCGCCGGCCGGCTGCGCCCGGTCGACGCGGAGTCGCTGCTCGGCGTGCTGGCCGGGACGGCGCGGGAGGTGGCCGCGTGAGCGCGAGGAGTGAGTCGGGTTCGCAGTCGCGAACGAAGGCGGCACGGTGATCGAGCAGGTGACGACCGGCGGAGGTGCCGCGTGACAGAACTGGTGCACACCCGCGCCGACCTGGCCGCGGCGCGTGACGGGGGCAAGGGCACCATGGGCGTGGTGATGACCATGGGCGCCCTGCACTCGGGGCACGAGACGCTGCTGCGCGCCGCCCGCGAGCGGGCCGACCACGTGCTGGTCACCATCTTCGTGAACCCGCTGCAGTTCGGCCCGAACGAGGACTTCGACCGCTATCCGCGCACCCTCGACGCCGACCTGGAGGTCTGCCGGCGGGCCGGCGCCGACCTGGTCTTCGCCCCGTCGGTGGCGGAGATGTACCCGGACGGCGAGCCCCGCGTCCGGGTGAATCCGGGCCCGCTCGGCGAGGACCTGGAGGGGCACAGCCGGCCCGGCTTCTTCCACGGGGTGCTCACCGTGGTGCTGAAGCTGCTCCAGCTCACCCGCCCGGATCTGGCGTTCTTCGGGGAGAAGGACTACCAGCAGCTGACCCTGGTGCGGCGGATGGCCCGGGACTTCGACGTGCCGGTCGAGGTGGTCGGCGTGCCGACCGTGCGGGAGCCGGACGGGTTGGCGCTGTCCAGCCGCAACCGCTACCTCTCGCCCGCCGACCGGCAGGCCGCGCTGAGCCTCTCGGCGGCGCTGCGGGCCGGCGCGGAGGCCGCCGACCGGGGCCGGGACGCGGGCGCCGTGCTGGCCGCCGCGCACGCCGGATTCGGCGCCGGCACGCCCGGCGCGCGGCTGGACTACCTGGTGCTCACCGACCCGGACCTGGAGCCGGGGCCGGTCACCGGCCCGGCCCGGCTGCTCATCGCGGCCTGGGTCGGCGAGACCCGGCTCATCGACAACGCGGCGATCCGGCTCGCCCCCCGATCCTGAACCCCACCACGCTCGCGCGAAAGGCACCCCGATGCTGCGGACCATGCTCAAGTCGAAGATCCACCGGGCCACGGTGACCCAGGCCGACCTGCACTACGTCGGCTCGGTGACCGTCGACCAGGATCTGCTGGACGCCGCGGACCTGCTCCCCGGCGAGCAGGTGGCGATCGTGGACATCACCAACGGCGCCCGGCTGGAGACGTACGTCATCCCGGGCGAGCGGGGCAGCGGCGTGATCGGCATCAACGGGGCCGCGGCCCACCTGGTGCACCCCGGCGACCTGGTCATCCTGATCTCGTACGGGCAGATGGACGACGCCGAGGCCCGCGCCTACCGGCCGCGGGTGGTGCACGTCGACGCCGACAACCGGGTGATCGAGTTGGGCGCCGACCCGGCCGGGGTGGCCCCGGGCATGGCCGGCGACCCGGTGCCCAGCCCGTTCGCCGCCGTCTGAGCCGTTCCGCCCCGGCCGGCCCGTCGCGGCCGGCCGTTCCGGCAGCAGCCGGCCGGCCTCGGTGGCGCGCACCCGGCCGCGGTCACCAGTGGGCGGGCGGGTGGTTTCCGACCGCAGCTCCGGTCTGTCACCTGACGGTCATGACTGGTTACCCTGAGCACACCGTCGGAGGACGGTCGGTGGCTGGGGGAGGCCCGCGGATGCGCCGTCTGATGACCACCCTGCTCGCGGCGGTCGTCACGGCCGCCCTGCTGACCGGCTGCGCCGGCGCCGGTGGCCTGGACGGCGACCTAATCGACGATGGGCCGCCCTGCCCCCGCCGGGGCCGTTCACCCCGGCGGCCGGGGCCTGCCACGAGGCCGACTTCACCGACGTGGTGCCGCTGTCGGCGTACCAGCCGGTGGACTGCGCCGCTCCGCACCGGGTGGAGACCGTGCACGTCGGCGCGTTCCCGCCCGCGCGGGCGACCCCGCCGGCCAGCGGCTCGCCGGAGTTGCGGGGCGCGTTCGCCGAGTGCGACGCCCGGGCCACCGGCTACGTCGGCGACGAGTGGCGCGCCGGGCGGCTGCGGTTGGCGGTGGCGCTCCCCTCCGGCCCCGGCTGGGCGGCCGGCTCCCGCTGGTTCCGCTGCGACCTGTCCGAACTGACCACGGTCGAGGCGGCGGCCACCGTGGTGACCCGCACCGGCAGCCTGCGCGACGCCCTCCGGGGGCCGTCTCCGCTGCGGCTGGGCTGCCAGCAGACCCGGTCCGGCCGGGGCGGCGGCGTGCAGACCCTGCTCCCGGTGGACTGCGCTGCGCCACCCGGCACGACGCCGAGTTCGTCGGGGTGTGGCGGGCGCCGGACGTGCCGTACCCGACCCGGGACGCCGACTGGGCGCCGCTCTACACCGGCTGCCGTTCGGTCCTCACCCGGTACGTCGGGGTGCCGGACGAGGCGGACCTGCGCTTCCGCAGCGGGGTGGTGGTCCGCCCGCCGGGCGCCGGGCGGTGGCGGGTGGGTGACCGGGGGGTCCGCTGCCACCTCTGGCTCAGCGACCGTACGGTGACCGGCTCGCTGAAGGGCGCCGGCCAGGCCGGCCTGCCGGTGCGCACGAAGTAGCCGGTGACCGCCACTCGTGCCGGCGAGGGCCGGGACGCCGTAGCCCAAACCACTCGTCACGCCCCCGCCGCCCGGGGCAAGGAACGTTCGGGTTGACTGGGGGCATGGACCTTCCGACCGTCGACCTTCCGGCCGTCGACCTTCCGGCGCTGCCCGCGCTGCTGGCCGCGCCCGCGCCCGGCTGGGTGGAGACCACCGACGTGCTCGTGGTGGGCTCCGGGGTGGCCGGGCTCACCGCCGCGCTGCACCTGCGCGAGGCGGGGCTGCACGTCACCGTGGTCACGAAGGTCAACATCGACGAGGGATCGACCCGTTGGGCGCAGGGCGGCATCGCCGCGGTGCTCGACCCGCACGACACCCCGGCCGCGCACGCCGTGGACACCGAGGTCGCCGGGGTCGGTCTCTGCGACCCGGCCGCGGTGCGGGTGCTGGTCGAGGAGGGACCGACCCGGCTGCGCGAGCTGATGCGGATCGGCGCCGAGTTCGACCGCAACCCGGACGGCTCGCTGATGCTCACCCGGGAGGGCGGGCACCGGACCAACCGGATCGTGCACGCCGGCGGCGACGCGACCGGGGCCGAGGTGCAGCGGGCGCTGCACGCGGCGGTACGCCGCGACCCGTGGATCCGGCTGGTCGAGCACGCCCTGGTGCTGGACCTGCTCCGGGCGCCCGGTGACGGCCCCGACGGGCTCGGCCCGGCCTGCGGGATCACCCTGCACGTGCTGGGCGAGGGCAGCGAGGACGGGGTGGGCGCGATCCTGGCCCGAGCGGTGGTGCTGGCCACCGGCGGGCTGGGGCAGGTCTTCGCGGCCACCACCAATCCCGCGGTGTCCACCGGCGACGGGGTGGCGCTGGCCATGCGGGCCGGCGCGGCCGTCACCGACGTGGAGTTCGTTCAGTTCCACCCGACCGCGCTGATCGTGCCGGAGCACGCCCGGGTGCCCGGCGCCGGGCACGCCCAGCAGCCGCTGGTCTCCGAGGCGCTGCGCGGCGAGGGCGCCCACCTGGTCGACGCCGACGGCAAGCGGTTCATGGTCGGCCAGCACGAGCTGGCCGAGCTGGCGCCCCGGGACGTGGTGGCCAAGGGCATCCACCGGGTGTTGCTGGCCACCGGGGCCGACCACGTCTTCCTCGACGCCCGGCACCTCGGCGGGGACTGGCTGGCCAAGCGGTTCCCCACCATCGTGGCGTCCTGCCTGGCCATCGGGGTGGACCCGGCGGTCGACCTGATCCCGGTCGCCCCGGCCGCCCACTACGCCTCCGGCGGCGTCCGCACCGACCTGCACGGGCGCACCTCGATCCCCGGCCTGTACGCCTGCGGCGAGGTCGCCTGCACCGGCGTGCACGGCGCGAACCGGCTGGCCAGCAACTCGCTGCTGGAGGGGCTGGTCTTCTCCCGCCGGATCGCCGAGCACATCGCCACCGGCCTGCCGGAGCAGGCGCAGCCCGCGCGGACCGGCGCCTGGGTCGGCGGCGCGGGCTGGGTGGTGCCGGCCGCCGCGACCCCGGTCCTGCAACGGGCGATGACCCGGGGCGCCGGCGTGCTCCGCTCGGCGGCGACGCTGGCCGAGACCGCGGCCATCCTGGGCGACCTGGGCTCCGGGCGGGGCACCCCGCGCACCGCCGACTGGGAGGCGACGAACCTGGTCACCGTGGCGTCGACGCTGGTCGCCGCCGCGTACGCCCGCCGGGAGACCCGGGGTTGCCACTGGCGGGAGGACTTCCCGACGGCCGACGAGCGGTGGCTGGGCCACCTGGTCGGCGCGATCGGGGCGCAGGGCCGGTTGGCGCAGCAGTGGGAGGAGACGCGATGACGGAGTCGACGGAGCGGGAGTTGCGGGCGGCCGGCCTGGACCCGGCCCGGGTGCGCCGGGTGATCGAGGACGCCCTCGTCGAGGACCTGGGCCCGGACTTCCTCGACGTCACCAGCGTCGCCACCATCCCGGCCGAGCAGACCGACACCGCCGACCTGGTGGCCCGCGCCGACGGTGTGGTGGCCGGGCTGGCCGTCGCGGCGGCGGTGTTCGAACTGGTCGGCGAGGTGACCGGCGGCGCGCGTACGGTCGAGGTGTCGCTGGTGGCCCGGGACGGCGAGCGGGTGGCCCGCGGCGACGTGCTGGCCACCGTGACCGGCCCGACCCGGCTGCTGCTCACCGCCGAGCGCACCGCACTCAACCTGCTCTGCCGGATGTCCGGGGTGGCCACCCACACCCGGGCCTGGGCGGATGCGCTGGCCGGCACCAAGGCGATGGTGCTCGACACCCGCAAGACCACCCCGGGCCTGCGCGCCCTGGAGAAGTACGCGGTCCGCGCCGGCGGCGGCACCAACAAGCGGATGGGCCTGCACGACGTCGCGATGATCAAGGACAACCACAAGCTGGCGGCCGGCGGCATCACCCCGGCGTACCAGCGGGTCCGGGCGGCGTTCCCGGACGTGCCGGTGCAGGTGGAGGTGACCACGCTGGCCGAGGCGGTGGACGCGGTCGAGGCCGGCGCCGGCTTCCTGCTCTGCGACAACATGACGCCGGAGACGCTGACCGAGGTGGTGGCCGCGGTCGGCGACCGGGCCGAGCTGGAGGCGACCGGCGGGCTGACCCTGGCGGTGGCCGCCCGGTACGCGGCGACCGGCGTCGACTTCCTCTCGGTCGGCGCGTTGACCCACTCCTCGCCCATCCTCGACATCGCCATGGACCTGCGCACCGAGTGACCCCGCGGCCCGTGGCCGGAGCCGGTTCGGCGGCGCCGGCCGGGCGGGGCGCTGGGCTCCGCCTCCGCGGGTGATTCAGGCCGCCGCGCGGGCGGGTAAAGCCGTCGGGCCCACCAGGTTGAAGATCACCTGGCTCTCGGTGTCGTCCCGGTGGTCCAGGCCGTACTTGGCCCGAAAGAGCTGGAGCGCCCGGTGGTAGACGCCGGGCTCCAGCTCGTCGGCCTCGCCCAGGGTGAAGGTCTGGCCGGCGGCCTCCGGCCGCTGGAGCACCACGCTCAGCCCGGCCAGGCCGTGCCGGGCCACGTTGCGGACCAGGTCGCTGCCGGCGATGTACCAGGTGCCGTCGACCCGCACGTAGCGCGCCTCGCAGGTCTCCAGGTCCCGCCCGTCCTGACGCAGGCACAGCTGCAGGCTCAGGCAGGAGTCGAGGTCGCGCACCGGGGCCGTCTCCCACAGCTCGGTGAACCGGTCGTCTACGAACTCGCCGAGCGGGGTGTTGACGAACGCCTCGATCTGCTGGGCGTCGAAGGTCTTGCCGCTGACCGGGAAGAACGAGATGTACGCCTTGTCGTCCCAGCGGTACATCTGCACTGACGGCGCGGTGCTGTAGAGGCGCACCCGCAGCCGGGACCGGGAGGCCGGCGGCAGCTGCTGCTGGAGCCGGCCGAAGTGGTAGAGGTTGTTCATGATCGCGATGGCCGCGTCCGAGCGACGCAGCTCCTCGGCGCGTAGCCGGACCGCCGGCGAGTCCGGGTCGAGCAGCAGCACCCGGACCGTCGCGCCGTTGGCCAGCGCCACCCGCAGCGCGGAGAGGAACCGGTTGGTGTACGGCCCCTCCAGCATGCTGGTGAACGTCTCCAGGATCGCGACGATCTCCCGGGAGTTGGCCACCCGTTCGATCAGCGCGTCCCGGTCCAGCCGGGGGTGCTCGATGATGCTCACCGTCTGGAGCTCGCGGAAGAGCGGGTTGAGCACCACGTAGGTCAGCAGCGTCATGATCAGGGCGGCGCCGATGTTGAGGTAGAGGTCGCCGCGGAAGGTCTGCCCGGAACGCCAGGCCTGCAGGATCATCCAGAGCGCACCGCCGGCCAGCGCGGCCAGCACCAGCACATGCCGGCGGCGCCGGCGCAATGTGTTGCGCCCGCGCGCCCACCACATCCCCGACATGTCCGCTCCCCGTCCGGCCCCGCCGTGGATAGACCTATGTTCATGTCGCGATGCCGTTCAGGATACGGTTCGCCGGCCGCTGCGCGCCCGCCCGTACGTGGGTTGTCTAGGCTGCGTGCGTGCTGCTCTGCATCGACATCGGAAACACCAACACCGTGCTGGCGACCTTCGACGGCGACAAGCTGGTGCACTCCTGGCGGATCAAGACCGATGCCCGGTCGACGGCGGACGAGCTGGGGCTGAAGTTCCGGGGGCTGCTCGCCGGGGACGCCGTCGAGATCACCGGGGTGGCCGCCTGCTCCACCGTGCCGGCCGCGTTGCGCTCGCTGCGCACGATGCTGTCCCGCTACTACGCGGACCTGCCGAGCGTGATCGTCGAGCCCGGGGTGCGGACGGGTGTACAGCTCGCCATCGACAACCCCAAGGAGGTGGGCGCAGACCGGGTGGTGAACACGCTGGCCGCGTACACCCTCTACGGCGGGCCGTCCATCGTGGTGGACTTCGGCACCACCACCAACTTCGACGTGATCAGCGGCCGGGGCGAGTTCCTCGGCGGCGCCTTCGCCCCCGGCATCGAGATCTCCTTCGACGCGCTCGCCGCCCGCGCGGCCCAGCTACGAAAGGTCGAGGCCACCCGGCCCCGCTCGGTGATCGGCAAGAACACCGTCGAGTGCCTCCAGTCCGGCCTCTACTTCGGCTTCGCCGGCCAGGTGGACCGGATCGTCGAGCGGATGACCGAGGAGCTGGGCGAGGTGCGGGCGGTGATCGCCACCGGCGGTCTCGCCTCGCTGGTGATCAACGAGTGCCGGACGATCACCCACCACGAGCCGATGATCACGCTCATCGGCCTGCGGATGGTCTACGAGCGCAACGTCTGACCCGGCGTCGGTCGGGCCAGGCCGGAAACCCGGGTGGTTCAGCGCCGTCGGGCGCGGAACACCAGCGTCCGGTACGGCAGCTCGACCGTCTCCCGCCCGGCCAGGTCGGGGTGGGTGGCGAAGAGCTCCCGCAGATCCCGGTCGATCTTCTCCTGCTCCTCCGCCGGCGCGGTGATCCAGTACGAGCGGGTGTGCAGCAGCCCGATCACCTCGTCGGGGGTGAGCGTGGTCGCGTGGGCGAACTCGCCCAGCTCGACCGGTCCGAACGCGGCGCCGAAGTCGGCGTACTTCTCGGTCACGTTTCCGGCGTTGTCCCCGAGGTGGGCGATCCGGGTCAGCTCCGCCACCCAGGCGACCCCTTCGTCCCGGACGTTCCAGATCGGCGCGAAGACGCCCCCGGGGCGGACCACCCGGGCGATCTCCGGGTGCGCCCGTTCCCGGTCGAACCAGTGGTACGCCTGACCGACGACGACCGCGTCGGCCGCGCCGTCGGGCAGCGGTACGGACTCCGCGCTGCCCGCCAGGGCGACGGCGCCCGGGGTCGCGGCGTCGAGCTGGGCCCGCATCCCGGGGTCGGGTTCCACCGGCACCACCTGGTGGCCGAGGGCCAGCACCTCGCGGGTCAGGATGCCGGTGCCGGCGCCCAGGTCCACCACCCGGGCGGACCGGCCCAGCCCGTCGAGTGCCCAACGGACCGCCTCCCGCGGATAGCGGGGCCGGAGCCGGTCGTAGTCGGCCGCCACGGCACCGAACGAGAGTGCTTGAGTGGGATCGGTCATGGCGGGCAGGTTATCCGGTAACCGGCAACTGGGTGCTTGAGTACGCTCGGGGGTTGACCCCGCCGAACATCTCCCTCTGAGGAAGCGTGCCGTGACCGAGCAGAAGCCCGTGCCAGTCGACCCCGCCGACGACCTTCCCGAGCAGATGAAGGTCCGCCGGGAGAAGCGGGACCGGATGCTCGCCGACGGCGTCGAGCCGTACCCGGTCGGCTTCCCGCGGACCAGCACCCTGGCCCAGATCCGCGAGCGCTACGCCGACCTGCCCACCGACACCGCCACCGGCGACCGGGTCTCGGTCACCGGGCGGGTGATCTTCGTACGCAACACCGGCAAGCTCTGCTTCGCCACCCTGCGCGACGGTGACGGCACCGAGCTGCAGGCGATGCTCTCCCTCGACCGGGTCGGCCCGGAGCGGCTGGAGGACTGGAAGCGTCTGGTGGACCTCGGCGACCTCGTCGGGGTGACCGGCGAGGTGATCACCAGCCGCCGGGGCGAGCTGTCGGTACTGGTCGAGCAGTGGGCGGTCACCGCCAAGGCGCTGCGCCCGTTGCCGGTGGCGCACAAGCCGCTCAGCGAGGAGGCCCGGGTCCGGCAGCGCTACGTCGACCTGATCGTCCGCCCGCAGGCGCGGCAGATGGTGCGCACCCGGGCGGCGACCGTACGCAGCCTCCGCGATTCCCTGCACGAGCAGGGTTACCTCGAGGTGGAGACGCCGATGCTGCAGTTGCTGCACGGCGGCGCGGCGGCCCGCCCATTCGTGACCCACAGCAATGCGCTCAACACCGATCTGTATCTGCGAATCGCCCCGGAACTGTTTCTGAAGCGGGCCGTGGTCGGCGGTGTCGAGCGGGTCTTCGAGATCAACCGCAACTTCCGTAATGAGGGCGTCGACTCTTCGCACTCGCCGGAGTTCGCGATGCTGGAGGCCTACCAGGCGTACGGCGACTACGACACGATGGCCGAGCTGACCCGTAATCTCGTGCAGCGGGCGGCGATCGCGGTCAGCGGCTCGACGGTGGTCACCCACGCCGACGGGCGGGAGTTCGACCTGGGCGGCGAGTGGCGTTCGGTGACCCTCTACGGGGCGCTTTCGGAGGCGCTCGGCGAAGAGGTCACGGTGCGCACCGAGCGGGCCCGGCTGGTCGAATACGCGGACAAGGTCGACCTCGCCGTCGACCCGAAGTGGGGGCCCGGCAAGCTGGCCGAGGAGCTCTTCGAGGAGTTGGTCGTCCCCGGCCTGCAGGCGCCCACCTTCGTCCGTGACTACCCGGAGGAGACCAGCCCGCTGACCCGCGCGCACCGCACCGAGCCGGGGCTGGCCGAGAAGTGGGACCTCTACGTCCTCGGCTTCGAGCTCGGCACGGCGTACTCCGAGCTGGTCGACCCGGTGGTGCAGCGGGAACGGCTGGTGGCCCAGGCGCAGCTCGCCGCCCGGGGTGACGACGAGGCCATGCGGCTCGACGAGGACTTCCTCCGCGCGATGGAGTACGGAATGCCGCCGGCCGGGGGTATGGGAATGGGAATCGACCGACTGCTGATGGCGCTCAGCGGCCTGGGAATTCGGGAAACGATCCTGTTCCCGTTGGTGCGCCAGGAGTAGTCGCAACACCCTCGACGGATCGATACCGCATCCTATTGACGCCCCGCGCGTCGTACGGGCTATTGTTCTTGCGAGTTTGCAGGTGCACCCTGCTCGAAAGGAATGTGGGACGTGGCCAAGCAGATCATTCACAAGCTGGTCGATGACCTGGACGGCGGGGACGCTGACGAGACCGTCAAGTTCGCGCTCGACGGCGTTCAGTACGAGATCGACCTGTCCAGTTCCAACGCAGAGAAATTGCGTGAGGTATTCGCGCCGTACGTCGGGGCCGGCACCAAGGTGGGTCGGGGCGGCGTGGTCGTCGGCGGCCGGGCCGCGCGCGGCCGGGGCGGCGCCACCGCCGACCGGGAGCAGAACAAGGCGATCCGGGCCTGGGCCAAGAAGGCCGGCAAGGACATCTCCGACCGGGGCCGGATCCCTCAGGAGATCGTCGACGAGTACCACGCCACGCGCTGACCCCGCGGTCACCGGGCGACACGACGCCGGGCCGGAGCACGTCTCCGGGCCGGCGTCGCCGTATCCGCCCAGCGTTCGCATCCGGCCCCGGATGCGCGATAGCCGACAAACCGGACAGGCGGCCTCCTCGACGGCCCGGACCGCCGGGTCGCGCCGGAACCGGACCCGGCCCCGCCGGGAAGAATCCCCGTGGGGCGGGCGTTGTCCACAGCCGGTGGAGAAGTTTTCCACAACCTGTGGATGACAGTCGGGTGGCCCCCTGCGCCGGCCGCGCCGACGTCATACCCGGCCGTGCGGGTGCCATCGGGGCCCGCGCGGGCCGTCCGGAAGGGTGTCGCACCGCGAGGAGAATTTCGCTCTGCGCGTAGCGCCGGGGGTACCGGAACACCTCCTGAGCGCGGACGGTTGTGCAAAACGACGCGTACACGGCTCCTGCCGGAGACACACGACCTCAGCTGAGTCGGTCCGCGGCGATAGAGTAATGAGGCAAGGACGCCCGTCCCGGGCGTCCGCGCACCGGCCCCGCCAAGATCTTTGACCATCAAGGCGCACGGCACGTGAGGAGCACGAGGGCATGTTCGAGCGGTTCACCGACCGAGCGCGACGGGTTGTCGTCCTGGCCCAGGAAGAGGCCCGGATGCTCAACCACAACTACATCGGTACGGAGCACATCCTGCTGGGCCTGATCCACGAGGGTGAGGGCGTCGCGGCAAAGGCCCTGGAGAGCCTCGGCATCTCCCTCGAGGGCGTCCGCCAGCAGGTCGAGGAGATCATCGGCCAGGGCCAGCAGGCGCCGAGCGGGCACATCCCGTTCACGCCGCGGGCCAAGAAGGTGCTGGAGCTGTCGCTGCGCGAGGCGCTGCAGCTCGGCCACAACTACATCGGCACGGAGCACATCCTGCTCGGTCTGATCCGCGAGGGTGAGGGCGTCGCCGCCCAGGTGCTGGTCAAGCTCGGTGCGGACCTCAACCGGGTCCGCCAGCAGGTGATCCAGCTGCTCTCCGGCTACCAGGGCAAGGAGCCGGCCGCGGCGGGCGCCGCGCCGGGCGAGGCCGCGCCGTCCACCAGCCTCGTGCTGGACCAGTTCGGCCGCAACCTGACCCAGGCCGCCCGCGAGGGCAAGCTCGACCCGGTCATCGGGCGCGAGAAGGAAATCGAGCGGGTCATGCAGGTGCTCTCCCGCCGTACCAAGAACAACCCGGTCCTGATCGGTGAGCCCGGCGTCGGTAAGACCGCCGTGGTGGAGGGGCTGTCCCAGAAGATCATCAAGGGCGAGGTGCCCGAGACGCTGAAGGACAAGCAGCTCTACACGCTCGACCTCGGTGCGCTGGTCGCCGGATCCCGCTACCGCGGTGACTTCGAGGAGCGCCTCAAGAAGGTGCTCAAGGAGATCCGCACCCGGGGCGACATCATCCTGTTCATCGACGAGATCCACACCCTGGTGGGTGCGGGTGCCGCCGAGGGCGCGATCGACGCGGCGAGCATCCTCAAGCCGATGCTGGCCCGTGGCGAGCTGCAGACCATCGGCGCCACCACCCTCGACGAATACCGCAAGCACCTGGAGAAGGACGCCGCCCTCGAGCGCCGGTTCCAGCCGATCCAGGTGGGTGAGCCGTCCCTGGCCCACACCATCGAGATCCTCAAGGGGCTGCGCGACCGCTACGAGGCGCACCACCGGGTGAGCATCACCGACGCGGCCCTGGTCGCGGCGGCGACGCTGGCCGACCGCTACATCTCCGACCGCTTCCTGCCGGACAAGGCGATCGACCTGATCGACGAGGCCGGTGCCCGGATGCGGATCCGTCGGATGACCGCGCCGCCAGACCTGCGCGACTTCGACGAGCGCATCGCCCAGGTGCGTCGCGACAAGGAGTCCGCGATCGACGCGCAGGACTTCGAGCGCGCCGCGCAGCTGCGCGACAAGGAGAAGCAGCTCCTCGGCCAGAAGGCGCAGCGGGAGAAGGAGTGGAAGGCCGGTGACCTGGACGTCGTCAGCGAGGTCGACGACGAGCAGATCGCCGAGGTGCTCGGCAACTGGACCGGCATCCCGGTCTACAAGCTGACCGAGGAGGAGACCTCGCGCCTGCTGCGCATGGAGGACGAGCTGCACAAGCGCGTCATCGGCCAGGAGGACGCGGTCAAGGCGGTGTCCAAGGCGATCCGGCGTACCCGCGCCGGGCTGAAGGACCCGAAGCGTCCCTCGGGCTCGTTCATCTTCGCCGGCCCGTCCGGCGTCGGTAAGACCGAGCTCTCCAAGGCGCTGGCCGAGTTCCTGTTCGGCAGCGAGGACGCCCTCATCCAGCTGGACATGTCCGAGTTCCACGACCGCTACACGGTCTCCCGGCTGGTGGGTGCCCCTCCCGGCTACGTCGGCTACGACGAGGGCGGGCAGCTGACCGAGAAGGTGCGGCGTCGGCCGTTCTCGGTGGTCCTCTTCGACGAGATCGAGAAGGCCCACCCGGACGTGTTCAACACGCTGCTCCAGATCCTGGAGGACGGTCGGCTCACCGACGGTCAGGGTCGGATCGTGGACTTCAAGAACACGGTCATCATCCTGACCACCAACCTGGGCACGCGCGACGTGGCCAAGGCGGTGTCGCTCGGCTTCCAGGCGTCGGAGGACTCGGAGTCCAACTACGACCGGATGAAGCAGAAGGTCAACGACGAGCTCAAGCAGCACTTCCGGCCTGAGTTCCTGAACCGGATCGACGACACCATCGTCTTCCACCAGCTGCGCGAGTCGGAGATCCTCTCGATCGTGGACATCATGATCGCGCGGATCGAGACGCAGCTGCGGAACAAGGACATGGGCCTGGAGCTGACCGACAACGCCAAGAAGTACCTGGCGAAGAAGGGCTTCGACCCGGTGCTCGGTGCGCGTCCGCTGCGTCGCACGATCCAGCGCGACATCGAGGACAACCTCTCCGAGCGGATCCTCTTCAACGAGCTGACCCCGGGTCAGATCGTGGTGGTGGACTGCGAGGGCGACCCGAGCAACATCGACAAGTCCAAGCTCGTCTTCCAGGGCGCCGACAAGCCGGTCGAAGTGCCGGACGCGGTCCCCGCCGACCTCGGCGGCACCGCCGCCGCGGGCGCGGACGAGTAAGGCTCGACAGCACGAGGGCGACGGCCCGGTGGCACCCGCCACCGGGCCGTCGCCCTTTCCGCTTCCAGCCACCGCACCCGCCCGCCCCGCGGCGCGCCAGCCCCCGGCCACCGCCCCCCGCCCGGCTCACCCGCTCGCCCCGCCCACCCGGAGCCTCAACAGGCGACCATGATTGTCTGATGTAAAGAAGGGGAAAGCGGGTCGGGGGACCTGCGGAGCATCAGACGATCATCAGCGGACTCGGGCCATCAGCGCGCTCACGCCATCAGCGAGCTCGGCCACCGGCAGGCCGGGCCGCTGGCGAGTTCAGGTCATCGGCCGGTCAGATCATGGGGGCGGGGAGCGGGTCGTCGCCGGCGAGGCGGAACGAGTCGGCGCCGACGGGCTCCACGAGGCCGTCCTGCACCAGTCCGGCCAGCGCACGGGACCGCTGCGCGTCGTCCGTCCACACCTGGTCGAGCCGCTGGCGCGGAACCGGCCCGGTGGCCTCCCGCAGCACCCCGAGCAGGAGCCCGCGGACCTGCCGGTCGGTGCCCGCGTACCGCTGGGGGCGGCGGGTCGGGCCGGTTGGCGCGGCCTGGCCGGAGGCGCGCCAGGCGCAGACCGACTCGACCGGGCACCGGTCGCAGCGCGGGGCGCGGGCGGTGCAGACGACCGCGCCGAGTTCCATGAAGGCCGCGCTGGCCAGCGCCGCGGCGGCCGGCTCGGCGGGCAGCAGCTCCTCGGTGGCGACCAGGTCCGCCGGCCGGGTCACCGGTCCGGCGTCCGGCTCGCCGGCCACCGCCCGGGAGACCACCCTCCGGACGTTGGTGTCCACCACCGGGTGCCGCTGCCCGTACGCGAACGCGGCCACCGCCCGGGCCGTGTACGTGCCGATGCCGGGCAGGGCCAGCAGCTGGTCCAGCCGGTCCGGCACCCGGCCGCCGTGCCGCTGCACGATCGCCACCGCGCACTCACGCAGCCGTACCGCCCGGCGGGGATAGCCGAGCCGCCCCCACATCCGGATCGCCTCGGCCGGGGTGTCCGCCGCGAGCGCGGACGGCTCCGGCCAGCGCGCCAGCCACGCCTGCCAGGCGGGAACGACCCGGGCCACCGGGGTCTGCTGGAGCATGACCTCGCTGACCAGGATCGCCCACGGGCTCACGTCGGGTCCGCGCCACGGCAGGTCACGGGCGTTCTCCTGGTACCACCGGCTGACCTGGGTGGTGAAGGTGGGTGCAGTCATCGCGGGGCCGATGATGTCACGCGCGGTGGTCCCGCGGATCGGGTGGCCCGGGCGGGGCGGCGCGGCGGCCACAGGCGGATCGGGCAGAATGCCCGGATGAACGAGCTCGCGATCACCGTCATCGGCCGGGACCGGCCGGGCATCGTGGCCGACGTCGCCGAGGTGCTGGCCCGGCTCGGCGCGAACCTCACCGACAGCACGATGACCCGGCTGCGGGGGCACTTCGCGATGACCCTGATCTGCGTCGGCCCGGCCGCCGCCGAGGTCGAGGCCGCCCTGGCCCCGCTCGCCGCCGACGGCCAGCTGCTGGCGACCGTCCGGGCGGTCACCCCCGACGGTGAGCTGGCCCCGGGCGGGGAGCCGTACGTGATGGCGGTGCACGGTGCCGACCGGATGGGCATCGTCGCGGCGATGACCCGGGTGCTCGCCGACGCGGGCGGCAACGTCACCGACCTGAGCACCCGCCTGGCCGGGACGCTCTACGTGGTCGTCGCCGAGGTGGACCTGCCGCCCGGCACCGCCGACGCGCTCGCCGGCCGGCTGACCGAGGCCGCCGCCGAGCTGGGCGTCGAGGTGACCCTCCGGCCGGCCGACCCGGATCTGTTGTGACCGGCGACGAGCGCGACCCGGACGCCGACGAGTACGCCGGCCTGGGCGACTGGAGCCCGGAGGCGCTGACCGTGCCGGGCGAGGTGCTCCCGGTGGTGGCCGCCCCGCACCCCGTGCTGAGCCGGGCCGGCGGTGAGGTGGACCCGACCGCCGCGGAGACCGTGCAGCTGGCCGCCGACCTTATCGCCACGATGCGCGTGTCGCCGGGCTGCGTCGGCCTGGCCGCCCCGCAGGTCGGAGTGGGTGCGCAGGTGTTCGCGGTGGACGTCACCGGCCATCCGAAGGCGGTCACCGTGCACGGCACCTTCGTGCTCTGCAACGCCCGGGTGGTCGAGGCGACCCGGTGGAAGCCGGGGCGCGAGGGGTGCATGTCCGTGCCCGACCTGACCGGCGACGTCAAGCGGGCCAGCCGGCTGGTGGTGGAGGCCGCCCTGCCCGGCACCGGCGCGCCCGTCCGGCTGGTGACCGACGGGTTCGAGGCGCGGGCCCTGCAACACGAGATCGACCACTGCGCCGGGTTGCTCTTCCTCGACCAGGTCGCCGGTGCGCACGCCGTCTACCAGCGCAAGGTCTATCTCTGAGCCGGATGCCGGCGGCCGCCCCGACGGGGCGCGACGGGGCGCGGACCGGCCACACCGCGCGGGACGGGACTGTCGTGAGTGGAGGGGTGATCCGGTGAGCAGTCGACACCACGGCGCGTCGCGGCGGGCTGTGGTGCGGTACGCCGCTACGGTGGGGGCATCATGCGTCTGACGGTCGGCCCCCTGCCACCCGCCGTTTACTGGCGGCGTCGCGCCGTCGTACTCGGAGCGGGGCTTCTCTTCCTGATTGTCCTGCTTTACTCGTGCACCGGCTCGGACCCGGACCCGAGGTCGACCGGCGACGCCCAGCCGACCGCCGGCGCCACGTCGGCCACCGCCACGCCGGAGCCGAGCGGGTCGATGCTCACCCCGCAGACCGGCGCGCCGCCGTCGGGTGACGCGGGCTCGGCCGACCCTTCGGTCGAGCCGTCCGTCACCAACGGGCCGGTCCCGGGGGCGCCGGTGGTCGACGACGGCACCTGCACGGACGCCGAGATCACCGTGACCCCGGTGGCCCGGCCCGCGACGGCGGTCCGCGGCGCGACCGTCGACCTCCAGCTGAAGATCAAGAACCGATCCGAGCGGACCTGCAGCCGCGACGTCGGTGCCGACGTGCAGGAGTTGTTCATCAAGTCGGGGGCGGAGAAGATCTGGTCGTCCGACACCTGCGGCACCGGGAAGGGCTCCGACGTGCAGTCCTTCACGCCCGGCTTCGAGCGGTCCTACCAGGTCGGCTGGAACGGCAAGGCGTCCAGCCGGTGCGCGAACGGGGTGGCCGCGGGTGAGGCGCCGCCGGCCGGGACGTACCAGGTCTTCGCCCGGGTCGGCAGCAAGCTCAGCGAACCGGTCAAGCTCACCCTCACCGGCTGATCCGCACCGGCCCGGCGACGCCCGACCGGGGCGCGGACCGGTCAGACGTAGCGTTCCAGGATGGACGCCTCGGCGAGCCGGGACAGCCCCTCGCGGACGCCGCGGGCGCGGGCGTCGCCCACCCCCTCGACGGCCTGGAGGTCCTCCACCGTCGCGCCGAGCAGCCGCTGGAGGCTGCCGAAGTGCAGCACCAGCCGGTCCACCACCGCGGCCGGCAGCCGGGGCACCTTGGCCAGCAGCCGGAAGCCGCGCGGGCTCACCGCGGCGTCCAGGGCGTCGGAAGCGGCCGGGTAGCCGATCGCCTTGGCCACCGAGACCAGGTCGATCAGCTCGGTGGCACCGAGCAGGTCCAGCTCGACCAGCGCCTCGTCGAGGGTGCGGGACTTGCGGCCGACCGGGAGGTAGTCCCGGATCACCAGGGTGCGGTCGGCGTCCACGCCGGCCATCAGCTCGTCGAGCTGAAGGGCCAGCAGGCGGCCGTCGGTGCCCAGCTCCACCACGTAGCCGGCGATCTCGTCGGCGATCCGGCGGACCATCTCCAGCCGCTGCACCACCGCCACCGCGTCGCGCACGGTTACCAGGTCCTCGATCTCCAGCGCGGAGAGGGTGCCGGAGACCTCGTCCAGCCGCAGCTTGTAGCGCTCCAGCGTGGCCAGCGCCTGGTTGGCCCGGGACAGGATCGCCGCCGAGTCGTCCAGCACGTGCCGCTGGCCGTTGACGTAGAGGCTGATGATCCGCATGGACTGGCTGACCGAGATGACCGGGTAGCCGGTCTGCCGGGCGACCCGCTCGGCGGTGCGGTGCCGGGTGCCGGACTCCTCGGTGGGGATGGTCGGGTCGGGCATCAGGTGCACCGCGGCCCGGACGATGCGGGTGCCGTCGCTGGAGAGCACGACGGCGCCGTCCATCTTGCACAGCTCCCGGACCCGGGTGGCGGAGAACTCGACGTCCAGCGGGAACCCGCCGGTGCAGAGCCCCTCGACGACCTTGTCGTAGCCGAGGACGATCAGCGCGCCCGTCCGGCCGCGCAGGATCCGCTCCAGCCCGTCGCGCAGCGCGGTGCCGGGCGCCATGAGTGCCAGGTTGGCCCGGAGCGGATCGCCGGCGGAGCTGCCGCCCCCGGTCACGTTGACGCTGATCGGACGGGCGGGCGAGCCCACGGCGCCGGTGCGGGCGTGGGGCGTCGCGCCGGCAGGCTTGGTGGTATCGCGGTCGATCGGCACGGGCACAGTCTACGGACTGCCCTGCGGTGGGTGCTGTCGTGGTTACTGTGATGTGTCGCGATGTCCGGTGCGCGTGGTGCGGGACTGTCGGCGCGGCATGCCCGGTATCGCCCCGGCCGCCCCGCCCGCCGGGCACCCTCGGTCACTCCGCGGACGCCCGGGCCGCCGCCTGGAGCGCCGCCCGGACGTCCGTGACCTCCGTCACGCGCATCTGCTCGGGGTTCACACCGGTGCTCTCCGGGCCGCAACCGGGCGGCACGAGTGCGTGGCGGAAGCCCAGCCGGGCCGCCTCCGCCAGCCGGCGGGGCACCGCGCCGACCCGCCGGACCTCGCCGGTCAGCCCGACCTCGCCGATCGCCACCAGGTGCGGGGCGATGGCCAGGTTGAGGCCCCCGGAGGCGACCGCGAGGGCGACGGCCAGGTCGGCCGCCGGCTCCACCACCCGGATGCCGCCCACGGTGGCCGCGAAGACCTCCCGGTCGTGCAGGGTCAGCCGTTCGGTACGCCGTTGCAGCACCGCCAGCACCATCGCCAGCCGGGCCGAGTCCAGCCCGGAGACCGTCCGCCGGGGGGAGCCGGCGACCGTCGCGCCGATCAGCGCCTGCACCTCGGTGACCAGGGCCCGCCGCCCCTCCATCGCCACGGTGACGCAGGTGCCCGGCACCGGCTCCGAGTAGCGGGTCAGGAAGAGCCCGGACGGGTCGGCCAGGCTGCTGATGCCGCCCTCGTGCATCTCGAAGCAGCCGACCTCGTCGGCGGCGCCGAACCGGTTCTTGACGCCGCGCACCATCCGCAGTGAGGAGTGCTTGTCGCCCTCGAAGTGCAGCACCACGTCGACCAGGTGCTCCAGCACCCGCGGGCCGGCGACCTGGCCGTCCTTGGTCACGTGGCCGACCAGCACGGTGGCGATGCCGCGCTCCTTGGCGACCGCGACCAGCGCGGCGGTGACCGCCCGCACCTGGGTCACCCCGCCGGGCACGCCCTCGGTGCCGGTGGTCGAGATGGTCTGCACCGAGTCGAGCACCAGCAGGCCGGGCTGTACCGCGTCGAGGTGCCCGAGCACCGCGGCCAGGTCGCTCTCGGCGGCCAGGTAGAGCTGGTCGTGCAGGGTGCCCATCCGCTCGGCCCGCAGCCGCACCTGGCTGACCGACTCCTCGCCGCTGACCACCAGCGACGGGCTGCCCGCGCCGGCCGCCCACTGCTGGGCCACGTCGAGCAGCAGGGTGGACTTGCCGACCCCCGGCTCACCGGCGAGCAGCACCACCGCGCCGGGGACCAGGCCGCCGCCGAGCACCCGGTCGAGCTCGCTCACGCCGGTCGGCCGGGCCCGGGCGGGCGCGGCGCTGATGGTGGCGATCGGCCGGGCCGGCTCGGCCGGCATCCGGGAGCTGACCACCCGCCCGGAGACGGTCGGGCCGGTCACCGTGCACTCGACCACCGAGCCCCACTCGCCGCACTCCGGGCAGCGCCCGACCCACTTGGGCGGCTGGTGGCCGCAGGCGTCGCACTCGTAGGCCGGGCGGGGCTCACGGGCGGCCGCGCGGCCGCGCCCGGCCGCCCCGGCACGTGGTGAGGTCGATCGGGAGGTGGTCACACCGGGACGTTAGTCCCCTCGTACGACGAAAACACCGGCGGCGTGGTGGTCGCCACGCCGCCGGTGTCCGGCGATCCTGCTGGGAGCGGTCAGTGGTCGGAGCCGCCGTGACCGCCGCCGTTCTCCTGGCCCTCGTAGCCGCCCTCGCGCTCGATGATCGGCGACGGGGGCGCCGCCGGGGTGAGCGGCACGGCGATCGGCGCCGGGCCGGTGAGGGCGACGCCGTTGCCGAAGTCGAAGGTGACGAAGACGTTCTGCCCGGAACGGAGCGCCTCGTTCAGCCCGATGAGCTGGAGGATCTGGTCCGCCTCCGAGTTGAGCTGCACGTAGCTCAGCGGCGGGATCTCGATCCGGGCCGGCTGGCCGGCCGGGGCGGACGGGGTGGCCGACGGCGACGCGGACCCCGACGGCGAGGCGGAGCCGGACGGGCTGGGCGACCCGGTCTCCGACGGCGTGGCCGTCGGGTGGGCCTCCTCCGACGGGGTGGCGGACGGGCTGGCCGCCGCGCCGTCGCCGGTGATCACCACCTCGCGGGCGTCCTGGCTGCGGACGGTGACCGTGACCGGGTTCCGCGAGTCGTTGTAGATCACGGCGTTGAGCAGTGCGTTCGCGCCGGCCTTGTAGCCCTCGATGCCGGGGTACTCGACCAGCAGGCCACGGACCGCGTACTCGCCGTTGCGGGCCGAGAGGTTGACGCCCTGGACCGACGGCTCCTTGTTGGCGGTCTCGGAGACCTGGCCGGCGCCGCACCCGGACAGCAGCAGTCCGGTCGCCGCCGCCATCCCGGACAGCAGCAGGGCCGCCCGCCGGGAACCCCTGATCGAGCGCGTCACGTCGGTCCTCCTCGTCACGATCCCACCCGGTCCTGTGCCCGGGCACGGTGTGGCCCTGCCCGCGCAGACCGCGCTCCAGGGTAGTTGGGGCTGATCGAGGCCCGCACGCCGACCCGGGGATGCCACCTCCCGGGAGGACCCTCAGACCACCCGACCGCTGCTGACCAGCAGCACCACGTCGATCAGGGCCACCAGCATGACCGCCCGGAAGGCGGCCACCGGGCGGCCGCCGGCCCGGGCCGTGGCGCGCCCGCCGTACCAGCTCAGCGGCGGCACCACGACGGCGGCCGCGACCGCGGCGAGGCCGACCCCCGACGGCGGCCCGGGCGGCCCGACGACCAGGGTGGCGGTCGCCGCGAGCAGCAGCCCGGCGGCGGCCACCCGGCTGCCGGCCGGCCCGAGCCGGTGCGGCAGCCCGCGCACCCCGGTCCGGGCGTCGTCGGCGAGGTCGGGCAGCACGTTGGCGAAGTGCGCGCCGGCGCCCAGGCAGGCCGCGGCGGCGACCAGCCAGCCCGGCGGTGCCGGCGCGCCGGGCAGCGCCAGCACCACGAAGGCGGGCAGCGACCCGAAGGAGACCGCGTAGGGCAGCACCGAGAGCGGACTGGACTTCAACGGCCAGTCGTAGAGCAGCGCGGAGACCAGGCCGAGGGCGGCGCAGAGCGCCGCCACCGGGTTCGTGGCCAGGGCCAGCGCCGGGGTGGCCAGCGCGGCCGCCGTCGCGGCCAGGGCGACCGCGCGCCGGCCGACCGCGCCCGCGGCGACCGGCTTGTCGGTACGCCCCACCGTGGCGTCCCGGTCGGCGTCGAGCGCGTCGTTGGCCCAGCCGACCGCGAGTTGGCTGGCCAGCACGGTGAGCACCACCGCGACCACCCCGGACGGCCGGTGCCCGACGCCGGCGGCCAGCAGACCGGCCACTGTGGTGACCGCCGCGGCCGGTTCCGGATGGCTCGCCCTGACCAGCCCTAACACCGTTGACGACATAACGGAAGTCTGGTCGTTACCGGTGAGTCGTGCCACGCTCTGAGCCATGCGAGACGCGGGCCGGACCCTGCCACGCAACGATCCGCGCCAGTACGACGACCTGGCCGGCGAGTGGTGGCGGCCGGACGGCGCGTTCGCCATGCTGCACTGGCTGGCCGAGGCCCGGGCAGCGCTGGTGCCGCCGGCGGCCCGACCCGGCGCGCTCCTGGTCGACCTGGGCTGCGGTGCCGGGCTGCTCGCCCCGCACCTGGCCGGCAAGGGGTACCGGCACCTCGGGGTGGACCTCACCCGCTCCGCCCTGGCGCAGGCCGCCGAGCACGGCGTGATGGTGGTCCAGGGGGATGTCACGGCGGTGCCGCTGGCCGACGGCAGCGCGGACGTGGTGGCCGCCGGTGAGCTGCTGGAGCACGTGCCGGACTGGCGGCGGGCGGTGGCCGAGGCCTGCCGGCTGCTCCGGCCCGGCGGCCTGCTGGTGCTGGACACCCTGAACGACACCGCGCTGAGCCGGCTGCTCGCCGTCCGGATCGCCGAGCGGCTGCCCACGGTGCCGCGCGGCATCCACGATCCACGGTTGTTCGTGGACGACCGTGCGCTGGTGGCGGAGTGCGCCCGGCACGGCGTGGCGCTGCGACTGCGGGGCGTCCGGCCGGCGATCGGCGGCCTGCTCGGCTGGCTGCTGCGGCGGATGCGCGCCGGCGATCGTCCGGACGCGACGGACGCCGGTCCGTCGCCCCGGATCGTGCCGACCTGGTCCACGGCGGTGCTCTACCAGGGGCGTGGAACACGAAGCGGGTAGCCCGGTCCGTGCGGGGGTAAGGACAGGGCCGAGGAGGGGGCGGTATGACGCTGCACGTGCTGGAGGCGGCCCGGCGGTTGGCGCCGCGGTTCGCCGCTCGGGCCGGGGAGCACGACCGGGACGGCTCGTTCCCGGTCGCGGACTTCCACGACCTGCGGGAGGCCGGGCTCTTCGGCCTGATGGTCCCCCGCGAGCTGGGCGGGATGGGCGCCACGTTCGCCGAGTACGCGGCGGTCGCCACGGAGCTGGCCCGGGGCAACGGCGCCACCGCCCTGGTGTTCAACATGCACGCCTCGGTCACCGGCGCGCTCGGCGCGGTCACCGAGGAGCTGGCCGAGGCGCTCGGGGTGCCGGACGACGCGCTGGCCGCCCGCGACCGGCTGCTCTCCGCCGCCGCCCAGGGCTGCTGGTACGCGGTGGCGATGAGCGAGCGCGGCGCCGGGGCCCGCCTCTCCCAGCTGGCCACGGTCTACGAGCCGGTCGACGGCGGCTATCGGATCAAGGGCAGCAAGACGTTCTGCTCCGGCGCCGGGCACGCCGACGGTTACCTGGTGGCCGCGCGCAGCGTCGCCGACCAGTCGGTGGTCTCCCAGTTCCTGGTGCCGGCCGGGCCGGACGGCCTGACCGTGGAGCCGAGCTGGGACTCGCTCGGCATGCGCGCGACCGCGTCGCACGACCTGCACCTGGACGTGACCGTGCCGGCCGACCGGCTGCTCGGCGGCGTGGAGGGGCTGGCCCTGGTGGTCGCCCAGCTCATGCCGCACTGGCTGGTGGCCAGCTACGCCGCGGTCTACGTCGGGGTGGCCCGGGCGGCGGTCGAGGCGGCGGCCGAGCACCTCAACGCCCGCAACCTGGCCGGGCTGCCCGCGGTCCGCGCCCGGCTCGGCCGGGCCGACGCCGCGGTGGCGGCGGCGCAGCTGGTGGTCGCCGAGGCGGCCCGCCGGGTGGACGAGGCCCCGGGCGACGCCGAGACCAACCGCTGGGTGTGGCGGGCCAAGCTGCTCGCCGGCACCACGGCCGCCGACGTCGCGGCGTCCATGCTGGAGGCGGCCGGCACCTCGGCCACCCGCCGCGGCCATCCCCTGGAGCGGCTCTACCGGGACGCGCGCTGCGGGTCGCTGCACCCGGCCACCTCCGACGTGTGCGCCGACTGGCTCGGCATCGCGGCGCTCGGCGGCGACCCGGACCGCGACGGGTCGTCGCCTCGTTGGTGAACACGAGGAGTTCACCGGGCCGGCGCACGGCGTGGACCGGGGACGCCATGGTGGACGTGCAGGAGACACGACGAGAGGTGGAGCATGGTGGCCGTGCCAGTGATCGCGGGTCTCGGTACGGCGCACCCGCCGTCCGCCGCGCAGGACGAGCTGTGGGACGGGTTCTTCTCCCGGCACTTCACCGGCACCACCCGGGCGCTGGCCGAGCGGATCTTCGCGCACTCCGGGGTGACCCGCCGCCAGGCCGCGGTCAACCCGCTGCTCGAGGACGTCTCCGACTGGCCCACCGAGCGCCGGATGCGCCGCTACCAGGTGGAGGCGCTGCCGCTGGGCAAGGAGGCGGTGGGGCGGGCGCTCACCGCGGCCGGGCTGGCCGCCGGTGACGTCGGGCTCTTCATCGTCTGCTCGTGCACCGGCTACGCCACCCCGGGGCTGGACATCCTGCTCGCCCGCGACCTGGGCATGGCGCCGGAGACCCAGCGGATGTTCGTCGGCCACATGGGCTGCTACGCCGCCCTGCCCGGGTTGGGCGCGGCGAGTGACTTCGTCACCGCCCGGGGCCGGCCGGCGCTGCTGCTCTGCGCCGAGCTGACCAGCCTGCACATCCAGCCCTCCAGCGCCCGGGTGGACACCCAGCAGATCGTCTCGCACGCGCTCTTCTCGGACGCGGCGGTCGCCGCCGTGGTGGTGCCCGACGGCCGGGGGTACGCGGTGCGCGAGGTCACCTCGGTGACCGACACCTCGACCGCCGACCACATGACCTGGGACGTCACCGACACCGGCTTCCGGATGGGGCTGTCGCCGAAGGTGCCGCAGGTGCTCTCCACCCACGTCCGGGGGCTGGTCGACGACCTGCTGGACCGGCACGGCGCGACGCTGTCCGGGGTGGACGGCTGGGCTGTGCACCCCGGGGGGCCACGCATCCTCAACGTGGTGGAGCGGGAGCTGGCGCTGCCCCCGGAGGGGCTGGCCGCGTCCCGGGCCACCCTGGACGAGCACGGCAACTGCTCGTCCCCGACCGTCCTGCTGATCCTGGACCGGCTGCGCCGGGCGGCGGCGCCGCCGGGCCGGGTGCTGATGCTGGCGTTCGGGCCGGGCCTGACCCTCTACGCCGCCCTGCTCGAACGGCGGGACTGAGCGCGACGATTCGGGCGGACGGCGGTTACCCTCGCCGCATGGACGCCGAGGCGGAGAACCGGCCGGCGGAGGGTGGCGGCGACCGGCCGCCGACCGGGTTCGGCGACCGGTTGCGGACGGGCGTGCTGGCCGGTCTGGCGGTGGCCGCCCTGGTCACCGGCGGCTGGTGGTGGCGGGCGAACGAGCCGGTCAATCCGCCGCCGGCCGCGCCGCCGGCCGCCGCGTCCGACTCCCGCCGCCAGGTGGCGGTCCGGGACTCGGACCGCGCGCTGACCTTCCGGGTCGACCCGGCCACCGGCGCCGCCCTACCCGTCGACCGCCAGTCGGTCGTCGGCCCCGTCGAATCCTTCCCGCGCTACGACGACGACGGCTGGCTCGATCGGCCCGACGACCTCGTCTGGCGCGAGCGGGCCACCCTCACCCGGGAGCGCCCGGTCACCCGGCAGGCCGACCGCCAGTACGGCGCCCGCCACGTGCTCCAGTTCCGTTGCACCGGGCCGGGTGAGCTGCTGGTCACGGTCGTCGGCGCACGGGCGGGCGACCCGCTGACCAGCGGCTGCGACGGCTCGCTGGTCACCACCCAGGTGACCGGCCGGGGCGGGCCGCTCCGGGTCACCCTGTCGACCGCCGGCGCCGAACCCGTCCGGGTCGAGGCGCGACTGGTCGCGGTGCCCTGACCGGCGCCGACCGCCGGGAGCGGTCAGCGGGCGAGGCGGTCCAGGTCGGCCCGGTAGTCCTCGACCGAGCGGACCTCGGGCACCACCCGCACCAGCACGCCGGAACGGTCCACCAGGAGCACGGTGGCGGTGCCGGGGCGGGCCGGCAGGTGCAGGAACGCGCGCAGCCCGCCGGCCGGGTCGGCGAGCGGGCGGACGCCCGGGGCGGGTGGCGGGGTGCCGGCCAGGCCGTCGGCGACGCTCACCACGGTGACCGCGGCCGGCGCGGCGGCCGCGGCCTCGGTCACCCGGTCCGGGCAGGCGCACCCGTCGACCAGGACGATCACCGCGGGCAGCAGGCCGCGCAGCGGCACCGGTGACTGCCCGGCGTCGACCAGGTCCAACGCCGGCAGGGGGCGACCGGTCAGGTCGGCCGGCGTGGGCCGGGGCGCCACGGTCGGCTGGTCGGTGCGGGCCGAGCGGGGCCAGGTCACGGCGAACAGCCCGGCGACCGTGGTGAGCACCGCGACCAGCAGGACGAGCAGCGGGAAGGCGAGCGGGGAACGGGCGCGGCCGGCCCGGCGCAGCTCGCGGCGGATCCGTGTGGCCTCCTCGGCGAGCGCGGAGGCGTCGTCCGGGACGACCACCCGGCCCCACTCCGGGGGCAGGTCGGGCAGCCCGGGGCCCTCGGCGTCAGGCTTGCCCATCGGACCCCCTGAAACGGCTCGGGAGCGGACAGCGGCTCGTCCCCTCCAGCGTCCCGCACCGGGCCTCCTGCCGCTACACCTGGGCGCGCCGGGGCGCAGCGGGATACCATGGGACGAGCGCATAGCCCTTGATCTCGACGTTCGCGTCATCCGTACCGGGACGTCATCTGCACGTCACGGAGCGTGTTCAAACCATCGGTTTGACGGCCTGTCAAGCTGAAGAAATACCTCTCACAGGGCCCCTGAGCTGCGCCAACGGTCAGGACAGCGGTGAGACATCGGTGCCTGAGCGTGTTACCCTAGACACAGCGAAAGGGGTTTCGAACCTATGGTTTTCAGTGTCGGCGAGACCGTTGTTTACCCCCACCACGGGGCCGCACTCATCGAGGCAATCGAGACTCGGGTCATCAAGGGCGAGCCTAAGCAGTACCTCGTCCTGAGGGTCGCGCAGGGTGACCTGACGGTCCGGGTACCCGCTGAGAACGCCGAGATCGTGGGTGTGCGCGAGGTGGTCGGCGAAGAGGGCCTGGGCAAGGTCTTCGACGTTCTCCGGGCTCCGCACACCGAGGAGCCGACCAACTGGTCGCGGCGTTACAAGGCGAATCTGGAGAAGCTGGCCTCCGGCAACCCGCTGAAGGTGGCCGAGGTCGTCCGCGACCTGTGGCGCCGGGAGCGGGAGCGGGGTCTTTCCGCGGGTGAGAAGCGCATGCTCGCCAAGGCCCGCGACATTCTCGTCGGCGAGGTCGCGCTGGCCGAGAAGAGCACCAAGGACGAGGCGGAGACGTTGCTCGACAAGGTGCTCACCGAGGCCTAGTCCCCACAGCATCGTCGTACCCGATTCGTAGCGAAGAAACCACCGAGGACCGCGACGTGACCGCGCAGCTCAATCCGCGCGGTGACGTCGCGGTCCTCGTGCCTGCGGCCGGTGCCGGCGTACGCCTCGGTCCCGGCCGGCCCAAGGCACTGCGCCCGCTCGCCGGGGAGCCGCTGCTGGTGCACGCGGTCCGCCGGCTCGCCGCCGCACCGTCGGTGCACACCATCGTGGTGGCCGCCCCGGCCGCCGACGTGGACGCCGTCCGCGCGCTGCTCGCCCCGGTCGCCCCGGTGACCGTGGTGCCCGGCGGCGCGGAACGGCAGGCGTCGGTGGCCGCCGCGCTGGCCGCGGTGCCCGCCGGTCCCGAGATCGTCCTCGTGCACGACGCGGCGCGCGCGCTCACCCCGCCCGAGCTGGTGGAATCCGTCGCGGCGGCGGTCCGGGCCGGCCACGACGCCGTGATCCCGGTGCTCCCGGTGGTCGACACGGTGAAGGAGGTCGACGCCGACGAGGTCGTCCTCGGCACCGTCGACCGTTCCGCCCTGCGGGCGGTGCAGACCCCGCAGGGCTTCCGCCGCGCGGTGCTGACCGCGGCGCACGCCGCCGCCGGCGACCCGCTCACCGACGACGCCGGCCTGGTCGAGAAGCAGGGCGTGCCGGTGCGCTGCGTCCCCGGCTCCGAGTACGCATTGAAGATCACCCGCCCGTTCGACCTGGCGCTGGCCGAGCACCTGCTGGCCACCGGCGGCTGACGCGTACCCTCTTTCCATGATCGTTCCCCGGGTGGCCATCGGCACGGACGTGCACGCCTTCGCGCCCGGCCGGCCGTGCTGGGTGGCCGGCCTGCTCTGGCCCGACCAGGACGGCCTGGCCGGCCATTCGGACGCCGACGTGGTCGCGCACGCCGCCTGCAACGCGCTGCTCTCCGCCGCCGGCCTCGGCGACCTCGGATCGAACTTCGGAGTGGCCGAGCCAAAGTGGGCCGGCGCGTCCGGCGTCGCCCTGCTCACCGAGAGCGCCCGCCGGGTGCGGGCCGCCGGGTTCGCCATCGGCAACGTGTCGGTGCAGGTGGTCGGCAACCGGCCGAAGATCGGGCCGCGCCGCGCGGAGGCCGAGCAGGTGCTCTCCGCGGCGGTCGGCGCGCCGGTCAGCGTCTCCGCCGCCACCACCGACGGCCTCGGCTTCCCCGGTCGGGGCGAGGGGCTCACCGGTATCGCGGTGGCCCTGGTGTACCCGGCGTCGGCCGCCTAGGCTCGCCGCGATGTCCAGCGACGCCGCCTCCGACCAGTCCGCCGCCGACGGCTACCTCCAGCGCGCCCAGCTCCTCGCCGAGCTCGGCCGCTACGACGAGGCCGCCGCGGAGATCGCCTACGCGGTCGCCCTGGAACCGGGCAACCCCGCGGCGCTGACCATGCTCGCCCGGGTGCACCTCGCCGCCGGCCGGCCGGCCGAGGCGCTCACCGCCGCCGACGCCGCGGCGGCCGCCGCCCCGAACGCCGTCCCGCCGCTGGTCGCCCGCGGCCTGGCGCTGGGCGACCTGGAGCGGTACCCCGAGTCGGCGCGGACCGCCGACCAGATCCTGGCGCTCGGCCCGGACGACGCGTACGCCCAGCGGAGCGCGGCGGCGATCCTGGCCGGCTCGCGCAACGGGCAGCCGGCACTGAACGCGGCCTGGCGCGGGGTGGAGCTGGCCCCCGAGGAGCCGCAGGCGCACCTGGTGCTCGGTCTGGTCGCCGCCAACATGCAGCTGTTCGACCTGGCCGAGCGGGCCTACCGGGAGGCGTTGCGGCTGGACCCGCAGCTGGCCGAGGCGCGCCACGACATCGGCGTGCTCCGGCTGGAGCAGCGGCGCTGGAGCGACGCGCTGGAGCACCTGGCCGAGGCCGCCGCGATGAGCCCGGGCCGGGTGAACTCCGGCCGGGCCATCTCCGTCGGTGTACGCCAGCTCGTGCTCTACGGCGCGGGCTGGACGATGATCACCGCCGTGGTGATCGCCTGCATGGCGCCGGGCAGCGAGGGGCTGTCCCGGGTGGCCGCCGCGTTCGCGGCACTCGGCGGTGCGCTGGTGGTGTGGCGGTTCGCCGCCAAGCTGCCCGGCCTGACCCGGACGATCCTGCCGAGCCTGCTGCGCTCCGACCGGATGCTCGCGCTCGCCGTGTACGCGGCCGCCGGGGCGCCCCTGCTGATCCTGCTCTACGCCCTGGTCGGCACCCCGTGGCCGCTGGTCCTGGCCATCGCCACCGCCGCCGCAGCCGAGTTGGCCGTCTTCAGCCGCGCCCAGTACTGAGCCCCCGTCAGTCGGCGGGCCGGACGGCGTAGTCGCCGAGGGCGGGCTCCAGTGCGGCGAAGGCGGTGCGGACGTGCGCGGTGACGATCCGGGCGATCTCGTCGTTGCCGTGATCCGCCAGCGTCAGGCGTAGCGTCTCCTCGAGCAGCAGCCGTAGGACGCCACCCAGTTGGACGGCCGCGACGCGCGGCCGGAGGTCGTCGGCGGTCGCGCCGGTCTCCTCAGCGAGCACGCGGGCCAGCGCCCGCTCCCGGTCGTCGTGGAACTCCCGCAGCCGGGCGACCAGCGCGGGACTGCCGGTGACCATGCGGGCGAACTCCGGACCGGTGAAGCCGATGACCGGATCGTGCCCGGCCACCGCGGCGAGGTACTCCCGGCGCAGCGCGGCCAGTGCGGACTCGCCGGGGCGGCGTTCCCGCACGGTGGTGACCGGCCCTTCGACGAACGCGTCGCGCAGGTCGAGCGCGAGGTCCTCCTTGCGGGGGAAGTAGTTGGTCACCGTCATCTTGGCCACCTGTGCGGCGGCCGCGATCTCGGCGATCGTGACGTTGTCGAAGCCGCGCTCCAGGAACAGCCTGGTCGCCTGATGGGAGATGTTCTCCCTGGTCTGGCGCTTCTTCAGGGCCCGCAGGCCGGTCGTCTGTCCGCTCATGGCGACAGCATACCTGTATCCGTCCTAAATTTGTCGTTGACATCTTTCTGGGTCGGTCATAAGTTTAGGTCGCATCGAGGCGCTGGTGCGCCGTTCCGGGCCGTCGAAGGGAGTTCGCTCATGACCGTGACCGATTCGGTGGGTGCCTACCTCAAGGAGATCGGCCGGACCCCGCTGCTCACCGCCGAGCAGGAGGTGGAGCTGGGCGCGCGGATCGAGGCTGGAGCGCTCGCCCAGCGCCGCCTGGACGCCGCCCCGGACGGGCTCGCCGCGGACGAGCGGGCCGCCTGGGAGCGAGTGGCCGCCGACGGTCGGCGCGCCCGGCGCCACATGATCGAGGCCAACCTCCGCCTGGTCGTCTCGATCGCCCGGCGCTACGTCCGCGACGGCGGGCTGCCGCTGCCGGACCTGGTCCAGGAGGGCGTCATCGGGATGATGCGCGCGGTGGAGAAGTTCGACCACCGGCGTGGGCTGAAATTCTCCACCTACGCCACCTGGTGGATCAAGCAGGCGCTCGGTCGCGCGCTGGCCGACCAGAGCCGGACGATCCGGGTGCCCGCGCACATGGCCGAGCTGATCAACCGGGTGCACCGCGTCCGACGCGTCCTGCTCCGGGACCTGGGAGAGGAGCCGACCCCGGCGCGGATCGCGGCCGAGCTCGACCTGAAGCCGGAGAAGGTCGAGCAGGCGCTGCGGTACGACCGGGAGCCGATCTCCCTGCACACCCCGATCGGCGAGGACGGCGCGCAACTCGGCGACTTCCTCACCGACGACGCGCCGGATCCCGCCGCCCAGGTCGCCGACACCGCCCTGCGCTCCTACCTGGACACCGTGCTGTCGGCGTTGACCGAGCGGGAGGCGATGGTCATCGCCCAGCGGTACGGCCTCGCCGACGCGCAGCCGCGCACCCTGGACCAGATCGGCCGGGCGCTCGGCCTGACTCGGGAACGCATCCGCCAGATCGAGGCCAAGGCGATGACCAAGCTCCGCCACCCCACCCGGACCCGGGTGCTGGCCGACCTCCTGGCCGCCTGAGCAGAAGGGAGAGCACGTGACGCCTCGAACGACCACCCAGCCCGCCCGCCCGACCCGCACCGGAGGTGCCCCCATGACCCAGGTGACCATCGAGGAGTACCGGCCAGCCCAGCTCCACGCCGGGCCGCACCCGCTCAGCACCGGCCTGGCCGGCCGGCCGTCGCCCGCCCCGGCGGGCGGTGGCGGGACCGACCGCCCGGTCGCCGGTCCCCAGCCGGTCGGTGGGCCGACAGCCGTCGTGGCCGGGCCCGACGGGCACCCGCGGGCCGGGCGGGAAGACGCGGATCGCACCGGCAGGCCGGGCACCCCGGATCGACCGGACCGCCGTCCACGGCACCGCCGCCGGGTACCCGCTGCCCAGCCCCGACCCTGGTCGGTACGGCAGCACGGTCAGCCCCGGCGCGGCGCCGTGATCCACCGGGGCCGGCGCTGAGCGCCGGATCAGGCGGCGGGACGGTGGGGCGGTACCGGCCGCCCGGGCCGCCCTGCCGTCCGGCCCGCGGGTGAGCGCAGCCGGCGTGATCGTGGCCCGGTGGTCAGGCCGCGATCACGCCGGCGGGCGCCTGACGGGGGTGCCTCAGCCGCGGCGCGCCCAGGTCCAGGCGTAACCGTCGTCCTCGCAGGACTGGCCGGCGTCGCAGAGGTCGAGCGGGCGGAAGGTGTCGACCATGACGGCGAGCTCGTCGAAGTAGTCGACGCCGATCGAACGCTCGGCGGCGCCGGGCTGCGGGCCGTGGGTGAAGCCGGACGGGTGCAGCGAGATCGAGCCCTGCTCGATGCCGGAGCCGCGCCGGGCCTCGTAGTTGCCGCCGGTGTAGAAGAGCATCTCGTCGGAGTCGACGTTGTGGTGGTTGTACGGCACCGGGATGGCGTCCGGGTGGTAGTCGACCTTGCGGGGCACGAACGAGCAGATCACGAAGTTCGGGCCCTGGAAGGTCTGGTGCACCGGCGGCGGCTGGTGGATCCGGCCGGTGATCGGCTCGAAGTCGTGGATGGAGAAGGCCCACGGGTACATGTGCCCGTCCCAGCCGACCACGTCGAACGGGTGGTGGGCGTAGACATGACGGGTCCAGCCCCGGCGGTGCCGGACGAGGACCTCCACCTCCTCGCCGTCGACCAGCAGCGGCGCGTCCGGCCCGCGGACGTCCCGCTCGCAGTACGGCGAGTGCTCGAGGAACTGGCCGCGTACCGAGAGGTAGCGCTTCGGCGGGCCGATGTGACCGGCGGCCTCGATCGTGAGCAGCCGGGCCGGCTCGTCGCCGGTCGGCACCAGCCGGTGCACCGTCGAGGTGGGGATGATGACGTAGTCGCCGGCCACCGCGTCGAGCACGCCGAACGTGGACTCCACCCGCAGCGCGCCGGACTCCAGATAGAGGCAGTGGTCGCCGGTGGCGTCCCGGAACAGCGGCGACGGCCGGTCGGCCAGCACGTACGCGATCCGGACGTCGTCGTTGGCCAGCAGGTACTGCCGGCCGAGCACCGGGTCGGCGCCGGTGCCGTCGAGCTTGTGGGTGCGCAGGTGCCGGGGCTTGAGCGGCAGGTTGGGCGTCCGGGTGAACACCGGCGGGGTGAACTCCTCGGCGGCCACGATCGCGGTGGGCGCGTGCCGGTGGTAGAGCAGGGACGAGTCGGAGGAGAAGCCCTCCTGGCCCATCAGCTCCTCGGCGTAGAGGCTGCCGTCGGGCTGGCGGAACTGGGTGTGGCGCTTGCGCGGCAGCTCGCCGACGCTGCGGTAGTACGGCATCTCGCCTCCCGGATTCGTCCCGTTCATCGGCCGGTGAGCGTCCGATAATCGGACGCTGTTGTCCGTTCCTTGTAGCGTCCCGTACATTCTTGTCTCGTGTCAACGCAGGTGCCCGCGCTCCTCGACGGCCTGGTCGACGACGCCGCCGTCTTCCCGCCCGGCAGCGCGTCGCTGCCCGACGCCGTGGCCGCGCACCGGCGGCACCGCACCTCCTGGTACGCCGACCTGGTCGGCCCGCTCCTGGTCCCCGCCTCGGCCGTCGCGGCGGGCGAGCTGAGCGGTCTCGTCGACCCGGCCGAGGGCTTCGTGGTCGGGGTGGTCGGTGACACCGGGATCGAGGGCCTACCCTTCGCGCTGTCGTTCCTGGCACCGGACGGCGTGACGGCCCGTCAGATCGAGGTGGCGGTGGCCAAACGGGGCGAGGACCCGCTGCCCGGCCTGACCAGCCTGCTGCGGGTGACGGACGAGCTGGCCGGCGTCGACGCCGTCTACGCCGAGCTGCCGTTGACGTTCGGGCTGATGGACGCGCTGGACGCGCTCGCCGCGGCCCGGGCGGACGGGGTGCCGATCGCCGCCAAGTTCCGCACCGGCGGGCTGGCCGCCGAGCTGTTCCCCACCCCGCCCGAGCTGGCCGCGGTGATCTGCGCCTGCCGCGACCGCCAGCTGCCGTTCAAGCTGACCGCGGGGCTGCACCAGGCCGTCCGGCACCTGGACCCGGAGACCGGCTTCACCCACCACGGCTTCGGTAACGTGCTGGCCGCCACCCTCGCCGCGGCCGAGGGCGCCGGTACGAGGACCGTCGCCGAGCTGCTCACCGCCGCCGACCCGCGCCTGCTGGTGCAGTGGACCGAGGCGCGGCTGGACACCGCGCGTCCGCTGTGGATCGGCTTCGGGTCGTGCAGCATCCTGGAACCACTGACCGATCTGATCCGGCTGGGGCTGGTGAACGGGGGCATCGATACATGAGCTGGGTGACGGGTGCCGACGGCTCGCCGTACGGGGTGCACAACCTGCCGTACGGGGTGTTCCGCCACGACGGGCGTGAGCCGCGGATCGGCGTACGCATCGGGGACTTCGTGCTGGACCTGGCCGGCGCGGAGGCGGCGGGCCTGGTGCTGGCCGCCGGGGCGCTCGGCCGGCCCACCCTCAACGAGTTCATGGCGCTCGGACGTCCGCAGTGGACGGCGGTCCGGCAGTGGGTCACCGAGCTGCTCACCGACGCCGCGCACCGACCGGAGGTGGAGCCGCTGCTGGTCCCGCTGGACGAGGCGCGGATGCAGCTGCCGTTCGAGGTGGCCGACTACGTCGACTTCTACTCCTCGGAACACCACGCGGCCAACGTCGGGCAGATCTTCCGTCCCGGCCAGCCGCCGCTGCTGCCGAACTGGAAGCACCTGCCGATCGGTTACCACGGCCGGGCCGGCACCGTGGTGGTCTCCGGTACTCCGGTGGTCCGCCCCACCGGCCAGCGGGCCACCGCACACGGGCCGGTCACCGGCCCGTGCGTCCGGCTCGACATCGAGGCCGAGGTCGGCTTCGTGGTGGGCGTGCCGAGCCCGCTGGGCAACCGGGTGGGCGTCGACGACTTCGCCGACCACGTCTTCGGCGTGGTGCTGGTCAACGACTGGTCCGCCCGGGACATCCAGGCCTGGGAGTACCAACCCCTCGGCCCGTTCCTGGGCAAGTCCTTCGCCACCTCCGTCTCCGCCTGGGTCACCCCGCTGGACGCGCTCGGCGACGCGTTCGTGCCGGCCCCGGACCAGGATCCGCCGGTCGCCGACTACCTGCGCGACGTGCCGCGTCTGGGGCTCGACCTGCGGCTGTCGGTGCGGTGGAACGGCGAACAGGTCAGCGAGCCGCCGTTCGCCACCATGTACTGGACGCCCGCCCAGCAGCTGGCCCACCTGACCGTCAACGGCGCCTCGCTGCGCACCGGCGACCTGTACGCCTCAGGCACCGTCTCCGGCCCGGAGCGGCACCAGGTCGGCTCGTTCCTGGAGCTCACCTGGGGCGGCGCGGAGCCGGTGAAGTTCGCCGGTGGCGAGACCCGGACCTTCCTGGAGGACGGGGACACGGTGACCATCACCGCCACCGCGCCCGGCCCGGACGGCACCACGGTGGCGCTGGGCGAGGTGACCGGGACGATCCTCCCGGCCCGCTGACCGGCCCTCTCGATCTTTCCCGGCCCCGGTCGCACCGAGTGTGCGACCGGGGCCCGTCACTTTCGCGTTGATCGTCCCGGATTCCGTCGCCGTGCCGCGCCGGGCCGGGCCGGCGCCCCCTTCCGGCCCCGGTCCGGCGCGGCACGGCGTCCCGTCGAGGCAAGGGAGATGACGACGATGAACGAGTTCGCGGGCGCGGTCTGGCGGACCAGCAGCCGCTCCAACGACCAGGGGCTCTGCGTGGAGGTGGCCGACAACCTGGTCGGCGTCCTCGGCGTGGTCGGGGTGCGCGACTCCAAGGACCAGGCCGGGCCGACACTCGCGGTGAGCCCGCCGGGATGGACGGCGTTCGTCGAGGCGATCCGGGCCGGCCAGTTCCGGCCCTGACCGCCGACCGCGGAGTCGGGTGGCCGCGCCGGCCGGGCCGCCGGCGGGGTCGCCGCCATCGACCTGATCCGGCGGTGACCCGGCCGTCCGGGCCGCGGGTGGTGAAAGTTTCGCCGGGGGAGTCCCCGTTCCGCGCTCACCCGGCGTACCGTCGACGCCACGGGAGGTTGGCATGTCGACGGTGGCGGTTACCGAGTTCATCGAGGCGCACGCCGTCGACGTCTGGCGCCTCCTGACCGACCTGCGGCTGCGGACCGCCCGCACCGGCGCCGCCGGTCCGGTCGAACTCCTCACCTCCGGCGGCTTCGGGCCGGGCACCGCCTGGCGGGAGTCCCGTCGCCAGCCCGACGGCAGCGCGCTGGTCGAGGAGTTCGTGGTGGTCGAGGCGGAGCCGCCCCGCCGGCTGGTGCTCAGCTCGCCCGGCGCCGGGGTCGACTACCGGATCACCTGGACGCTGCGCGAGGTCGAGCGGCGCCGCCGGGGCTGCACCGCGGTCACCGTCGAGCAGGAGGCGGTGCCGACCGCGCCGTACGGCCGGGTGGTCGCCCTGCTCCTCGGCGGGCTGGCCGCCCGGGCGGTCGAGGGGGCGCTGCGGCGCGACCTCGCCGATCTCGCCGCCGCCGGCTCGGCCGAGGCCGCCTGACGCCGACCGGGCCGAGTGCGGCGGCCGTCGTCGGCCGGCAACCTGACCAGGCTGCCACCAGCTCCGCTGGGTAGGGTGCCGGGCGGAGGTGCGGCATGGGGTTGGCGAAGGGCCGGCGGCGGATCGTGATCGTGGTCGCGGCGCTGCTCGTCGTCGCCGCGGTCGCCGTGACGGTCTACCGGGTGCTCGCCCCCGCCGAGGTCAGTACGGTCGCCCGGGCCGACTACCCGCCGCCCGCCGGGCCGGCCGTGGGCGTGGTCGGCCGGCTGCCCGTCGCCCCGCTGATCGTGGACGGCCGGCTCCGGGTGTACGCCGGCCACCGGCAGGTCTACGCCGACCGCCCGGCCGACGGGCGGCACCGCACCACGCCGTTCTGGTCGTACCGGCGCTGGCCAGCGGAGCTGGACGGGGTGGTGGCGAGCGGGACCACGGTGGTCAGCCGCTGGTCGGACGGGCGGCTGGTAGCGCTGGACGCGCGTACCGGGCGGGTGCTCTGGCGCGCCGACGGACCGGAGCCGGTGGGGGAGCGCACGGTCCGGCGGACCGGGGCGGCGGGGGTCTGGAACCCGCGCGGCCTGGTGGTGACCCGTGCCGCCGACGGCCGCGAGGTGGTGGTGGCCTCGGGCGACGGTGCGGTACGCGGAGTCGGGCTGACCGACGGCCGGCAGCTCTGGCGGGCCGAGGTCGCCCCGAGCTGCCGGGACTTCGTCGGCGCCACCGCCACGGGCCACCTGGTCACCGTGGACGCCTGCGCCGGGCCCGCCACGGTCGAGTTCCGGGACGCCGGCACCGGGGCGGTGGCCAGCCGTTGGCGTCCGGCCGGAGCCGGTGAGCAGCTGGTGGTGACCCCGCTCGGCTGCCGGACCGGCCGGTCCGGGTGCACCGGGCTGCGTACCGCCGGGCCGGGGGACGGCGTCGGGCGGGGCTGGTTGCTCGGGGCGGGGGAGCCGGTCGCCGCTCCCGAGCTGGACCGGCCGGACGCCGAGCTGGTCGGGGAGCAGGCGGTGGCGGTGGTCGACGGGGTGCTGGTCGGTCGGCCGGCCCGGGGCGGCGCCGAGCTGTGGCGCCGGCCCGACCTCGGCCCGGGCCGGGTGATCGCGGTCGAGCCGCTGCGGGTGCACTTCCTGACCGAGGCGAACGACCTGGTGACGCTGGACTCGGCGACGGGGGTGCAGCTGTCCCGCTTCCCGCTGACCGCCGGCGCCGACGGCACCGGCTGGGCGCCCGGCGCCGCGTACGCGACGGACGGCTGGGTGGCCGTCGAGCGGCTCCGCAGGCCGGTCGACCCGGACGGCGACGACCAGCGCTACTTCCTCACGTCGGAGCCGGTGATCCTCGCCGCGACCTGACCCGCCGAGGCGCACCGGTTGCTCGACAAAACGGACATAAGTTATTTATAGTCCCACTCGTGCGACTCGTGGCAGCCCTGTTGGGCGCGATCCTGATCCTGCTCACCCCGTCGCCGGTCGATGCCGCGGCACCGGCCCGGACGGACCAGCCACCCCGGACCGTTGGCGTCGACATCACCGTGCCGGAGGACGGCAGCCGGTGACGGCCGGCTGAGACGTCCGGTCCGGTCCGCGGGGGGATGGCGGACCGGACCGGTCCCGGGCTCAGGCCAGCGCCGGCTCCGCGGCGGCGAGGAAGGCGTCGTTCTCGGCCGGGGTGCCGATGGTCACCCGGACCCCGTCGCCGGGGAACGGCCGGACGATCACCCCGCGCGCCTCGCACGCCTTGCCGAAGTCCACCGCCCGGTCACCCAGCGGCAGCCAGACGAAGTTCGCCTGGCTGGTCGGCACGTCCGGGACGAGCTTGCGCAGCGCCTCGGTGACCCGGTCCCGCTCGGCCACCACCAGGGCGCACCGCCGTTCCACCTCGGCGGCCTGGGACAGCGCGGCGAGCGCGCCGGCCTGCGCGGCCATGCTGGTGGAGAAGGGGGTCACCACCTTGCGCACCGCCGCCGCCACCTCGGGCTGGGCGACCAACCAGCCGATCCGCAGGCCGGCCAGGCCCCACGCCTTGGACAGCGTGCGCAGCACCGCCACGTTCGGCCGGTCGAGGTAGCTCAGCCCGTCCGGCACCTCGGGATCGGTGACGAACTCCCGGTACGCCTCGTCGATCACCACCAGCACGTCGTCCGGGACGGCGTCGAGGAACCGGTCCAGCTCCGCCCGGCGGACCGCGGTGCCGGTCGGGTTGTTCGGGTTGCAGACCAGGATCATCCGGGTCCGGTCGGTCACCGCCGCCGCCATCGCCGCCAGGTCGTGCCCGTGCCCGGCGTCGTTGGGCACCCGCACGCTGGTCGCGCCGCTGGTCGCCGCGATGATCGGGTACGCCTCGAACGAGCGCCACGCGTAGAGCAGCTCGTCCCCGGGCAGGCAGGTGGCCCGGACCAGGTGCTCGGCCAGCGCCACCGAACCGCAGCCGGTGGCGATCCGGTCGGCGGCCACGCCGTACCGCTCGGCCAGCGTCTCGCGGAGCGCGACCACGCCCATGTCCGGGTAGCGGTGCACCCCGGCGGCGGCCTCCGTGACCGCCTCCACCACGCCGGGCAGCGGCCCGTACGGCACCTCGTTGCTGGCCAGCTTGATCGCCTCGGGCAGCCCCAGCTCGCGGGCCAGGTCGGCCGGGCTGCGGCCGGGTACGTAGTTGGGCAGCGCGTCCAGGTCGGCGCGGGTCAGTCGCACCGCCGGCTGGCGGCGTCCGGTGTCGGTCATGGGGTGTCTCCCGGGGGTGTGGTGCGGTCGTTCGGGGTGGGGCGGGGGGCGCGGGGCAACTGGACCACCACGGTCTGGGCGCGCTTGTCGTGCAGCGCCTGACGCAGCGGGTGGTCGAAGAGCGGAGAGAGCGCGTCGACGAGCTGGAGCAGCAGGCCGAGGCCGCAGCAGTACCAGAGCAGGGTGGGCAGACCCAGGGTGTTCCACCGGCGCAGCGCCCGGCCGAAGCCGAGCGGCTCGTCGCCGGCCAGCGGCACCACCTTGACGCCCATCACCCGCTTGCCGAAGGTCTGCCCGCCGGAGGCCGTCGTCGGCACCTCGTAGGCGAGCCAGAGCGCGGTGGCGATCAGCAGGATGACGATCTGCAACCCGCCGGCCTGCTCGCTGGGCTGGGGCAGCCCTTCGGTCGAGGTGTCGCCGGCCAAGGCCCGCCGGAACACCTCCCGCCAGTACGGGGTGACCTCCTCGATCAGCCGCCAGACGAACCAGCCGTTTACCACCGCGTTCAGCGCGAACACGATGCCGAAGTCGATCAGCCGGGCGACCAGCCGGGAGCCGAAGCCGGCCAGCGGCAGCCCGTGCGGGCGCGGCTCCGGCGGCCGGCCGGGCCAGTGTCCCGGTGCCCAACCCGGCGGCAGGCCGGCGCCGGGGTGGGCCTGCCCCGGGTATGCCGGCCCGGGATGCGGCACGCCGGACGGCATGCCCGGCGGCGAGACCGGCCGACCCGGCGCGGAGACCGGCGCACCCGGCGCGCTGACCGGGGCGGCCGGGGTGGGCGGCGCGACGGGAGCCGGCTCGGCCAGCGGCGGGCCCTCGGGCACGGGAGCCTCGACAGGGATCGGCGCGCCGATCCACCCCTCCCCGTCCCAGTACCGCCGGGTCTCGGGGTCGGCGGGGTCGACGTACCAGCCGGGTTCCACGCTCACGGAGCAACCTTAACGACGACGGTGCCGGCGAACTTGTCGTGTAGGCACTGCTGCCAGGGCTTGTCCCACAGCTGCCAGAGCCCGTCGAGGTAGCTGAAGCCGAGGAGCACCAGACCGACGACGTTCTGCACCAGGAACCGCCGGACGGCGATCCGGCGGTCGAGGGTGCGGGTCGGATCCAGCGGCACCACCCGTAGCTTCATGACCTTCTTGCCGTAGGTCTGGCCGGTCCGGAACATCATCTCGACGTAGTAGACGTAGGCCACGACGAACGAGATCGCGATGATCGCGAGTTCCATCCAGAGGAACGGCAGCAGGAGATCCTTGACGACATCCGGCTGCGGCACGGTGCCGTCGGGTTCGATCCGGACGAGGTCGGGCATCACGACCACGAAAAAGATGATCAACGCGGGGACGGCGAGCACCAGGCCGACCACGTAGAAGACCGCGGTGTCGATCAACATGGCCAGCAGGCGGTCGCTGAAGCTGGCGAGCGGCTGACCCGCCGGGGTGAGCGTCGGCGGCGGCGCGGCATGGCCCGGCGGTGGCGCCCAGCCCGGCGGTGGCGCCCAGCCCGGCGGCGGGTGTCCCGGCGGGGCGAACTGCGGCGGCACCGCGTACCCCTGACTGGCGGGACCGGCGGGCGGCGCGAAGCCGCCGGCGGGGGGCACGGGCCCACCCGCCGGCGGCATCGGGTACGTCGGAGGCTGCGTCACGCTCGACAGTGTTACAGGTTGCCGCGCTTCTCCTGCTCCCGCTCGATGGCCTCGAAGAGCGCCTTGAAGTTGCCCTTGCCGAAGCCGAGCGAGCCGTGCCGCTCGATCAGCTCGAAGAAGACGGTCGGCCGGTCCTGCACCGGCTTGGTGAAGATCTGCAGCAGGTAGCCGTCCTCGTCCCGATCAACCAGGATCTTGCGGGCCTTCAGCTCCTCGATCGGCACCCGCACCTCGCCGATCCGGGCGCGCAGCTCCGGGTCGTCGTAGTAGGAGTCCGGGGTGTCCAGGAACTCGACGCCGGCGGCCCGCATCGCGTCGACGCTGGCCAGGATGTCGTTGGTGGCCACCGCGATGTGCTGGGCGCCCGGGCCCTGGTAGAACTCGAGGTACTCGTCGATCTGCGACTTCTTGCGGGCGACGGCCGGCTCGTTCAGCGGGAACTTCACCTTGCGGGTGCCGTTGGCGACCACCTTGCTCATCAGCGCCGAGTAGTCGGTGGCGATGTCGTCGCCGACGAACTCCGCCATGTTGGTGAAGCCCATGACGCGCTTGTAGAACTCCACCCACTCGTCCATCCGGCCGAGTTCGACGTTGCCGACCACGTGGTCGACCGCCTGGAAGAAGCGCTTCGGCTGGAGGCCGGCCTCGATCATCGGCCGCCGGTCCACGATCGGCCCGCGGGCCACGAAGCCGGGCAGGAACGGGCCGGTGTAGCGGGACCGGTCGACCAGGGTGTGCCGGGTGTCGCCGTAGGTGGCGACGGCGGCCAGCCGGACGGTGCCGTGCTCGTCGCTGACGTCGTGCGGCTCGACCAGGCCGGTGGCGCCCTGCGCGGTGGCGTGCGCGTACGCGGCGTCGACGTCCGGCACCTCCAGCGCGATGTCCGAGACGCCGTCGCTGTGCTTGGCGACGTGCTCGGCGCCCTCGGCGTCCGGACGGACCGCGCCGGTCAGCACGAACCGGGCCGAGCCGCTGGTCAGCACGTACTGGGCGTGGTCCCGGTAGCCCTGCTCCGGGCCCCGGTACGCCACGCAGGCCATGCCGAACGCGGTGGAGTAGTAGTGCGCGGCCTGCTTGGCGTTGCCCACCAGGAAGTGCACGTGGTCCAGGCCCTTGACCGGGAACGGGTCGCGGCTGATGTCGTGGTCGACCGCGCCGACGAGCGCGTCGAAGTCGACCTCCTCGGTCGGGGCGGGTCGGTCGATCGCCTGGGTCATGGTGGCCTCCCTTGCGTACCGGCCGGCCTCGTGGGCCGTCGCCGTACTGATGGTTCCTCCGCCGAGCATCCCGGTGACCGGCGTCACTGGGCAACTGGCGGCGTGAACGCTGGTCAGGTTGCGCATTCAGTAGGGTGTTCACCCATGAATGGTGGTCAGGGTGTACAGCTCGACGAACTGGACGCGAGGTTGATCGAGTTGTTCGCCGAGGAGCCCCGGATCGGGGTGCTGGAGTGCTCCCGGCGGCTCGGCGTGGCCCGCGGCACCGTCCAGGCCCGGCTGGACAAGCTGGTCGAACGCGGGGTGATCGGCGGGTTCGGGCCGGACATCTCACCGGCCGCCATCGGGTTCGCGGTGACCAGCTTCGTCACCCTGGAGATCAGCCAGCGGCACGGGCACGACCCGGTCGCCGCGCACCTGGCCGCGATCCCCGAGGTGCTGGAGGCGCACACCATCACCGGTTCCAGCGACCTGCTCTGCCGGATCGTGGCCCGATCGAACACCGACCTCCAGCGGGTGATCGACCAGATCGTCTCCTACGAGGGCATCACCCGCGCCTCGACGATCATCGCGCTGGCCGAGCAGATCCCCTACCGCACCCTGCCGCTGGTCCGCTCCGCCGCCCGCCGCTGACCGGCCGGTCGAGAAAGCGCCGGCGACACGCGGCGCGGGGACACGGGAGTTCCGTGATCGTGGCTACCGTGTCCGGTGTGGCGAAGGGGAGCGGCCTCGGCGTGCGCGGCGGGTTGCTGCTCGCGCTGATCGTGGTCGTGGTCCTCGCCGCGACCGGGGTGTGGAACCCGTTCCCCACGTGGTGGGACTGGGTCGACCGGAGCGAGCCGATCGCCGAGCCGGACGTGGTCTGGCAGCAGCGGATCGGCGGCACCCCGCGCAGCGTCACCTTCGCCGGCGACACCGTGGTGGTCGAGCAGCGCACCCGGGTCGAGGCCCGCGCGCTGGCCACCGGCGCGCAGCTGTGGGAGCGCAAGGCGGACTGGTCGGCGGTGGCCGGCGGCGACCGGGACGCCGTCGTCGTCGTGGGCAAGCTGCTGGTCAAGGGGTACGAGGTGCTCGACCCGGTCACCGGGGCGACCCGCCGGCGCGACGACGACGCGGTGGCGGTGTGGACCTACCGCAACCTGTTGCTGGACGCCCACTGTGTCGACGCCACGGACTGCACGCTGAGCGCCTGGGACCCGCGCGGCACCGCCCCGCTCTGGACGGCCTTCATGCCGGGAGTGCGCAGCGGGCTGCTCGGGGACAACCCCGGCCTGCTCGGCACCCGCCGGCTGGACGCGGTGCGGATCGACGAGGAGGTGGCCGGGCCGGAGCCGGTGCCGCCGCTGCTCGGCTTCCCGGTGGACGGCCGGGTGCACGTGGTGGACACCGCCACCGGCCGGGTGCTGCAGAACGTCGAACCCGGCCGGGACGAGCGGCTCTCCGTGGTCGGCGGTCGGCTGCTGCGGATCACCGCCCGGTCGCAGGACGGCAGCTGCTACTTCGCCGTCTCCGGGCGGGACCCGGCGACCGGCCAGGAGACCTGGCACCGCTCCGGGATCAACCTGCGCACCGCCGACAGCGCCGGCTGCGCGCAGCGGGAGGATCCACAGGGGGCGCGGAACGTGCTGATCGGGGTGGCCCCGGACGGCCGGGAGGCGGTCCTCGACGGGTACGACGGGCGGCTGCTCTGGGTCGGCGCCGAGGGCGAGAAGCTGCTCGCCGTCGACGACCGCTACGCGCTGGCCCGGACGGCCGACAAGGGCGCGGTGGTGGCCCGCGAGCTGGCCGGCGGCAAGGTGCAGTGGCGGCGGTCGTCCGGGGCGAAGGCCGGGGCCGCGCTCACCCCGTACGCGGCGCTGGTCGCCGACGAGAAACCGTCCCGGCTGGTCGCCCTCGATCCGCGGACCGGGCGGGAACTGGCCGTCCTGCGGACCGCCGCGAACGCGCTCGCGGTCGGCCCGAACGGCATGATCGTCGGCGAGGGGCGGGAGATCGCGTACGTGCGCTTCGGCGGCGCGGCGGGGGCACCGCCGCCGACCCGGGACGGCGGCGTCCCCGGCCCGGGCAGCACCGGTCAGGTGGTCCCGGAGCCGGCCGACAGCTGCGGCCCGAAGCGGGAACTCTGCCCGGACCCGGACCGCGGCAAGGACGGGTGAGAGCGGCGTCCCAGCACCTACCCGGCGGGTGGGACCGATCGACCGCTCTGCCCTAGGCTTGCCGGTCATGAGCAGTGCCGCCGCGTTCTCGTACGCTCCCTTGCTGCCGACCGGTCCGGACCAGACGGAGTACCGCCTGGTCACCGACGAGGGCGTCGACGTCGTCAACGGCCCGGGGGGTCGCCGGTTCCTCACCGTGGAGCCGGCCGCGCTCACCGCGCTGACCGCCGAGGCGATGCACGACATCGCGCACTTCCTGCGCCCCGCGCACCTGGCCCAGCTGCGCTCGATCATCGACGACCCGGCGGCCTCGCCGAACGACCGGTTCGTCGCGCTCGATTTGCTGCGCAACGCCAACATCGCCGCCGGCGGCGTGCTGCCGATGTGCCAGGACACCGGCACCGCGATCGTGATGGGCAAGCGCGGGCGGCACGTGCTCACCGACGGCAGCGACGCCGAGGCGATCTCCCGCGGCGTCTGGCAGGCGTACACCCGGCTGAACCTGCGCTACTCGCAGCTCGCCCCGCTGACCATGTGGGAGGAGCGCAACACCGGCAGCAACCTGCCGGCGCAGGTCGAGCTCTACGCCGAGGACCCGGACGGGCACCCGGACGCGTACAAGTTCCTCTTCATGGCCAAGGGGGGCGGCTCGGCCAACAAGTCGTACCTCTACCAGGAGACCAAGGCGCTGTTGAACCCCACGCGGATGATGCAGTTCCTGGAGGAGAAGCTGCGGCTGATCGGCACCTCCGCCTGCCCGCCGTACCACCTGGCCATCGTGATCGGCGGCACCTCCGCCGAGTACGCGCTGAAGACCGCCAAGTACGCCAGCGCCAAGTACCTCGACGCGCTGCCCACCTCCGGCTCGATGACCGCGCACGGCTTCCGCGACCTGGAGCTGGAAGCCGAGGTGCTGGAGCTGACCCGCAACTTCGGCATCGGCGCGCAGTTCGGCGGCCGGTACTTCTGCCACGACGTGCGGGTGGTCCGGCTGCCCCGGCACGGCGCGTCCTGCCCGGTGGCGATCGCCGTCTCCTGCTCCGCCGACCGCCAGGCGGTCGCCAAGATCACCCCGTCGGGCGTGTGGCTGGAGCGGCTCGAGACCGACCCGGCGCGCTTCCTGCCCGACGTCACCGAGGCGCAACTGGACGCCACCGAGGTCGTCCGGGTCGACCTCAACCGGCCGATGGACGAGATCCGCGCCGAGCTGTCCAAGTACCCGGTGAAGACCCGGCTCTCGCTGACCGGCCCGCTGGTGGTGGCCCGGGACATCGCGCACGCCAAGATCGCCGAGCGGCTGGACGCCGGTGAGCCGATGCCGCAGTACCTGCGGGACCACGCCGTCTACTACGCCGGCCCGGCCAAGACCCCGGAGGGCTACGCCTCCGGCTCGTTCGGCCCGACCACGGCCGGGCGGATGGACGCGTACGTGGAGAAGTTCCAGGCCGCCGGCGGTTCCCAGGTGATGCTGGCAAAGGGGAACCGGTCGGCCCAGGTGACCCGCTCCTGCCAGCAGCACGGCGGCTTCTACCTCGGCTCGATCGGCGGCCCGGCCGCCCGGCTGGCCCAGGACTGCATCAAGCACGTCGAGGTGCTCGAGTATCCGGAGCTCGGCATGGAGGCGGTCTGGAAGATCGAGGTCGAGGACTTCCCGGCCTTCATCGTGGTCGACGACAAGGGCAACGACTTCTTCGCCGAGGTCACCAAGCCGGTGCTGACGGTCGGCCGCCGCTGACCTGACAGCCACGAAGCGGGGCGCCGGGCACGAGCCCGGCGCCCCGTGGTCGTCACACCGCTTCCGGCACCCAGAGGACGGTCCACGCCTCGCCCGAGGGCAGCCCGTCCGCCGTCCTGCTGCGGACGTACAGGAAGTACACGTCGGAGACCTCCGGCGTGACGGTCACCTGTGCGCTGCCGTCGGCGTCGGCGCGGACGGTGATCTCCTCCCCGTCGTTGAGCCGGTAGATGTACTCGACCACGTTCTCCATGTTCGGAGTGAAGGTGAGCCGGCGCGGCGTACCGGCAGGTGCCTCCGGGTCCTCGTCGATGATCGTCGGTGCGGTGGCGCGGACCGGGAACTGGTAGGTCGTGCCCTCGGAGCCGTTCCCGGCCCGGTCGACGCTCTCCACGACGAGACGGCTCGGGCCGTCATGCAGCGGCGCGTAGCTCACCGTCGCCGACCGGCCCGACGCGTCCACCGGGACGAAGTGCGTGGCCGATCCGTACTCGCCGTAGCGGAAGCCCGCTAGGTCGTCGGCGTCGGCCGTGAAGGTGAAGCTGCCCGGGATGCCGGGTCCACCGGTGCCCGGACCGTTCCAGCCGGCCGGGTAGTCGGTGGAGGAGACGGTCGGAGCGGCTGGCGCCACCGTGTCGACGGTGAACCGGCACTCCGGCGCCCAGTCCGAGCTGTCGTACCGGTCGGACGCCCGCACGGAGAAGGCGTAGGTGTTCCCGTGGGTGAGCCGGTCCGCCGGAAGCTGGTACACGTACCGGGACGGGCTGGACTGACCGTCGAAGGTCGCCTCCGTCCGCTCGGCCGGCCGGTCGACCGGCCACCAGGCGAAGGTCGCCGCCACCTGGTCGTGACCTCCCGTCTCGTTGACGTCAGGGTCGGAGACGGTGGCCCGGAGGGTCGGCCTGGTGGTGCGGATCGTCAGCGGGCTGGCGCACGCCATGCCCTCGACGGTGATCTGGTCGGGAACGTTCGGCGGCGTGTTGTGGTCCAGGGAGATACCGACGGTCTTGATCCGGCGGCCGTAGTGCTTGTTCTCCTCGTGGTCGCCGGCGATCCGGGCCATCAGCGTGAGCTGGTCCTGCCCGTCCGCCACCGCCTGACGTACCGCCTCCGTGATCATCACCCCGATGAAGCTGCTCCCGCAGGGCAGGTTGGGGTAGGCGATGTCCGCCACCTTTTCCCGTACCGCCGGGGCCGTGTCCCAGGTCGGGGCGCTTGCCGGCGGGTCGGTCCGCCACAGCTCGATTTCGCGCGGCTTCCCGCAGTCGTTGACCTCCGCTTCTCCGGTGATCGCGCGGGCCGAGACGACCCGCTGCCCCCGGTAGGGCGTCAGGTCGAAGGTGAAGTACGCCCGGGCGGTGTGCTTGGCCCCGTCGGCCTCCCAGGTGCCCACGGGCACGGTGTCGTTGGAAGGGGAGAAGGACGTGGTCGGCTGCTGGGCATCGGTCCAGGCCACGCTGGTCGGGGTGACGTAGTCGAGCATGGCCGCCGCCGGTTGCCCGGTCAGGGCCACCAGGCCACTCGTGGCCAGTAGGAGCGCGCAGGCTGTCGTGGCCGCCCGGTGCGCCGAACCTCTGTGTCGAATCAACATGAACCTCCGAGTGACGTGCGGAAAGGCTTCATGATCTTAAGTTCGTCGAGCAAAGGGGAGCGTCGGGATTTCGGGTCGTGCCCGAGCGACGGGGGTGGTCGGCGCGGCGCTGTTCCGCCAGGTGGCGGCGCCGGAGCGGGACGAGGTCGAGCGGCTCCTGGCCGCGCTGGACTGATCGCTCGGCGCGATCATCTGCACGGCGCCGCGCGGCGCGGCAGGATGGTACGCGTGACGACTCCAGAGGCGACGGGCTACCGGATCGAACGCGACTCGATGGGCGAGGTGGAGGTGCCCGCCGAGGCGCTGTGGCGGGCGCAGACGCAGCGCGCGGTGCAGAACTTCCCGATCTCGGGCCGGGGCATCGAGCCGGCCCAGATCCGGGCGCTGGCCCAGATCAAGGGGGCGGCGGCCGAGGTGAACGGCGAACTCGGTGTGATCGACGCGAACGTGGCCGCCGCCATCGCGGCCGCGGCCGCGCACGTGGCCGACGGCGGCTACGACGACCAGTTCCCGGTCGACGTCTTCCAGACCGGGTCCGGCACCTCGTCCAACATGAACACCAACGAGGTGATCGCCACCCTGGCCGGTCGCGAGTTGGGCCGCGACGTGCACCCGAACGACGACGTCAACGCCTCGCAGTCCAGCAACGACGTCTTCCCCTCCTCGATCCACCTGGCCGCCACCGAGGCCGTGGCGCGCGACCTGCTGCCGGCGCTGGCGCACCTGGCCGAGGCGCTGGAGAGCAAGTCGGCGGAGTTCGAGACGGTGGTCAAGGCGGGGCGTACCCACCTGATGGACGCCACGCCGGTGACCCTCGGACAGGAGTTCGGTGGTTACGCCGCGCAGGTCCGCTACGGCATCGAGCGGCTGGAGGCGGCGCTGCCCCGGCTGGCCGAGCTGCCGCTGGGCGGCACCGCCGTGGGCACCGGGATCAACACCCCGCTCGGCTTCGCCGCCGCCGTGATCCGCAAGCTGCGCGAGTCGACCGGGCTGCCGCTCACCGAGGCCCGCAACCACTTCGAGGCGCAGGGCGCCCGGGACGCGCTGGTGGAGACCTCGGGGCAGCTGCGTACCGTCGCGGTCGGGCTCTACAAGATCTCCAACGACATCCGCTGGATGGGCTCCGGGCCCCGGGCCGGCTTGCGCGAGCTGCGCATCCCCGACCTCCAGCCGGGTTCGTCGATCATGCCCGGCAAGGTGAACCCGGTGGTCTGCGAGGCGGTCCGCCAGGTCTGCGCCCAGGTGATCGGCAACGACGCCGCGGTCGGCTTCGCCGGCTCGCAGGGCGACTTCGAGCTGAACGTGATGCTCCCGGTGATGGCCCGCAACATCCTGGAGTCCATCCGGCTGCTGGCCGCGTCGAGCCGCCTGCTCGCCGACCGTTGCGTGGTCGGCCTGGTCGCGGACGCCGAGGTCTGCCTGGCGTACGCGGAGGGCTCGCCGTCGATCGTCACCCCGCTCAACCGCTACGTGGGCTACGACGAGGCGGCTTCGATCGCCAAGGAGGCGCTGGCCAAGCAGATCTCCATCCGCGAGGTCGTGATCGCGCGGGGTCACGTGGACTCCGGGAAGCTCAGCGAGACCCAGCTGGAGGAAGCGCTCGACCTGCTCCGGATGACCCACCCCTGAGCCATGCCGGCCTGCCGGGAGTCCATGGTGCTGACGAGGGGAGCGGCCGAGTGGTGGAGGCCATCGGCGCGGGACGGCAGGGACCCGGTGCGACCGCTGCCGGCCCCGGGCGCGTACCGCCCGGCGGGTCTTCGTGGCCACGCCACCGCGCTGAGTGACGGCCGTGCCCGGTGCGGAGCTGCGCGTCAGCCCCGGGCGGCGGCCTTGCGGGCGCGGTAGGCGCTGACGGCGGCGCGGTTGCCGCAGCTCGCGTCGCAGAACCGGCGGGAGCGGTTCTTCGACAGGTCCACCAGCACGTCGTCGCAGCCGGGGCGGTCGCAGATCCGCAGCCGGCTCAGCTCGCCGCTGCGGACCAGGTCGGCGATGGCCATCGCCGCCTCGACCGCCATCCGGGTCGCCAGCGGCGCGTCCCGGGGCACGGCGTGGAGGTGGTACGGCTCGTCGTCGTGCGTGATGAGCTGCGGCAGCGCGTTGTGCTCGCGGAGCAGCCCGTTGACGATCCGGACGATCTCGTCGGTGTCGGCGTGCCAGATCCGGCGGAGCCGGGGGCGCAGTTCGCGTACCGACTCGAGTTCGGCCTCGGTGTGCTCGTGCCGTCCGCTGTAGGAGTGGGCGACGAAGAACGCGTCCAGCGCGGCGACGTCCGGCAGGCCCTCGCCGTCGGTGCCGTCGGTGTTGACGAGCGCGGCGGCAGCGATCAGGGAGCATTCGGTGTCATGGGCGAAAAGCAACTTGACTCCTGTCGGGGTGCCGGCCTAGCGTCATCGGCATAACCATAGTTTGCCCATGACAACCCGCTCGTGCCAAGGAGAGCCCATGCGTCAACCACCCGCCGCCGGGGTCGGCCTCGGTCTGGCCCTGCTCTCCGCGGTCACCTTCGCCACCTCCGGCACCTTCGCCCGCTCGCTGATCGAGGCCGGCTGGTCGGCTCCCTCCGCCGTGATCGCCCGGGTCGGCATCGCCGCCCTGGTGCTGGCCGTGCCGGCGGCGCTCTCCCTCCGCGGCAGGTGGCACGTGCTGCGGCGCAACCTCGGTGTGCTCGGCGTCTTCGGGCTGCTCGGGGTGGCGCTCGCCCAGGTCTGCTTCTTCAACGCGGTCCGCTACCTGCCGGTCGGCGTCGCGCTGCTGCTGGAGTACCTCGGCATCATCCTGGTCGTCGGCTGGACCTGGCTGGTGCACGGGCAGCGCCCGCGTCGGTTGACCGTGGCCGGCTCGGTGGCCGCGCTGGCCGGACTGGTCTTCGTCCTCGACCTCACCGGGGCCGGCCGACTCGACCCGGTGGGTGTGCTCTGGGGCCTCGGCGCGGCGGTCGGCCTGGCCGGCTACTTCGTGCTGGCCGGCCGGGTCGACGCGGACCTGCCGTCGGCCGTCATGGCCAGCGGTGGGATGGCCGTCGGCGCCGGCGCCCTGCTCGCGCTCGGGTTCACCGGCGCGCTGCCGCTGCACGCCACCTTCGGCGACGTCACCTTCGCCGGGGAGGTCACGAGCTGGCTGGTGCCGATCGCCGGGCTCTCCCTGGTGGCCGCCGTGGTCGCGTACCTGACCGGGATCGCCGGGGCGCGCATCCTCGGCCCCCGGCTGTCGTCCTTCGTCGGGCTGACCGAGGTGATGTTCGCGGTGCTCATCGCGTGGCTGGCGCTGGGCGAACTGCCGACCGTGGTGCAGCTCTTCGGCGGCGCGCTGATCGTCGCCGGGGTCGCCCTGGTCCGCGTCGACGAGCTGCGCGGATCGCGGCCGGCCGCGGAAGCCGACCAGGGCCCGGCCCAGCCCGTCCTGGCCGCCGAACGGTGACCGCCCCACGCGGTGCCCGGCGGCCCCGTGCTGGTCGTGCCGCCGGTGAGGGTCGCCGGTGAGGGGCGCCGCCAGGGCGGTCGCCTGACACAGTGGTCGTCGTGCTGACCACCGTAGTGTTCGACGCCGACGAGACCCTGCTCGACCTCCGTCCGGCGGTGACCGGTGGGCTGATGGCCGTACTCGAGGAGATGCGGCGGCTGACACCGGCGGCGGACGCGGTCTCGCTGGCGGAGCTGGAATCGGACTGGGACGCGGTCTTCGGCGAGCTGAGTGCCGAGCCGGTGCTCGAGATCCGGCGCCGGGCGCTGGCCCGGTCGCTCGCCCGCGCCGGGCTCGACGACCACCTGGACGACCTCGCGGCACTCTTCTTCGCCCGGCGGTTCGCGCTGACCCGGCCGTACCCGGACGTGCGACCGGCGCTCGCCGCGCTGCGCGAGTGCTGGACGCTCGGGTTCGCCACCAACGGCAACAGCCGCGCCGAACGGTGTGGGCTCGCCGGCGAATTCTCCTTAGAGCTGTACGCCCACGAGAACGGCCTGCCGAAGAAGCCCGCGCCCGAATTCTATGCGGCGGTGGTCGAGGCGGCCGGCGTGCCGGCGTCCCAGGTGGTGTACGTCGGGGACTCGCTGGCGCACGACGTCGTCGGGCCGCAACGGGCCGGCCTGCGGGCGATCTGGCTCAACCGGCTCGGCCTGCCCCGCCCGCCCGACGTCCACCCGGACGCGGAACTGACCACCCTCGCCGACCTGCCGCGGGCGCTGGTCGACCTCGGGCGGGGTGATCCACTCCGGATCGGCGAGGTGGGGGCATCCCGCTGACGCGGATACCGCCGTCTCGGCGACATGGAGTGGATCATGCCCGCGTCGGCCCGCGCCCACGGTGTGCGGCGGGCGCCGCGGGCCGGTGGCAGCGCTCAACGCGGCCAGCCGCGGGCAGCCAGGGCGGACCGGACCTCGCGCGCCGCGGGCCGGTGGTCGCGCTCAACGGGGCCAGCCGCGGGCGGCCAGGGCGGATCGGACCTCGCGCAGCACCGCCGGGAAGTCGTGGTGCAGCCGGCGGCTGGTCACGTGCACCACCAGCCAACCGGCACCGACGAGCTGGTTGAGTCTCCGGCGGTCGGCGTGCAGCTGCTCGGCGTCGGCGTGCCAGTGCCCGTCGTACTCGGCGGCGACCCGGTATTCCGGCCAGGCCAGGTCCGGATGGAGAACGAGGCCGGCGGGCAGCCGGACCGGGTGCTGGGCGACCGGCCGGGGCAGCCCGGCCAGCACCAGCCGGACCCGCAGGTGTGACTCCGGCGGCGACTGCGCGCCCGGGTCCGCGAGGCCGAACACCCAGCGGGCCCGTCTACCCCCGGGCCGCTCCGCGTTGCGGTCGGCGATGTCCGCGATGGCGGCGCAGGTGGTCAGCCCGCGCGCGAGCAGACCGTCGACGATGCCCACGGCGCGGACCGGATCCAGCCATACCGCCGTCTCCCAGGCGGCCTGGGTGGGATTGGTACGCGGTGGCGTCGCGCTGACCGCCACGGCGGGCCGAATGACGACCTTCGCGCCCGGGGTGCCAAGGCGTCTGCAGGACCCGGCTACGTCCACGCCGGCGCCGACGAAACGCTGGTCGGGGGCGGCGGCTCCGGCGGCGGCACTGGACAGGAGGGATGTGACCCCGGTGTGCACCCGCAGGCCTCGCTGAGTACGCAGACCGGCGGCGCGGGGAACGATCACGTGGACGTCGTCGGTGAAGCCGACGGCGTGCTCGACGCCGTGCAGGTAGGCGGCGGACGGCCCGGCGATCACCGCATCGACGGGAAACTGGAGCGCTGCGGCCCGACAGGCGAGGGCGTGGTCCCGGTCGAGTCGGGCGTCGGCGTAGACGTCGTGACGCAGCCGGACCCAGGCCGAACTGCGGAGCTGATGCGGAGTGAGCAGGCCGTGGCGGACCGCCTCCGAACCACGGAAGACCTGCCACGCCAGGGCATTCGGTCGGTGTGGGGCTGGGGGCATGCCGACAGCGTGCGGCCCGCCGGCTCGTCCTCGACACCCCTGTGGACAACTGTTGGCCGGACGTGCTTCGCCGCCTGTGGACAACTCTCCGTGCAGCCGCCAAACGTGGTATGGGCGCGACTTGATCCACTCCGGGTGCGGCATGTCGCGCTTTCGGTGGCTCGGGACACCGCGACATGCCGCACACCGAGTGGATCAAGCGGGGCGGGGTCCCGCGGCCGTCGTCAGGCGAGGGCGGCGGCGATGGCCTCGGCGGCGGCGAGGACCTGGGCGCCGATCGCCTCGGCGTCCAGCGGGGCCAGCGCCACCACCCCCACGCTCGCCTCCAGGCCGGGCACCCCGAGCACCGGCGCGGCCACCCCGTACGCCCCGGCCTGGAGTTCGCCGGCGCTGCTCACCGGGCCGGCGACGCCCGACCGGCCGGCGAGGATGGCCCGCCCGGCCGCCCCGCGCTCCAGCGGGTGCCGGGCTCCGGTGCGGTACGCGACGTGGAACGACGTCCAACTCGGCTCCACCACCGCGATGGCCACCCCCTCGCCGCCCTCGACGACGGTCAGGTGGGCGGTCGCGCCGGCCTGCTCGGCGAGCCGGCGCAGCGCGGGCAGCGCCCCCTCGGCGAGCAGCGGCTGGGCCCGCCGGGCCAGGTGCAGCACCCCGGCGCCGAGACGTAGCCGGCCCTCGCCGTCGCGGCGCAGCATGCCGTGCCCGGTCAGCGCGCCGACCAGCCGGTAGACCGCGGCCCGGCCGATGCCCAGCCGGTTCGCCGCCTCGGTCACGGTCAGCCCGCCGGGCGCGTCGGCGACCAGGTGCAGCAGCCGCAGCCCCCGGTCCAGGGTCTGCGCGGTCTCCCCGGCGCCGGCCGCCCGGTCGCCGGGCCCCCCGGGCGTCGCGCCGGGACCCGCCGGGCCGCCCGGCCGGATCGTCCGGTCGCCGGGCTCGCCGGGTCGCGCCGCCGTGTCCACAGCACGCAGCGTACGGCCAGGCTCCGGCCAACTCGGAAAGAGCTGGACGGCTACCCTTGTACGGTGACGCTACGCCTGTATGACACCGCCACCCGATCGGTGCGGGACTTCGTCCCGCGGGAAGCCGGCAAGGTGGGGGTCTACCTGTGTGGTCTCACCCTCCAGGCGGCACCGCACATCGGTCACCTTCGCTCCGGCGTCAACTACGACGTGCTGCGCCGCTGGCTGCTGGCCTCCGGTTACGAGGTCACCTTCATCCGCAACCTGACCGACATCGACGACAAGATCCTGGTCAAGGCGGGGGAGCAGGACCGGCCGTTCTGGTCGATCGCGTACGCCAACGAGCTGACCCTGGCCGCGGCGTACCGGGAGCTCAACGTGCTGCCGCCGACCTACGAGCCGCGGGCCACCGGGCACATCCCCGAGATGCACGAGCTGATCGGCAAGCTGATCGCCGAGGGGCACGCCTACCCGGCCACCGACGGCTCCGGCGACGTCTACTTCGACGTCACCTCCTGGCCGGCGTACGGGTCGCTGTCCAACCAGTCGCCCGACGACATGCAGTCCGCCGGCGACGCCCCCGAGCGGGGCAAGCGCGACCCGCGGGACTTCGCGCTCTGGAAGGGCGCCAAGCCCGACGAGCCGGCGAACGCCTACTGGCCGTCGCCGTGGGGCCTGGGCCGCCCCGGCTGGCACATCGAGTGCTCGGCGATGTGCTGGCGCTACCTGGGCGCCGAGTTCGACATCCACGGCGGCGGGCTCGACCTGACCTTCCCGCACCACGAGAACGAGCTCGCCCAGTCCCGGGCCGCCGGCCTGCCGTTCGCCCGCTACTGGGTGCATCACGGCCTGCTCAGCATCGGCGGCGCGAAGATGGGCAAGTCGCTCGGCAACAGCCTCGACCTGGCGTACGTCGACTCGCTCGGGGTGCGCCCGGTGGAACTGCGCTACTACTACGCCGCCGCGCACTACCGCTCCCGGATCGACTACTCGGAGGACGCGCTCCGCGAGGCGGCCACCGCGTACCGGCGGATCGAGGGGTTCGTGCAGCGGGCCGCCGAGCGGGTGGGCGCCGGGCAGCTCGGCGAGCTGCCGGCCGGGTTCGTCGCCGCGATGGAGGACGACCTGAACACCTCCGCCGCGCTGGCCGTGCTGCACGACCTGCTCCGCGACGGCAACACCGCGCTGACCGACGGCGACGATGTGACCGTGCGCACCACGCTGGCCGCCGTCCGCGCGATGCTGGATATCCTCGGGGTCGACCCCCTCGACCCGGCGTGGGGCGGCGGCGGCCGGGCGGACGACCTGCGTGCCGTGGTGGATTCGCTGGTCGCGCTGGCCCTGGGGCAGCGCGCTCAGGCCCGCGCCCGCAAGGACTGGGCCGCCGCGGACGCCGTACGGGACCAGCTCAATCAGGCCGGTGTGGTGGTCGAAGACACCCCCCAGGGCCCCCGTTGGACTATTGGAGAGCAGGACTGATGGCCGGCAACTCACAGCGCCGTGGCCGGCGACTGACGCCGAAGGCGGGCGCCCCGAAGGGCTCGGGCGGCAAGAACCGGGACGCCCTCGCCGGGCGGGGTCGCACCCTGCCCGCCGACGAGCGGCCCTGGCACAAGGCGTACTCGGGCACCGAGAAGCTCCCCCAGCGCACCGCCTGGAAGCAGGAGAAGGAGCGCCGGGCGGCCGCCGAGGAGGGGCGCGCCCCGAAGATCGGCCAGCCGGGCACCAAGGACACCACCTGGGGTAAGGGCGGTGGCCGGGGCGTGCCGGGTGGCGGTCGCGGGGCGGCTGGTCGGGGCGGCAAGCCCACCGGTCGGGGCGGCCCGCGGGTCGCTCCCGGGCGGAAGTTCACCCCGCCGAGGGACAGCCCGGAGCTGCTGGTCGGCCGGAACCCGGTGCTGGAGTCGCTGCGCACCCAGGTGCCGGCGACCGCGCTTTATACCGCCCAGGGCATCGACATCGACGACCGGGTCAACGAGATCGTCCGGACCGCGGCCGACCGGGGCATCGCGATCCTGGAGGTCAGCCGCGCCGAGCTGGACCGGATGACCGGGGGCGTGCTGCACCAGGGCGTCGGGCTGCAGGTGCCGCCGTTCGCGTACGAGCCGTTCGAGGACCTGGTCGCGGCGGCCCTGGAGTCCAGCGCCCCGCTGCTGGTGGCGCTGGACGGAGTGACCGACCCGCGCAACCTCGGTGCGGTGATCCGCTCCGCCGCCGCCTTCGGCGCGCAGGGCGTGTTCGTACCGGAGCGGCGGGCGGCCGGGATCACCGCGACCGCCTGGCGGACCAGCGCCGGCGCGGCCGCGCGGGTGCCGGTGGCCCAGGTCACCAACCTGACCCGGTCGCTGAAGGCCTGCCAGGACGCCGGGTTCGTGGTGGTCGGGCTGGACGCCGACGGCGAGACCGACCTCTACGACCTGGAGGCCGCGGTCGGCCCGCTGGTCGTCGTGGTCGGCTCCGAGGGCCGGGGGTTGTCCCGGCTGGTCGGGGAGACCTGTGACCTCACGGTGAGCATCCCGATGGTCTCCGAGGTCGAGTCGCTCAACGCCAGCGTGGCCGCGGCCGTCACGCTCGCCGAGGTGGCGCGCCGCCGCGCCGCCAGCTGAGTCACGCGGACGAAAAGGGGCGGCCCGCCGGTTGGCGGGCCGCCCCTTTCGGCGTACGTCAGATCCGGTTGCCGGTGGCGGCGTTGAACACGTGGGTACGGCCCTCGCGCGGCTTGACGAACACGGTGTCGCCCATGTTCGGCATGGTCCGGCGGTCGGTGCGGACCACGAAGCGCTCGGAAGCGCCGCCCAGCGCGGCGTGCCCGTAGACGTTCGCGTCCGAGCCCAGGTCCTCGACCAGCTCGACCACGACCGGCATGCCGCCCTCGGTCGGGCTGACCAGGTCGCAGTCCTCCGGGCGGAAGCCGACGGTCACCTTGCCGTCGCCGCCCTCGGCCCGGGCCGCCTCGACCTGCTCACGGGTGAGCGGGATGTTCATCTCGGCGAACGCGGCGCCCGTCTCGCCCAGCGGCACGGTCTTGATGTTCATGGCCGGGGAGCCCATGAAGCCGGCGACGAAGACGTTGGCCGGGGTGTCGTAGAGCGCCCGGGGGGTGTCCACCTGCTGGAGGACGCCGTCGAGCAGCACCGCGACCCGGTGGCCCATGGTCATCGCCTCGACCTGGTCGTGCGTCACGTAGACCGTGGTGACGCCGAGCTTGGCCTGCAGCGAGGCGATCTGGGTACGGGTCTGCACCCGCAGCTTCGCGTCGAGGTTCGACAGCGGCTCGTCCATCAGGAAGACCTGCGGCTCGCGGACGATCGCCCGGCCCATCGCGACCCGCTGGCGCTGACCGCCGGAGAGCGCCTTCGGCTTGCGGCCCAGGTACTCCTCCAGCTGGAGCAGCGCGGCCGCCTCCTTGACCCGCCGGTCGATCTCCGACTTCGAGGTCTTGCGCAGCTTGAGCGCGAACGCCATGTTCTCGTACACCGTCATGTGCGGGTAGAGGGCGTAGTTCTGGAAGACCATCGCGATGTCGCGGGCCTTCGGCGGCAGGTGGGTGACGTCGCGGTCGTCGATGTAGATCGAGCCCTCGTCGACGTCCTCGAGGCCGGCGAGCATGCGCAGGCTGGTGGACTTACCGCAACCGGAGGGGCCGACCAGGACGAGGAACTCGCCGTCGCCGATCTCCAGGTCCAGGGCGTTGACGGCGGGGCGCTCGGTGCCCGGGTAGATCCGGGACGCCTTCGAGTAGGTGACCGTAGCCATGATGGAGCGCTTCCTTTCACCGGCAGGAACGTGCCGGACGATCCGAGTGAAGAGGAGCGACCGACACGGTGCCCGTGCCGGCCAACGGGCGACGTGCCGGTCACCGGGGTGGTCGGGGTGTCGTCCGTGTCACTGCACGGTAAACGGTCTTGGCTGCGCTGCCAAGGCGCGAGACGCGGTTGGGACCGACGGCTCACCGCATTCCGGTCAGTCGGGCACGGTCGACCATCAATCGCCGCGCGGGGCCGGGTCAGGACGGTCGGGATGTTGACGTTTCCCGTGCTCGCAAGGCCTGCCGAGCGGGATATTCGGACGTCAGTCGCTATGCTGACCACGACACGACACGCCCCTGTAGCTCAGCTGGCCAGAGCACTCGCCTTGTAAGCGAGATGTCGCCGGTTCGATCCCGGCCGGGGGCTCCAACACCACCAGGCATTTCCTACGAGCGATGCCGTGGGTCGGCTGGGCGCTGGCTCTTTGGCTGGCCGTTGATGTGCCTTATCGGTTTGCCGCTGGCCAGCCCGGTCGGATAGGAAGCTTGCATGCTAAGGGGCAGCAAGGTTGGGCTCAGGGCCCGGCACGAGGGCGACATCCCGATCCTGCAGGCCGAGCTCTACGACGATGTGGTCAACTCCTCGCGGTCCGAAAGCCGGCCGTGGCGGCCGATCACGCCCGGCTCGAAGGACCCGCGGCTCGTGGTGGACGACAAGGAGCAGGGGCACGTCCCGTTCTCCGTGGTGGAGCTGGACGGCAGCACGCTGGTCGGCACCGCGACGCTGTGGGGCATCGACAACCACAACCGGTCCGCGCACATCGGCCTTGGACTGCTTCCTTCCTCCCGCGGAAAGGGCTACGGCACCGACGTGGTCGCGGTGCTGTGCCACTACGGCTTCGTCGTGCGCGGCCTGCAGCGGCTGCAGATCGAGACGCTGTCGGACAATGCCGCGATGCTCCGCGCCGCCGAGCGCAACGGCTTCGTCCGCGAGGGCATCCTGCGCTCCTCGGCCTGGGTGATGGGCGAGTTCCTCGACGAGGTGCTGCTCGGGCTCCTCGTCCAGGACTGGAAACCGGACTTGACGGCATAGGCTGCTGCCCAGGGGCCGTATTGCTCAGCGTCGCGTCCAGGTGAGGATGGCGGCGAGGTGCAGGGCCGTCCCGATGATCTCGCCGTCAGCGCGCCTGTGGGGCGGAGCTGGCGGCACCTCCCGCTCATAGCCGACGAGCGTGATGGCCGTGTGTTGTCTGGCAGCTCACCTGCCGTTGACCGGCTCGCGAATGAGGCCTGAATTGCCCTCTGCTCATCAGGTTTGGGCAATAATCACCTGTGTTGCCAGCTTGGCGGTGCATCCTCACCGAGGGAGAGTGACGTGGCCGAGGCGAGTCGCGCCGAAGAGGTTGACGGCCTCAAATTCATAAATCCCGAAGGCCTCTACGACCCCACCCCTAACAGCTATTCGCATCTGGCGCTCTTTCCCGCCGGCTGGCGGATGATCCTCCCTGCGGGACAAGGTGGAGAGACGGAGGATCAAGTCTTGTCCGCTGACTTCCGTACGCAGCTCAAGCAGGCCGTGCGGAACACGGAAATCGTGCTCGCCGCCGGCGGAGCCACGTTGTCCGACGTGGCAAAGTTCACGCTTTACGTCGTTAATCACGACAAGGAGAAATTTCGGATCATCGTCGAGGAATTCGCCCAAGTGTGGAGCGATCGGAAGCCGGCCTGGACGCTGGCCCCGGTGCCGGCGCTAGCGCTCGAGGGCATGCTGGTCGAAATCGATGTCATTGCGGTCGTACCACGCTAACTGGTGAGCCTGTCAGTGGTTGGCCCGCCGGCCGAGGTGTCCGTCCAAGCTCGGCGCGGCGGCGGTCGGCCCTCCGGGACCGGCCCGCCAGCGGCATATCCTGGCCTCGAGGAAAGGGGGGCCGGTGAGTCGCGCGGTCGAGGAGTCGAACCGGGCCATGCTGCGCGCCCGGGACGCGATGGACCGGTCGTACGCGCAGCCGCTGGACATCCCGGCGCTGGCCCGGATCGCGCACGTCTCGGAGGCCCACTTCATCCGGACCTTCCGGGCCACCTTCGGCGAGACCCCGCACCGCTACCTCCAGCGGCGGCGGGTGGAGCGCGCGATGTACCTGCTGCTGCAGACCGACCAGGACGTCACCGACATCTGCTACGCGGTGGGCTTCGGCAGCCTGGGCACGTTCAGCCGGACGTTCCGGCAGATCGTCGGCGAGTCGCCCACCGAGTACCGCCGGCGCAAGCCGCTCGCGGCCCCGGTGCCGACCTGCTTCACCAAGGCCTGGACCAGACCCAGCAGTTTTGGATAAGCAGCAGGTCAGGGCCGTCTTCTAGGGTCATTGGCATGACGATGATGAACGCACTGACCCGCTCCCAGATCTACGTCCTGGACCAGGACGAGGCCCTCGACTTCTACGTCGGCAAGCTCGGCATGGAGGTGCACACCGACGCCGACCTCGGCTTCATGCGCTGGCTGACCGTCAACGTTCCCGGCGACCGGCAGCGGGAGATCCTGCTGGAGAAGCCCGGCGCGCCGCGGCTGGACCCGAAGACCGCCGAGCAGGTCCGGGAACTGCTCACCAAGGGCGCGATGGGCGGTTCCCTCTTCCTCACCACCGACGACGCCCACAAGACGTACGAGGACCTGGTCGCCAAGGGGGTCGACGTCACCGACGAGCCGACCGACCGCCCGTACGGGATCGACTTCGGCATCCGGGACCCGTTCGGCAACCACATCCGCATCGGCCAGATGCACCCGCAGGGCTGAGGGGAGCGGACCGATGAGCGAGGTTACCGTCGGCGCCCGGCCGGTGGACCGGGTCGCGTGGAACCGGGCGCTGCTCGCCGGTGGCGCGCTGGCCGGGCCGCTCTGGGTGGCCGTCGCCCTGGCACAGGGACTCACTCGGGACGGCTTCGACTTCCGGCGGCACCCGGTCAGCGTGCTGAGCACCGGTGACCTGGGCTGGCTCCAGGTCGGCAGCTTCGTCCTCGCCGGTCTGCTCTGCCTGGGGGCGGCGGCCGCGCTGCGCCGGGTGCCGCACCCCGGCCTCGGGCCACGCACCGCCCCCTGGCTCGTCGGTCAGTACGGACTGGGCATGGTGCTCGCCGGCGTCTTCACCGCCGACCCGCTGGACGGCTTCCCGGCCGGTACGCCCGCCGGCCCGGGCGAGGTGAGCTGGCACGGCCTGGCCCACCTGGGCGCCGGTGTGCTGGCGTTCACCGCGCTGATCGGGGCCTGCCTGGTCGCCGGGCGCCGGTTCGCCCGCCGGGGCGAGCGGGGCTGGGCGGCGTACAGCGTCGCGAGCGGGGGCTACTTCGCGGTTGCCTGGCTGGCGCTGATGGCCTCCGGCGGCAACCCGGTCGCCATGGTCGCCTTCGGGGTGGCTGCGGTGGTCGGCTGGGCCTGGCTCACCGCGACCCTGGTGCGGGCCCTGCGAACGGGCTGACGGCGGTGGCCGTCATGATCGGGAGGCGCGACGGTTGTCGCGCCTCCCGATGCGTGTGAGGTGACCGCGATGGCGACCCGCCTGCTTTACCTGGCCCGGCACGGCGAGCAGGACCGGCCGCCGGAGACCCCCGCGGGCGTCGACCCGCCGGCGACCGGGCTCTCCGCCCGGGGCCGCCGGCAGGCGACCCTGCTCGGCGAGCGGCTGCGCGGCGTGCCGTTCGACGCGGTGCACCACGGCCCGCTGCCCCGGGCCGCGCAGACCGCAGAGCTGGTCGCCGCCGCGCTGCCCGGGGTCCCGGTGCAGGCCGGCGAGGAGGTCGGCGACCACCTGCCGCACGACACCGACCCGGCCGGCCTCCCTCCGGCGTACGCCGGGTTCCTGGCCGGCTTCACCGCGGCCGAACGGGCCGACGGGCCACGACTGACGGCGGCGGCCGTGCGCCGGTTCGCCACCCCGCCGGACGACGGCGACCGGCGCGAGCTGATCGTCACGCACACGTTCCTGATCGCCTGGTTCGTCCGGCACGCGCTGGACGCGCCGGAGCGGCGGTGGCTGGGCTTCAACGCGCACAACTGCGGGTTGACGGTGATCCGCTACCGCGAGGCCGCCCCGCCGAGCCTGATCGCGGTCAACGACGTCGCCCACCTGCCGCCGGAGCTGCGGGCCACCGGCCTTCCCGCCGACTACCGGGTCTGAGCCGCGCCGAGGACCTTCACCACGGCCTCGGCCAGGGCCCGGGCGGACTGCGGGTTCTGGCCGGTGACCAGGCGGCCGTCGACGACCACCTGCTCGGTCCAGTTCGGCGCCGGGACGTGCTCGGCGCCGGCCCGGGTGAGCCGGTCGGCGAGCAGGAACGGCACCACCTCGGTCAGCCCGACCGCGGCCTCCTCGTCGTTGGTGAAGCCGGCCACCCGCTTGCCGGCGACCAGTTGCGAGCCGTCGGAGAGCTTCAGGTCGACCAGGGCGGACGGCCCGTGGCAGACCGCCGCGACCACGCCGCCGCGCTCGTAGACGCCGGCGGCGACGCGGGCCAGCTCCGGGTTGCCGGGGAAGTCCCACATGGTGCCGTGGCCGCCGGCGAAGAGCACCACGTCGTAGCCGTCGGGGTCGACGTCCGCCACGGGGCGGGTGCGGGTCAGGTCGTTGGCCGCGAAGAAGTCGTTCTGGGTCGGGTCCGCGGGGTCCCGGCCGTCGACCGGGGGCTCGCCGCCGGCCACGGACGCCAGATCCACCTGGTAACCGGCGGTGCGGAACACCTCCCACGGCTCGGCGGCCTCGCCGACGTAGAAGCCGGTCTGCCGGCCGGTGTCGCCGAGGTCACGGTGACTGGTCAGGACGATGAGTGCACGAGTCATGCCGACCATGCTGGCCCGGAGCATCCATAGTCAGCCAATAGGCGCACCTCATCGCTGCGATAGGTTTTCTGATGTGAAGGTCTCGCTCGACCTGCTCCGCAGCTTCCTCGCGGTGCACCGTTCCGGCTCGATCACCGGGGCGGCCGAACTGCTCGGCCTGGCCCAGCCGACGGTCACCGCCCAGCTGCGTGCGCTGGAGGAGGCGCTCGGCCGGCCGCTCTTCGACCGGGTGCCGCGGGGCGTGCTGCCCACGGCGGCCGGCGACGAGCTGGCGCGCCGGGTGGCCGACCCGCTGGACCGGCTGGAGGAGGTGCTGGCCGACGAGCGGGCCGTGCCGTACCCGCGGACGGTCTTCCTCGGTGGGCCTGCCGAGTTTCTCGCCGAGCGGGCGCTGCCGGCGGTGGCGGGCCTGGTCGCCGAGGGCCTCCAGGTGCGGGTGGCCGCCGGCCTGCCCGATCAGCTGGCGGAGGACCTGACCGCCGGGCGGCTCGACCTCGCGGTGACCAGCGTGCGGCCGCGCCGCCGGGGGCTGACCGCCGAGCCGCTCTACGACGAGGAGTTCGCCCTGGTCGCCGCGCCGGTCTGGGCGGGGCGGCTGTCCGGACCGGTCACCCCGCAGACGCTGCGCGCGGTGCCCCTGGTCGCGTACGCGGAGGAGGCGCCGATTGTGCGCCGCTACTGGCGTACGGTCTTCGACACCCGGCTCACCCGGACCCCGAACCTGGTCGTGGCGGACCTGCGCGCGGTGCTCGCGGCGGTGCTCGCCGGCGCCGGGGCCAGCGTGCTGCCGACCTACCTCTGCCGGGCGCAGCTGGCCACCGGCGAGCTGGTGCCGCTGCTCCGCCCCCCGGTGCCGCCGCTGAACACGCTCTACCTCGCGGCCCGCCCCGGTGTCGCCGGGCGGCGCGAGGTGCAGGCGGTGCGTCGGGCGCTGGTGACCGCCGCCGCCGGCTGGTAGTGGCCGGCGGTCAACCGGTGGCCCGCTCCAGCAGTTCCACCACCGACCGGGTGACCTCGGGGAGGGCGCCGTCGGTGGGGCAGTCGACGTAACCGGTCTCGGTGCGGCCCACGGTCAGCCGGTAGCTGAACGCGTCCCGGCAGCCGGTGGGGGCAGCTGCCCGGCCGGCCTCGGCGGTCAGCCGCGGGTCGGCGACCAGCCGGCGCAGCCGGTCGAGGTCGGCCCGGTCCAGTTGCCCACTACGCCGCGACCCGGCGCGGTCCACGGCCGTCCACCGGCCGTCCGGCTCGACGGTGACCGTGTCGCCGCGCCCGGCGAAGCCACCCGTCCGGGTGAGCACGACGCGGCCGCCGGCCGGGGTGACGGCCGGCCCGGTCGGAGCGGGCGCGAGCGTCCCGGTCGGGGTCGCGGCGGCCGGCCCCGGCGTGGTGGGCGTGACCGGCCGGCCGGTCTCGCTGGCGCCGCCCGGATCCGGGGTGGTCCGCGACGGCTCGGCCGCTGTGCATCCGGTCAGCAGCACGGTGACCAAGGCGATCTTGACAGTGGCCATCGAGGCTGGTCTCATGCCATTCGGACGTGTGGCCCGGCCACTCGGTTCCGGTCGTCCGGGCTCCTCCGAACGTGCACCGTCCGGGGGCCGGGGGCCGGTCAGCTCCCCGACTTTCTGATCTACTCATCGCCGCATCTACATACGTGACCACGCTGTCACGCGATCCCCCGCCCTGGAGGGCACGTGAGAAGACCCCTTGCCGCCGTCGGCGCGGCCCTGCTCGCCGGCGGTCTGCTGACCGCCGTCGCCCCCCAGGCGACGGCGGCACCCACGCCCGCGCCCGCGTCCGACCCGGTCGCCCGCGCGGCGGCCGTGCTGCGCGCCAACCCGGGTGCGGTCCAGGGCGGCAGCGCCGAGTCCTACCAGGTGTACCGCACCAAGGTGGACAGTGACGGCAGCGCGCACACCCGCTACACCCGGACCTATCGCGGACTGCGGGTGCACGGGGGTGACTTCGTCATCCACACGGCGCCGGACGGCGGCTACGCCGGCTCCTCGGTCGGCCTGGCCGCCCCGCTGACCCTCGGCACCACCGCCAAGGTCTCGGCGGCCACCGCGAAGAAGGCGGCCCGCGCCCGGTTCCCCGGGAAGGTCACCGCGGTGGGCGCCCCGGAGCTCTTCGTCGACGCCAGTTCCGGCCGGGGCCGGCTGGCCTGGGAGACCGTCGTCAGCGGCTGGCACCCGGACGGGCAGACCCCGTCCCGGCTGCACGTGGTCGCCGACGCCACCACCGGCAAGCTGATCGGGACGTACGACGAGATCGAGTCGGTCGCCGGCACCGGCAACAGCCTCTACTCCGGCTCGGTCAGCATCGACACCACCCGCACCGGCAGCGTCTACCAGCTGATCGACCCGTCGCACGGCAACGGGTCCGTGTGCGACATGAACCACGGCATGTCGACCTGCACGACCGTCACCGACGCCGACAACACGTGGGGCAACGGCACCACCGGCAACGCGCAGTCCGTCGCGGTGGACGCCCACTTCGGTGCCGCCACGACGTTCGACTACTTCAAGGAGGTGCACGGCCGCAACGGCATCTTCGGCGACGGGCGCGGCGTGCCCAGCCGGGTGCGCTACGGACAGAGCTACGACAACGCCTTCTGGGACGGCTCCCGGATGACCTACGGCGACGGCGTGGGCAACGCCCGGCCGCTGGTCCAGCTGGACGTGGCGGCGCACGAGATGACCCACGGCGTGACCGACAACGTGGTGCCGGGGGGCCTGACCTACGCCGGCGAGTCCGGCGGCCTTAACGAGGCCACCAGCGACATCTTCGGCGCCATGGTCGAGTTCCGCGCCAACACGGCGGCCGACCCGGCCGACTACCTGATCGGCGAGAAGATCAACATCAACGGCGACGGCACGCCGCTGCGCTACATGTACGACCCGGCCCTGGACGGCTGGTCCGACCGCTGCTGGTCCACCGCCACCAGGAACAAGGACGTGCACTTCTCGTCCGGCGTGGCCAACCATTTCTTCTTCAACCTGGCCGAGCGCACCGGCGCCACCCCGTACGGCACCTCGCCGGTCTGCGGCAGCGCGCCCGGGATGACCGGCATCGGCCGGGACAAGGCGGCGAAGATCTGGTTCCGGGCCCTGGACGTGTACTTCACCTCCAACACGTCCTACGTGAACACCGGCAACCCGGCGAACACCGCCCGGGCGTACACGCTGCGGGCGGCGACCGACCTCTACGGCAGCTGCTCCACGGAGTACCGGGCCGTCCAGGCGGCCTGGACGGCGGTGAACGTCGCCGGCACCGACGCGACCTGCTCCACCGGCAGCGACTTCGCGTTCTCGCTGTCGCCGACCTCCGGTGCGGTGAACCCGGGCGGGTCCGTCTCCACCACCGTGGCCACCGCCACCACGAGCGGCTCGGCGCAGACCGTGACGCTCTCCGCCACCGGACTGCCGAGCGGGGCGACCGCCTCGTTCAGCCCGGCCTCGGTGACCTCGGGCGCCTCGTCCACCCTCACCGTCGCCACCACCGCCGCCACCCCGCCGGGTGTCTACACCGTGCGGGTCAACGGCGCCGGCTCGGTCACCCGGAGCGCCACCTACACGCTGACCGTGCACGGCTCCGGCGGCAGCTGCACCAGCCCGGGGCAGCAGCTCGACAACCCGGGCTTCGAGTCCGGCGTCACCGGCTGGGCGCAGACCACCGGGGTGATCGGGCAGCACGGCACCCGGCAGCCGGCGCGCAGCGGCAGCTGGAGCGCCTGGCTGGGCGGCTACGGCAGCGCGCACGCGGACACGCTCACCCAGTCGGTGAGCCTGCCGGCGGGCTGCACGTCGTACGCCTTCAGCTACTGGCTGCACGTCGACTCGGCGGAGACCAACATCGGCACCGCGTACGACACGCTGCGGGTGCAGGTGGTCGGCTCCACCGGGACGGTGCTGGCGACGCTGGCCACGTACTCGAACCTGGACCGGGCCACCGGGTACACCCAGAAGACCTTCTCGCTGGCCCCGTACGCCGGCCAGACGGTCACCCTGAAGTTCACCGGCACCGAGGACTCGTCGCTGCAGACCTCGTTCGTGCTCGACGACACCGCGGTCACCGTCAGCTGACCTGAGCACAGCGGGCCCGAGGGCCACCCCGCGCGGGTGGCCCTCGGGCCCGCGCCGTTATGGTCAGCCGGACCGGGGCGAGGGAGGCAGGACGGTGGCGGACGCGGAACTCGTGGTCGAGGTGACCGGGCCGGTGGCGACCGTGGTGATCCACAACCCGGGGCGGCGCAACGCGATGACCCCGGCGATGTGGCGGCGGCTGCCGGTGCTGCTCGACGCCCTGGAGGCCGACCCGGCGGTCCGGGCGCTGGTGCTCACCGGCGCGGCGGGCACCTTCTGCGCCGGCGCGGACCTGGGTAACCTGGACGAGCTGCTCGCCGCGGGGGACGCCAGCATTGCGGTCGTCGCCGAGGAGCGGCTGGCCGGGTTCGCCAAGCCGACCGTCGCGGCGGTGCAGGGCGCCTGCGTGGGCGGCGGGTGCCAGCTCGCCGTCGCCTGTGACCTGCGGATCGCCGCCACCGACGCCCGGTTCGGCGTACCGCCGGCCCGGCTCGGCCTGGTCTACCCGGCGCCCACCACCCGCCGGCTGGCCCGGCTGGTCGGCCCGGCCGCCGCCAAGCACCTGCTCTTAACCGCCGAACTGGTGGACGCGGAGCGGGCGCTGCGGATCGGGCTGGTCGACGAGGTGCTGCCGGTCGACCGCCTGGCCGCCCGGGTGGACGAGGTCACCGCGGCGATCGCCGCCCGCTCCCAGCTCACCGTCACCGCCGCCAAGGAGATCGTCGACGGGCGGGCGGACACGGACCGGATCACCTGGTGGCACCGGCAGGTCCTGGACAGCGGCGAGGCCCGCGAGGGCGTGGCCGCCTTCGCCGAGCGCCGCCCGCCGCGCTTCGGCTGGACGCCGCCGGCCCGGGGCTGACCCTCCCGCCACCTGGATCGGCCGCCCACTGTGGACGGCGAACCCTGCCGGCGGCACCGTGATCGGACACGTTCGATGCGCCGCTGGTGTCCGGCGGTCGGGTACGGCAGGCTGTCGGTCGTGCAGCGTGATCAGTTGCTCGCCGGCCGTTACCGGCTCGGCGAGCGTCTCGGCGAGGGCGGCATGTCCGTGGTCCACCGGGCGCACGACGAGGTGCTGGAGCGCGACGTGGCGGTCAAGGTGCTGGCCGGCTCCGACGCGGTGGCCCGACGGCGGATCCAGGCGGAGGCGAAGGCGGCGGCGCGGATCTCCCACCCGAACGTCACCAACGTCTACGACTACGGCGAGTCCTCGCTCGCCGGCGAGCGGGTCCCCTTCGTGGTCATGGAACTGCTCACCGGCCGTACGCTCGAGCAGCGGCTCGCCGCCGGGCCGTTGCCGCCCCGGGCCGGCCTGCGGGTCTGCGCCGAGGTGGCGGCCGCCCTCGCGGCCGCGCACGCCCTCGGCCTGGTGCACCGGGACGTCAAGCCGGGCAACGTGATGCTCACCCCGACCGGGGCGAAGGTCCTCGACTTCGGCATCGCCGCGATCGCCGGCGCGCCGGAGATCGACTTCGAGGGTCGACTGCTCGGCACCCCGGCCTACCTCGCCCCCGAGCGGCTCGACGCCGGTGAGGTGCTGCCGGCCTCCGACGTCTACGCGCTCGGGCTGCTCCTGCACCGGGTGCTCGTCGGCCGGCTGCCCTGGCAGTCGGCGACCCACACCGGGACGCTGCGCGCCCACGCGTACGCCGAACCGGGCCCGCTGCCCGAGGTGGCCGGGGTGTCGGCCGAGGTCGGCCGGCTGTACCGGCGGTGCGTGGCCAAGGATCCACTCGACCGCCCCGCCGCCGCCGAGGTGGCCCGGGTGCTCGCCGCGGCGGTCGTCCGGATGGCCGAGCCGGACCCGGTGCCGCCCGCCCGGCCGGCGGCGGAGCAGCCGGCGGCGGACCGGCCCGCCGTCCGGCCACCCGGCACCCCGGTCACGGATACCGGCGCGTCCACCCGGCGGGCCACCCGGCTCGGCCGGCGCGCCGCGCTGGCCGTCGGCACCGCGGTGGTGGCCGCGGTGGGAGTCGCCGGCACCCTCGGCGATCCGTCGGTGCGGCCCGGGTCGGACGGCAGGCCGCAGACCGGCCCCGCCACCAGCGACACCGCCGCCGTCGCGCTACCGGTCACCGCCGACGCCCCGGACCAGGCCAACGGCGGCGGCGCGCCGTCCGGTCCGGCGGCCGCCGCCTCGGCGACCTCCGCCGGGCCGGCCCCGCCCGGTGCGACCGCGAGCACGCCGGCGCCGGCCCGCACCACCGGCCACCCCGGCCCGTCCCCGACCGGAAAGCCGGGCGTGCCGGTCCCGGCGCGCGGCGGGGTGGTCACGGTCAGCTGCGACCGGCAGACGATCGAGGTGGTCGCCGTGACGCCGGCCGCCGGCTACCAGGTCGAGGCGTACGAGCCGGGCCCGGCGCGGGAGATCCGGGTGGAGTTCGTCTCCGCCGGCAACCGCAGCGTGGTGACGGTCCGCTGCGCCAACGGCCGGCCGGTGCCCAGGGTCAAGGAGCAGGAACGCGCGGCGGCCCGGCCCGGCCCGGCCGCTGACCGGGGCCGGCGCGGCCGCTGACCGGGGCCGGCGGGCGCCGCGCCGGGGCGCTGCCCTCGACGCGGCCCCCCGATCCCGCCGGCCGGTCCCTCAGCGGGCGGCCAGCGCCGCCCAGGTCGGCGTCACCGGCTCGCAGCGCAGCGGCATGCCGGCCTCGGCCGGCGTCCGGTCCCCCTTGCGCTGGTTGCACGGGTAGCAGGCGGCGGTGGTGTTCTTCCAGGTGTTCCGGCCGCCGCGGGAGCGGGGCAGGATGTGGTCGATGGTGCTGGCCGGCCCGCCGCAGTACGCGCAGCACCGGCCGTCCCGGCGTAACACCCCGGCGCGGGACCAGGCCGGTCCGGCGCTGAACCGCCAGCGCGTGACCACGTACCGGACGAGCCGGACCACCCGGGGGACCGGGAAGACCCCGATCACCCGGTCCGGCTCGGCCTCGTGGATCTCGGCGACCCGGCGGCAGAGCATCCGGATCGCGTGCTGGACGGTGACCCGGTGCAACGGGCCGAGGTCGGCGTTGATGACGAGGACGGCGTCCACCGGGATCTCCCTCCAAGGCGGTGACGGACGGACGGCCCGGACGACGAAAGAGCCGCCCGGTCCGGTTGCTGCGGAACGGGCGGCTCGACGTCGGGTACGCGTCAGTCGGGCCGGCCGCCCCGGTGCTCTTCGGCTCGGCAACCGCCGCCGGGCAGCACCGACGGCACGTGCGTGACGTGCGACATCGACATGACGGGCTCCCCGTGGCGGTGGTTGACCTTGCGCGATCACGGTAGGTACGACCGGGCGCGGGCGGCAACGCATTTCGATCTGGTGGGCGGCGTCCGGCGGGCCGATCGCGGCCCGGTGTCGCGCTAGCGGCGCCCGGCCAGCAGCCCGCGGGGGCAGACCGAGCGCACCGGCTCGGCCGCGCCACCCGCGGCCCGCAGGATGTGGTTCGCGGCGATGATGCCGGTCGCGGCGGCGCGCTCCATCAGGGCGCTGGGGAAGTCGGTGGCGATCCCGTCACCGGCCAGGTAGAGCCCGGCGGCGTCGGTGCGCACGCCGGGCCGGCCGGCGTGGCTGCCGGGGGTGAACGCCGGGGCCCGCGCCTCCACCCGGGCCCGCAGCTCCCGGACCCGCAACCGGGCCGCCTCCGGCCAGAGCGCGGCCAGTTCGACCCGCATCCGTTCGGCCAGCACCTCGGCGGGCACGTCCGGCTCGCAGGCGTACGCGTGCAGCTCCAGCACCGAGCCGCCGGTGCGCGCCGCCCAGCGCCGGGGCTCGTCCTCCAGCCGGTGGTAGAGGGTCACCGAGTCGAGGGTGGGCTGTCGGGACACCCCGCTGAACACCGCCCGGCCGGCGTGGACGTCCCCGTCGCACCAGTAGCGCGCCACCGCGTACGGCGGGCCGGGCGTGCCGAACGCGGGCATCCGCGCCACCAGTTCCGGCGCGGCCTCGACCAGGCCGGGGGAGGCCCCGACCAGTGCGGCGAGCGCCGGCGGGTCGACGGCGAGCACCACGTGCCCGGCCCGGTACGACCGGCCGGCGGCGGTGACCACCCGCCAGCCACCGTCCTCCCGGTGCAGCGCGGTGGCCGGGACGCCGGTCAGCACCCGCCCGCCGTGCCGCTCGACGTGCCGGGCCAGCGGCGTCCAGATCGCCGTCGCGTAGTCCTCGTCGGGGCAGTCGAAGGCCAGCCCCTCCGGGTTGCCGAGCAGGTAGAAATGGAACTGGGCGACCAGTTCGGCGGCCGACATCTCGGCCTCGTGGTTGAAGAACGAGTGCGAGAAGACCTCGAAGAGCATCGCCCGGGCCCGGTCCGGCAACCGCAGCGAGGCGAGCAGCTCATCGGCGGTGGTGTGGTCGAGCTCGGCGTAGGTGCGCGCCCGGTCGTAGCTGAGCAGCGGCAGCGCCGCGTCCCGGTCCATCCCGCGCAGGTCGGCCAGGCGCAGGCTGGGGCTGCGCAGCAGCAGTGCCAGCAGGTTCAGCGGGGGCGCCGGCGGCAGGTCGCCGAACTCCTCCGTCGGCCATTGCCGGCTGAGGATCGGGTAGCCCGCAACCGGCTTGAGCAGATTCAGTCCCGGGTCGATCCGGCGGAGGATCGAACGCCAGTTGTAGTACTGCCGGAAGAACGCGTGGAAGCCGTGCTCCACCTGCTGGACGCCGTCGGCGAGCGTCTCCGGCCAGGCGCCGAGCCGGCCGCCGAGGGTCGGCGCGGCCTCCAGCACGGTCACCGCGACGCCCCGCTCGGCGAGCACCACGGCCGCGGACATGCCGGCGATGCCACCGCCGACCACCACGGCCTCGACCGGGCGCGGCACGCGGGGGGCGCCACCGCCGCCCGGGTCCACCAGGTGCTGGCGTACGCCGACGAGCCGGCCGAGCACCTGCGACAGCGACATGGGCACCCTTCCCGGCCGATGCTGGGTCCAGTCTGCCCGGTCAACCCTCGGTCGGCAGCAGACAGCGCCGCTCCCGGTCCGAGGCCGGCCAGACGTACTCCAGTTCGGACGGGACGTCGCCGAAGATCGGCCGGTAGTGCTCCGGGTCCTTGCGGACCAGCGACGAGCGGTGGCTCAGGTGCAGGTCCTCCCGGCCCAGCCAGGGCGGCAGCTCACCGGCGGCGGCCAACTCCTCCTGGCTGCGGACGGTGGCGATGCCGCAGGCGGCGGCGAGGTCGCGGGTCATGGTGGCGGCGCAGGTGTCCGCCCGCCCCGGTTCGGACCAGACCGCGCACATGTCCAGCCCGTAGCGGGTCAGGGCCTCCTCGTACCCGGCCCACATCTTCACCGCCGGGTGGTTGCGCCAGCCGTACGTCGGCCAGGTCAGCCCGCGCAGCACCTGGATCGTCTCCACCCGCTGCTTGCCCAGCCGCTTCTGGTCCAGCGTCCGGGCGCTCGCCAGAAAGTCCGGGTACGGGAGGAACGTCTGCATGCCGCCTGCTCTACCCGCCGGCCGAACCGGCATGCCTGCCGGGCGGGAAACCGGACGGGGTCGCCCACCGTGATCGTGCTGACTACGATTCGGGCATGGGGGAGCCGTGGCGGGACCGGGCGCGACGGGCGGTCGAGTGGAACTGGCGGCTCCGGCCCGCCGGTGACCCCCGACCCCACTACGTGATCTGCGGGCGGGACGCGCTCGCCTACTACGTCGCCAAGGCGCTGCTGGAGACCGAACTGCCGGCCGGCGGCGCCCGGGTCACCGTGGTGGTGCCGGAGCGCTACCGGGTGGCCGGCCCCGACGTCGCCGGCCTGCGCGGGGTGCGGGTGGTCCGCTCCGACCGGCTGGACGTGCCGACCTTCCAGGCCGCCGGGCTGGCCGGGGCGAGCGGGCTGGCCCTGCTGCACCAGGACGACGTCGGCAACCTGCACGCGGCGCTCTGCGCCCAGGCGGTCGACGACGAGGTCCGCCAGGTGCTGCGGATGTTCAACAACACCCTCGCCGACGGGGTCCGGACGCTGCTCAAGGCCCGGGTCGAGGTGCTCTCCGACGCCGAGATGGCCGCCCCGGCGTTCGTCGCCGCCGCGCTCGGCGAGGTCGACCCGACCCACTTCCAGCACCGCGACCGGACGCTGCGGGTGGCCCGCCGCGCCGACGTGCGCGAGCAGGACGTGGTGTGCGGGCTGGCCGACCTGAGTGACCCGCAGCGGGTGCGGCTGCTTCCCGCCGACCAGTCCACCGCCGACCTGGTGCTCGCCGAGGCCACCGGGCAGCCGCCGGGCACCGAGGTGGCCGCCCGGCGGCTGGTCCGGGCGCGCCGGCGGCGGCGGCCGGTCGCCGTCCTGCTCCGTGCGATCCGTGGCTTCGCCACCCGCAAGATCGGCATCGCGGTGATGCTGGTGCTCGGGGTGATCGCGGTGCTCGGCGCGCTGATCTCCCAGGCGGAGGACGTCTCGCCGGCCGAGGCGCTCTACCTCACCCTGGTCACCACGCTCAGCGGCGCCGACCCAGACACCACCAAGGCGCCCGACGCGCAGGTCATGCAGGTGGTGCTCAACCTCGCCGGGCTGGCGCTGATCCCGCTGATCACGGCCGTGGTGGTGGACGGGATCGTCAACGCCCGGCTGGCCCTGCACACCGGCCGGCTACCCGAGCGCTCCGGGCACGTGGTGGTGGTCGGTCTCGGAAACGTGGGCACCCGGGTGATGGCCCAGCTCCGCGAGTACGACGTCGAGGTGGTGGCGATCGACAAGGACGCGGAGCCGCGCGGGGCCACCCTGGCCCGGCAGTTGGAGGTGCCGCTGATCGTCGGTGACGCCGCCCAGCCGGAGACCCTGGAGGCGGCGTCGGTCGGCGACTGTCAGGCCCTGGTGGTGGTCTCCACCGACGACGTGGCCAACCTGGAGGCGGCGCTTGCCGCCCGGGATCTCCGCGAGGACCTGCGGGTGGTGCTGCGGCTGTTCGACGGCGACTTCGCCGAGCGGGTGGAGGAGGCGTTCGGCATCGGCGTCTCCCGCTCGGTCTCCTACCTGGCCGCCCCGGCGTTCACCGGCGCGCTGACCGAACGCGCGGTGATCGCCACCATCCCGGTCGGTCGGCACGCGCTGCCGGTGGCCGAGGTGCCGGTGGCCGCCGGATCCGAGTTGGACGGCCGGCCGCTCAGCGCCGCCTCCCGGGACGGGCAGGTGCGGTTGATCGCCCGCACCCCGTCCGGTGGCGGGCGGACGAGCTGGCGGGACCTCGACCCCCGGCAGGTGATCTTCGCCGGTGACCGGCTCACCGTGGTGGCCCGCCGGGCCGGCCTGGACTGGCTGACCCGGCAGTGCGCGCCTCCGGCCCTCCCGGCCCGCCCCGGCGTCCCGGCGTCCCGGCCGGGCCCGCCGCCTCGCCCCGTCCCGCCGGTGTCCGGCGCGCCGAACGTCCCGCCGGCCGGCGGCGGGGTCCTGCCGGGGCAGCCCGCCGCCGACCGGCCGGGGCCGGTCACGGCACCCCCCTCGGCCGGGAACGGTGGACCGCCGCACGGTCCCGGCCCGGACGACGGCGCCCGCCAGCCGGAGGGCACCGGCCAGCCGGGCTAACCGCGGTGAGGGCTGTGTCGGACCGCAGGAGCACTCGAACCGTCGACTGGAGCTGGCGTTCCTCCGGGGACTTCCAAGGTAGTGTGGAAGTCATGGCGGCTGTGTACGAGGAACTGCCCTTCAGCGAGTTCCTGCATCGCCCGGCGGCTGCTGCCGACCGATTGCAGTCGGTGCGCGCGCTGCGGCTGCGGCGTCGCGACGCCAGCGATCTTGCCCTGACCCGTGCCGATCAACTGGAGCGGGACGCGGTGGTCATCGCCTTCACCGCGCGGCTGCTGGCCGGCCTCGTCCGGTCGGAGCCCGACGACGTGGTCCGCCGGGTGCTGGGTGAGGCGCTGCCGTGGGTGGCGTTCCTCCCGGACGAGGACGTCGACCAACTGCTCACTGAGCTGATCACCGTCGCGCAGGGTGCCGCCTCGCTGGGGAACCTGACGCCGGTCGCCGTCCTGCTCACGCAGTGGCGGCACACCGCCGAGATCCATGCCGACCCGGAGCTGCTGGAGATTCTTACGCGAGAGCCGGGCGGTGACTTCGGCCCGGTGCCTGCCCCGGAGGGCAGGGAATGAGCCCGAAGCGGGGAGATCGGGCGGCACCTCCGGCCGTCGGGACCGAGTTCGAGCTGCGCTTCGCCGACGCGGCCGCCGCCGAGGGCTGGGAGCACCTCGCCCGCCAGGTGCCGACGAATCCCCGCGAGACGGACTGACGGAAAGTCAGCGTCGCGCCGGTCGGAGGGCGTACCAGGCGGCACCGACGGCCAGCACGGCGAAACCGGCCAGCGCGCTGGCCAACGGCAGGTTGACCGCGAGCAGCAGGCAGCCGACCAGCCCCAACGCCGCCAGCACCTGAACGGGCAGCTTGCGGGACGGGTCCCGGCCCAGGGTGAGCGCGGAGGCGTTGGTGATCGCGTAGTAGACCAGCACCGTACAGCTGGAGAAGCCGATCGCTTGCCGGACGTCGCCGAGCGCGACCACCAGGATCACCACCGCGGCCACCGCCAGTTCGGCCCGGTGCGGCACCTGGTGGACCGGGTGCACGGCGGCCAGCGCGCCCGGCAGGTCGCGGCGGCGGGCCATCGCCAGGGTGGTGCGTCCCACGCCGGCGAGCAGGGAGAGCAGCACGCCGGTCACCGCGACGGTCGCCCCGGCGCGGACCACCCAGGCCAGGCCGGGCAGCCCGGCGGCGGTCACCACGTCGGCCAGCGGCGCGGCGGAGCCGGCCAGCCGGTCGGCGCCGAGCACGCCGACCGCGACCACGGCCAGCACCAGGTAGATCGCCAGCACCACGCCGAGGGCCAGCGGCACCGCCCGGGGAATCGTCCGCTCCGGGTCGCGCACCTCCTCGCCGAGGGTGGCGATCCGGGCGTACCCGGCGAAGGCGAAGAAGAGCAGGCCGGCGGCGGTGAGCACACCCCGGCCGGAGCCGCCGGGTTCGCCGAGCCGGTCCAGCGAGACGTCGGCCGCGCCGGCGACCGCGACCAGGGCGAGCACCGCCAGCACCAGCCCGACCAGCAGCTTCGTCACGGTCGCGGTCTTGCCGATACCGCGCAGGTTCACCGCGGTCACCGCCAGCACCGCCGCGATCGCGACCAGCCGGGCCTGCCCCGGCCAGAGGTACGCCCCGATGGTCAGCGCCATCGCCGCGCAGCTCGCCGTCTTGCCGACCACGAACCCCCAGCCGGCCAGGAAGCCGGCGAACGGGCCGAGTCGTTCCCGTCCGTAGACGTAGGTGCCGCCGGACTCGGGGTAGCGGGCGGCGAGCCGGGCCGAACTGGTCGCGTTGCAGAAGGCGATGAAGCCGGCCAGTGCCAGTGCCGCCAACAGCCCCGCCCCGCCGGCGTCCGCGGCGGCCGGGGCGAAGACCACGAAGACGCCCGCACCGAGCATCGACCCCAGCCCGATGACCACCGCATCGGGTACGCCCAGCCGGCGCGCGAGTTGGTTCACGACGGCAGGCTAGGCGGCCGAGATGAACGGGCGGCCAACGTCCCGGAGACCGGGCGGCAGCGGCAGGTCGTCCCAGGGCACCCGGTGCAGCAGCCGGTCCAGCAGCAGGCCCAGCAGCAGCCCGGCCACCGAGTCGGTGAGCCAGTGCCAGCCCAGGTAGGTGGTGGTGGAGAGGACGACCAGCGGCGGCACCACCCGGACCACGGCGACCAGCCGGTGCGGCACGCTGCGCCCGTAGCTGCGCAGCAGCGGGGCGAGCAGCAGGGCGATCACGCCGTACCAGACGATCGCGTTGGCCACGTGCCCGGACGGGTACGACTGGGCGAACCGGAGCGGCAGGTCCTCCTGGAAGAGCGGCAGGGTCTGCTCCGGCGGCAGGAACGGCTCCTTCACGCTGGCGCTCGGCGCCGGTCGGGCGGTCCACACCTTCAACGGGCCGATGGTCAGGTTGGTGAGCCCGAACGCGAGCACCGGGGGCAGCACCGGCCGCACCGATCTGAGCCGGACGGCGAGCAGCACCCCGAGCCCCAGCGCGATCAGCGTCAACGGGGTGCCCTGGCCGAGGTAGTTGAGGACCACCGCCGTCCAGTGCGCGGCCGTCGGCCGGTGCGCCGCCGACCAGTCGGCGACCGCCCGATCGATGCCGAAGAGCCGGTCGGTGGCGAGCGCCACGGTCAGCCCGACGAGCGCGGCCAGCAGCGCGGCGTCGAACCACCAGCCGGCCGGGCGGACCGGCCGGAGCCGCACCTTCCGCCGTACCGGCGTGGTCTCCCGCACGCGACCACGCTACCGGCCCCGCGCGGCGGCCTGGCGGCGCGGCCCGGGGGCGGCTGTGTGCCCAGCCACGTGGGGAAGCGCTCGGGCGGGGGGAGGCGTCACACTTGTCGCCGTGCGGATCACCTCGGCCCTCGTCGACCCGGCGCTGCTCGACCTTCCCTGGTCGACCCCGCTGGAGGAGTGGCCTGCCCAGCACCTGGTCGCGCTGCCGCAGGGCATCTCCCGGCACGTCGTCCGGTTCGTCCGCCTCGGCGGCTACGTCTACGCGGTGAAGGAGACCGGCGAGCGGGTGGCCGAGCGCGAGTACGACCTGCTCCGCGCGCTGGAGCGGATCGACTTTCCGTCGGTCGAGGCGGTGGCGATCGTCGCCGACCGGCAGACCGACGACGGCGAGCCGCTCGACCCGGTGCTGATCACTCGCCACCTGCAGTTTTCGCTGCCCTACCGGGCGCTCTTCTCGCACACCCTGCGGCCGGAGACCATGGGCCGGCTGCTCGACGCGCTCGCCGCGCTGCTGGTCCGGATGCACCTGACCGGCTTCTTCTGGGGCGACTGCTCGCTGTCCAACACGCTGTTCCGACGGGATGCCGGGGCGTTCGCGGCGTACCTGGTGGACGCGGAGACCGGGGCGCTGCACCACTCACTCTCCAACGGCCAGCGCGGCGAGGATCTGGAGATCGCCCGGGTCAACATCTTCGGCGAGGCGCTGGACCTACAGGCGGCCGGGCTGCTGCACGAGTCGATCGACCCGGAGGTGGTCTGCGAGGAGGTCGTGCAGCGCTACGAGCGGCTCTGGCACGAGATCACCTACGAGCAGCAGGTCGAGCGGGAGGCCCGGCACGACATCGAGGGCCGGATCCGCCGGCTCAACGAGCTGGGCTTCGACGTGGCCGAGGTGGCCATGTCCACCATCGGCAACGGCCGTTACCTGATCCGGCCAAAGGTGGTCGACGCCGGCTACCACACCCGGCGGCTGCTCCGGCTGACCGGCCTGGACGCCGAGGAGAACCAGGCCCGGCGGCTGCTCAACGACCTGGACGCGTACCGGGCGGAGAGCGACCTGACCGACGAGCAGCAGGCCGCGCACCGCTGGCTGACCGAGGTCTTCGAGCCGGTGGTCCGGGCGGTCCCCGCGCACCTGCGCCGCAAGCTGGAGCCGCAGGAACTCTTCGCCCAGATCATCGAGCACAAGTGGCTGCTCTCCGAGCGGGCCGGCCGGGACGTCGGGATGGCCCCGGCCGTGCAGTCGTACCTGTCGGACGTGCTGGTGCACCGCCCCGACGAGCAGGCCGTGCTCGGCGTCGAGGTACCCACCGCCGGCTGAGGCTCCGCCCCGGCAGTCGGTGACGGCTGAGGCGACGCGCGGCGTCGCCCGTCTCCACGGGCCCGGGCCGGTCGGTTGCGGCCGCACCGTCGAGGCAGCGGGAACGGGACGGGTCGCGGCCCGGTCACCCCAGCCAGGAGCCGCCGCGCATCACCCGGACCACGTTGAGGTCGTCGTCGAGCACCACCAGGTCGGCGCGGAGGCCGACCTGGAGGGCGCCCAGGCGGTCGCCGAGGCCGATCGCCCGGGCCGGTGTGGTGGCGACCATCCGGGCCGCGTCGGCCATCGGGATGCCCGCCGCCAGCGCGTGCCGCAGCGCGGCGTCCATGGTGAGCGTGCTGCCGGCGATCGCGCCGTCGCGGGTCAGCCGGGCCACGCCGTCGGACACCGTGACGGCCTGACCGCCCAGCTCGTACTCGCCGTCGGGCATGCCGGCGGCGGCCATCGCGTCGGTGATCAACGCCGCCCGTTCCGGCCCGGCCACCGAGGTGGCGAAGGTGAGCATCCCGTCGTGCAGGTGCACCCCGTCGGCGACCAGTTCGCAGACCACGTTCGGGGCGTCCAGCAGAGCCACCACCGGACCGGGTTCGCGGTGGTGCAGCGGCCGCATCCCGTTGAACAGATGGGTGCCGACGCTCGCGCCGGCCGCCACCGCGGCCCGGGTCTCGTCGTACGTCGCGTCGGTGTGCCCGACCGCGGCGACCACCCGGTGGGCGGTGAGCAGCTTGACCGCCTCCAGCGCGCCGTCGCGCTCCGGGGCGAGCGTGACCATCCGGATCGCGTCCCCGCCCAGCTCGATCAGCTCGGCCAGTTCCTCGGTGGACGGGTCGCGGAGGAACTCCGGGTTCTGCGCGCCGCAGCGGGCCGCGGAGAGGTACGGCCCCTCGAAGTGGATGCCGGCCAGCACGCCCTCGGCCACCAGCGGCCGGTACGCCGCGGTGGCCGACCGCATCAGCTCGAACGGCGAGCTGACCAGGCTGGCCAGCAGGGTGGTGGTGCCGTGCCGCCGGTGGAACGCGGCGGCCTGCCGGGCCTGCCCGGCATCGCCGGTGGTGAAGGTGTGCCCGCCGCCGCCGTGGGTGTGCATGTCGACGAAGCCGGGGAGGATCCAGTGCCCGTCGCGCACCGACGGGTACTCGGCCACCGCGGTGATTCGGTCGCCGTTGATCTCCACGCAGCCCTGCCGGATCACGCCGGTCGGGGTCACCACCTTGCCGTTGACCCGCACGGTCATCGTTTCTCCAGGTCGTCGAGGGCGAGCAGGGCGGCGCCGAGGCAGCCGGCCTCGTCGCCGAGGGCGGCCGCGACCAGGCGCGGCTCCCGGTGGAAGGTCATCCGCTCGTGCAGGGCCGCGCGCAGCGGGTCGAGCAGCTGGGCGCCGGCCTGGGCCAGGCCGCCGCCCAGCACGATCGTCTCCACGTCGAAGAGCGCCTGGCCGCTGGCCAGGCCGTCGGCGAGGGCCTCGACGGTCTCCCGCCAGACCTGCCCGGCCAGCGCCTCGCCGGCCGCCGCCCGGGCCGCCACCTCGGCCGCGGTCGCCGGTTCCCCGGCCAGCTCGGCGTAGCGCCGGCCGACCGCGGACGCCGAGGCCACCGCCTCCAGGCAGCCGGGGCGGCCGCAGCCGCAGCGGGGACCGCCGGGGCGGACCAGGATGTGCCCGATCTCGCCGGCCGCGCCGTGCGCGCCGACCGCGGCCGAGCCGTCCACCACGTGTGCGGCGGCGATGCCGGTGCCGATGGCGACGAAGAGCACGTGCCCGGCGCCCCGGCCGGCGCCCAGCCGGGCCTCGGCGAGCCCGCCGGCCCGCACGTCGTGGCCGAGCGCCGCGGGCAGCCCGAGCCGCGCCTGGGCCAGCTCCCGCAGCGGTACGTCCCGAAAGCCCACGTTCGCCGACCAGACCGCCACCCCGCGCGCCTCGTCGACCACCCCGGGCACGGCGATGCCGAGCGCCACCGGGGTGCGCCCGTCGGCGCGGGCCTTGCCGGCCAGCCCTTCGGCGACCTCCAGGATGGTGTCGACCACGGCCGCCGGGCCGCGCTCGGCGCCGGTCGGGTGCCGTTCGCTGTGCAGCACGGTGCCGTCCGGGTCCACCAGGGCGCACTTCATCCCGGTGCCGCCGACGTCCAGGGCGACGACGGCGTGAGCTGGGGTCACGCCAGCACCACTGAGCGGGTCAGGTGGCGCGGGGCGTCCGGGTCGAGGCCGCGGCTGGTGGCCAGCGCGACGGCGAACCGCTGGGCCAGGATCAGGTCGGCCATCGGGTCGACCGGCGTACGGCCGGCCGCCCAGCTGCTCAGGACGGTCCGGCAGCCGTGGGTGCGGCTGTGCACGAAGGTGGCGCCGGTGGCCGCCACGTCCTCCGCCAGCCCGTCGGGCAGGTCGCCGAACGCCCAGACCAGCCGGCCGGGCGCGGCGATCGAGATCGGGCCGTGCCGGTAGTCCATCGCCGGGTACGCCTCGGCCCAGAAGGTGGCCGCCTCGCGGCACTTCAGCGCGGCCTCCTGGGCCAGTCCGACCGTCCAGCCCCGGCCGAGGAAGGTGACCTGCTCGATCCGGGACGGCTCGATCGGCAGCGGGGCGCGGACCGCCACCTCGGCGTCGGCGACCAGCGTGGTGATGTTGTCGCCGAGGTGGGCGCGGAGCAGCGCCAGCGCGGTGGTCGCGAACCGGGTCTGCACCACCGAGCGCTCGTCGGCGAAGGGCATGGTCACCGCGGCGTCGGCCAGCCCGACCGCCGGGGAACCGGGGTCGCCGACCAGCACCGTGCTCGGCACCTGCCCGCGCAGCGCGGTGAGCAGTTCGAGCACCTCGGTGGTGGTGCCGGAGCGGGTGATCGCCACGAGCCGGTCGTAGCGGCGGCCGGCGGGGAACTCGGACGCCTGGAAGGCGTCGGTCTCGCCCTGGCCGGCGGCCTCGCGGCGGGCCGCGTACGCCATCGCCATGAACCACGACGTGCCGCAGCCGACCACGGCGACCCGCTCGCCCGGGCGGGGCAGTTGCCCGGCCACCGTCCCGGCCAGCTGCGCCGCCTCCCGCCAGCACTCGGGCTGGCTGGCGATCTCCGCGTCGACGTACGCCATGAGAACTCCTCGCAGGGGAGAACGGTGCGCAATACGGCTCGTTTGACCCGTCTTTCGCGCGTCATTCTGCGCGAACCCGGTAGGCCGTGGCAACCGGTGGCGCGATCGAGCAGGCCAGGGTTTTGCGCCCTCGTAGTTTCGCGCACTAGTGTGCACGCAATCAATCACCGACCGCGCAGTAACTGGAGGCCCTGGGGTGGACCGGTACGCCAGATGGAACGCCCTGCTCGAAATGCTGACCGACAGTGGCCGGGTCAGCGTCGAGGAGGCCGCCGAGCGGCTGGACGTCTCGCAGGCCACCATCCGGCGCGACTTCGACCAGTTGGCCCAGCAGCAGATGATCACCAGGACCCGGGGTGGCGCGGTCGCCAACGGTGTCTCCTATGACCTGCCGCTGCGCTACAAGACGGCCAAGCACTCGGCCGAGAAGCAGCGGATCGGCGCGGCCGCCGCGGCGCTGGTGTCGCCGGGCACCGTGGTCGGCCTGAACGGCGGCACCACCAGCACCGAGGTGGCCCGGGCGCTGGCCGTCCGCCCGGATCTGAACACCAGTGCCGAGGGCGCCCAGCTCACCGTGGTGACCAACGCGCTGAACATCGCCAACGAGCTGCTGGTCCGCTCCCGGATGAAGGTGGTGGTGGCCGGCGGGGTGGTGCGCCCCAAGTCGTTCGAGCTGGTCGGGCCGCTGGGCGGGGCACTGCTGCGCGAGGTCACCCTGGACGTCGCCCTGCTCGGCGTGGACGCGATCGACCCGCAGCTCGGCGCCGCCGCCCACCACGAGGGCGAGGCGGCGATGAACAACCTCATGGTCGCCCGGGCCAAGCGGGTGGTCATCATCGCCGACTCGTCCAAACTGGGCGGGCACGCCTTCGCCCGGATCTGCCCGGTGGACCGGGTGGAGACCCTGGTCACCGACTCCGGCGCCAACCCGGAGGTGGTCGAGGCGTTCCGGGCCGCCGGGGTCAGCGTCATCTGCGCCTGATCCACTCGTTTTCCTCGCTGTCGGTAACTGTCCGGCGTACCGATGCATACCGGGTATTGCACGGTTCTGCATACCGAGTATGGTGTCGCCTGTCATACCGCCCATCGGGGGAGGTGCAGCTTGCCAGCTGTCCTGGAGATAGAAGGTCTACGTAAGACGTACAAGAGTCGTCGGCGCGGCACCAGAAACGCGCTCGACGGCTTCGACATGCGGGTCGAGGCGGGGCAGGTGCACGGCTTCCTGGGCCCCAACGGCTCCGGCAAGACCACCACCCTGCGTACGCTGCTCGGCCTGATCCGGCCCAACGGCGGGCGGATGGCGATCCTCGGGCACGAGGTGCCCGCGGCGCTGCCCGCGGTTGCCGGGCAGGTCGGCGCGATCGTGGAGAGCCCGCAGTTCTTCCCGCACTTCTCCGCCCGGGACACGCTGTCCCTGCTGGCCGGCGCGGGGAACGTGCCGGCGACCCGGATCGACGAGGTGCTGGAGCTGGTCGGCCTGCGCGACCGGGCCGGCGAGCGGGTGAAGACCTACTCGCTCGGCATGAAGCAGCGGCTCGCCGTCGCCTCGGCCCTGCTGAAGAACCCGAAGCTGCTGATCCTCGACGAGCCGGCGAACGGCCTCGACCCCGGCGGCATCCGGGAGATGCGCACGCTGATGCGCAACCTCGCCGAGTCCGGCATGACCGTGGTGCTCTCCAGCCACATCCTCGGCGAGATCCAACTGATCTGCGACTCGGTCACCATCATCTCGCTGGGCCGCCGGGTGGCCTTCGGCCCGGTCGAGCAGGTGTTGGCCGAGCACTCCTCCGGCGCGGTCCGGGTGCGGCTGGAGGCGGTCACCGACCTGCCGGCCGCCACCGAGGCGCTGACCGGCGCCGGGATCCGGGTGACCGGTCATCCGGACCACCTGATGCTCGCCGGGGTCGACAAGCCGGCCACGGTGACCCGGCTGCTGGCCGAGCGCGGCCTGTACGTCAGCGAGCTGGCCCCGGTCGCCGTCGACCTGGAGAGCGTCTTCCTCGAACTGACCGCCACCGCGCCGGTACCCGGCCAGCACCGGCAGGTCGACCAGTCCACGAAGGTCGGTGGCGCGGGGCAGCCCGGCGCCACCGGAGGAGGTTGGGGCGCGTGAGTCTCTACCGTACGGAGCTGCGCCGGCTGGCCAAGCGGCGCTTCACCCGCTGGATGACCCTGCTCGGCCTGCTGGTGCTGGCCACCGTGATGATCGGTGTCTTCTTCAGCAACCAGAAGATCGACGCGGGCGCGTACGCCCGGGCCGAGCGCCAGGCCGAGCAGCAGTACCAGGAGCAGGTCCGCTGGAGCGAGCAGGAACGCCTCGCCTGCGAGCGGGCGAAGACCGAGGGCACGGCGGACGCCGACCGCTTCCCCCCGGACTGCTCGGTGATCAGCCCGCCGCCCCGCGAGGCGATCGAGGCGCGCTGGTTCCTGCCGTCCACCTTCGACTTCCGGGAGAACTTCGGCTTCACCCTGCTGCCCTTCGCGGCGATCCTGGCGCTGGTCGGGTTCGTGGTCGGCGCCTCGTTCGTCGGGGCGGAGTGGAGCACCGGCGGCATGATGAACCTGCTGCTGTGGCGGCCGAAGCGGCTGAACGTGCTGTTCACCAAGCTGGCGGCGCTGCTCACCGGGGTGCTCGCGGTGGCGCTGCCCGCCGCGGTCGCGTGGTTCGGCGGGTTCTGGCTGGTCGCCACGTTCCGCGGCAGCACCGAGAAGGTGACCTCGGGCGTCTGGCAGTCGTTCGGCCTGACCGGGCTCCGCGGCATCGTGCTGGTCCTCGTGACGGCAACCGTCGGGTTCGCGCTGGCCTCGCTGGGCCGGCACACCGCGATGGCTCTGGGCGGGGCGATCGCGGTGATGGTGGTCGGCCAGTTCGGGCTGGCCATCCTGCTCGACATGGCCGGGGTGCGCTTCGCCGAGGTCTGGCTGCTGCCCACGTACGCGGTGGCGTGGATGCAGAAGAAGGTGACCCTGGAGGACTGGGAGGCGTGCAACGCCACCTTCACCGGGGAGTGCCGACCGGAGACGTTCGACGTCACCTGGCAGCAGTCCTCGGTGCTGCTGAGCGTCGGGCTGGTGGTGATCCTCGGCGCGGCGCTCTGGGCGATGCGCCGGCGGGACATCTCCTGACCGTACGGCGGCGGCGCGATCCCCGGTCCTCCCCGACCCGGGCCGCGCCGCCGCCGGCGTCTGGTGCGGTTCGGGTGGGCCCTGGTTAGGCTGAGATCCCCGGTCGGCGTCGCCGTGCCGGCCGCCGTTGCCCGCAAGGAGCGCCATGCAGCCCGCCGACGCCTCCCCGGCCACCGAGACCTCCGCGGCCGACCGGGGCGGACGGACGGCCGGCTCCCGCGCCGGCGGTAGCGTCCCGCCGCCACGCTCCGCGCCGGGCAGCGAGGCGACCCCGGTCCCACCGCCGCGCACCGCCCCGGAGGCGGAGACCGCGCCGCGCGTCCAGGAGGCGCGGGACGCGACCGGCGCGGCGGCGGAGACGGTGCCTCGTGCGTCGTCCGGCGTCGTGGGCGACCCGACGGAGGCGCCGCCGATCGACGACACGGCGCCGGACGGTGCCGCGTCGGACGGCGACGCCGCGCCGGGCACGGCCGGCGTTCTCACCGAGCGGGAGCGCGCGATCCTCGACTTCGAGCAGCGGTGGTGGCGGCACGCCGGGGCCAAGGAACAGGCCATCCGGGACACTTTCGGCCTCTCCGCCACCCGCTACTACCAACTGCTCAACGCCCTTCTCGACCACCCGGCCGCGCTGGCCGCCGCGCCCGTGCTGGTCGGGCGGTTGCGCCGGCTGCGGTCGTCCCGGGCCCGCAACCGTCGCCGCTGACCGCTTCGCGCCGGCCGGCCGTCTCGGGCCGGTATGCCCGTTCCGATCCGGTTTCCGTCGGATGCCCCTGCGGCCCGCCGGAATGCTGGCGAGCCGCGCGGGTAGGCGGATGACGTTCCGGGCTGCGGGTCTCGCAGCCGGATCACGTTCCGGGGCGCTGCCCCGGGGCCGACGGAGGGAGCGGGCTAATGACGGGGATGAACCCGAGCCGGCCACCGGACGGTGCGGCCGGCACCGGGCAGCAGGCCCGGCAGCAGGCGTCGCGGGTCGGGCACCAGGCGACCCAGGCCGGTGGGCAGATCGCCCACGCCGCGGCCGAACAGGGCGGCCACGTCGCCCAGGAGGCGCGACAGCAGGCGCGGCACCTGACCGGCGAAGCCACCAACCAGATGCGCGGCCAGGCCCATGCGCAGAAGCAGCGGGCCGCGGACGGCCTGCGTGGCATTGGCCGCGAGCTCAACTCGATGGCGGAATGCAGCCAGGACTCCGGGATGGCTGCCCAGGCGGTCCGCCGGGCGGCCGACGTCGCCGAGCAGGCGGCCGGCTGGATCGAGCACCGGGAGCCGACTGCGATGATGGACGAGGTGCGCGCGTACGCGCGGCAGCATCCGGGCACCTTCCTGGCCGGCGCGGCGGTGGCCGGCCTGCTGTTCGGGCGGCTGACCCGGAGCCTCAAGTCCCCGGGCGACGGCGGCGGCCGGGGTGCCCCGAGCGAGGAGATGGCGCAACCGGGCGGGCCCGGTGCCATGCCCGGTGCGCCCCAGGCCGGACCGCGTCCGTACGAGCAGACGGTCGCGGCGCCGTACGAGGCCGAGTCGCCGTACGTGGGTGCGGCCCGGGTGCGCAACGCGACGCCGCCGGGTCGGCCGGAGGGCGACATCCGCGGCGGGGTGGCGCCGTGAGTGCCCCGGAGAAGGAGCGAACCCAGGCGTCCGTCGGCGATCTGCTCGGCGACGTGACGCGGGATCTCTCCACGCTGGTCCGCAAGGAGGTCGAGCTGGCCAAGGCGGAGCTCCGCGAGGAGGCGAGCCAGGCCGGGAAGGCCGGCGGCATGTTCGGCGGCGCGGGACTGGCCGGCTTCTTGGCCGTGCTGTTCGTGTCGTACGCGGTGTGGTGGGGTTTGTCCAATGTGATGGACCAGGGCTGGGCCGCGCTGCTCGTGGCGATCGCCTGGGCCGTGGTCGGCGGCATCCTGCTCGTCAACGCGCGGAACAGGCTGCGCGAGATGCGAGCGGTGCTACCCCGCACCCAGGAAACCGCGCGGCAGTTGCCGAACGCGCTGCGTGGCCGGTGAACCGACCGGAAGGGAGCAGACGATGTCCGATCCGGACCGGATCCGGTGGGAGATCGAGCACACCCGGAACGAGTTGAGCAGTGACATCGACGCATTGGCCGACCGGGTCAATCCGCGACGGATCGCCGGTGAGCGTGTCGGGCAGGCCCGCGGCGCGCTGACCCGAGCGAAGGAGAAGGTGATGGGTGCACAGTCGGACGGCCACGGTGCCGGCCAGCGGATGTCCCAGGCGGCGGGCTCGGCCCGCCAGCTCGGGCAGCAGGGCCGCGAGCAGGTGTCACACGCGGCGGGCTCGGCCCGCCAGCTCGGGCAGCAGGGCCGCGAGCAGGTGTCACACGCGGCGGGCTCGGCCCGCCAGCTCGGGCAGCAGGGCCGCGAGCAGGTGTCACACGCGGCGGGCTCGGCCCGCCAGCTCGGGCAGCAGGGCCGCGAGCAGGTGTCACACGCGGCGGGCTCGGCCCGCCAGCTCGGGCAGCAGGGCCGCGAGCAGGTGTCACACGCGGCGGGCTCGGCCCGCCAGCTCGGTGAGCAGGCGCAGGGCAATCCACTCGCCGCCGGCCTGATCGCCTTCGGCGCCGGGCTGCTGGTCTCGTCCCTGATCCCGCCGAGCCGCCCCGAGCGGCAGTGGGCCGGGCAGGCCCGTGACATCGTCACCGAGCACTCGGACGTGCTGCGTCAGCAGGCCAGCCAGGTGGGCCACCAGGTCCGCGACAACATGCGCCAGAACATGCGCGAGCCGGTGCAGCACGCCGCGGCGTCGGTGGGCTCGACCGCCATGCACGGTGCGTCCGCCGTACGGGAGCAGGGCCGGTCGGCCACCCACCAGGTGCAGGGGCAGGCGCATGAGGCAGCCGACGACCTCCGCCGCCGCTGAGGCGACCCGGGTGATCGGGGCGGCGCGGACGATGCGGGTACGTTCCGCGTCCGCGCCGCCCCCCGGCCGGCCGGTCAACGAGGACCTGGTCTTCCGGTTCGGGCCGCTGGTCGGCGTGCTGGACGGCGCGACCGTGCCGGAGGGCTTCGACACCGGCTGCGTGCACGGTCCGTCCTGGTACGTGCGGCACCTCGCCGCCCGGCTCGGGGTGGCCGAGGCGGCCCGGCCCACGGCGACCCTGATGAGCAACCTGGCGGCGGCGATCCTGGCCGTCCGCTCGGATCACAGCGACGAGTGCGACCTGGACCACCCGGGCACCCCCTCCAGCACCGTCTGCCTGCTGCGCGACGGCGGCCACCACCTCGACTACCTGGTGCTCTGCGACAGCCCGCTGGTGCTCGACGCGGGTGGCCAGGTGACCGTGGTCTCCGACGACCGACTGGACGCCGCGATGGCCGAGTTGCGCGAGACCGTGGCGGCGGTGCCGGCCGGTTCCGTCGACCGGACGACCCGGTTCCGGCAGGCCGTCGCGGTGCAGCGGGAACGGATGAACCGTACGCACGGCTACTGGGTGGCCGCCGCCGATCCGGACGCGGCGTTCCACGCGGTGGCCGGCACCCTGCCGCTGCGCGGGCCCGGGGCGGTACGCCGGGCGGTGTTGCTCAGCGACGGCGCGTCGGCCGCGGTGGAGCAGTTCGGGGTCCTGGACTGGGCGGGGCTGCTCGACGTGGTGACCGCCGAGGGCCCGGGCGCGCTGGTCGACCGGGTCCGGGCGGCCGAGCGCGACCACCCGGACCGGCTGCGCCGGCACAAGCCCGCCGACGACGCCTCGGTGGTGCTCTGCGAGTTCGACACCGAGGCGTCGTGACCGCGGGTCACGGGGCGGCGTCGCCTTCCGCCGGGCGGTCGTCGCCCGACGGGTGGGCGGCAGCCTGGCCGTAGTCGCCGCGGCGGTCGGTCGGGTCGGCCTCGGCCGCCGCCAGGCGCCGGCGGCGCAGTTCGGTCTCCTCGACCTCGAGGGCCCGTTCCTCCTCGAACTTCTCCTCCCGCAGTCGCTGCCGGTGCTGCCGCATACGGAGGGTGTCCACGGTCGCGATGAGCACGATCGCCACCACCAGCAGGGCCAGCGCCCCGAACGGCGGAAGTGCGGCGCCGACCGGGACCAGCGCCGCCAGCACCATCAGCGAGACCACCTGGAGCCGGCTGAACCAGTGCACGGTGCGGATTTGGAAGCCGAGCACCGCCAGCAGATAGACGATCACGCCGCCGTGCAGCAGGACGACGTCGAGGGCGTCGACCCGCTCCCGTAGGCCGACGCTCGCGCTTTCGGCGATCGCGGCCAGCGCCCGCTTCAGGCCGAGGGAGAACAGGATGATCCCGAGGATCATCGGCAGGTGCAGGTAGCTGTAGGCGTCGCGGGCCAGGGCGATCCGGGCCGGCCCGTGGACGCGGTGCAGGGCCCGTTCCCCGGCAATCGCCCGACTGTCGAAGTACACCCACCACAGGGCGGCGATCACCGCGATGCCGAGTGTCGCCGCCCCGATCACCGGCCAGGTGAGCGGCAGGCCGACCGACAGGCCGGGGCCCACGCCGAGCGAAATGATCGACTCGCCGAGCGCGATCAGGATGATCTGGGCGTGCCGTTCCGCCCAGTGGCCGGCCGAGACGATGGTCAGGCCCTCGGTCCGGATGCGCTGGCCCATCACGTACGCGACGGCGATCGCGAGCCCCCAGAGCGCGACCCGGGCGGCGAGTTCGGCGGTGCCGTCGAAGAGCCGCTGCGGCACCAGCGCGGCGACCAGCAGCAGCGACACCGTGACGAACGGCGGCCCGGCCAGCCGCCGCCAGCGCGGCCGCAGCTTCGGGTCGTTGCGGACGGCGTACCAGAAGGCCAGCACCTGGAGGTCGCGGACCACCAGGTAGCAGGCCGCGAAGACCAGGTCGCCGGGAAGCCCGGGCGGGTCGTCGCTGAACGCCTCCGGCACCGACAGCGAGGCCACGAAGATCGCCGCCATGGTGGCGAAGCCGAACAGCGGCATGATGCCCCGGTCGGCGCGGACCGCGTTGCCGAGGGTTGCGAAGCCGCTCCAGGCGAACCAGAGCAGCGCGAGCACCAGGACGCCGCCGAGCAGACCACCCTGGCCGAGGGTCTTGGCGGAGGCGTTGGTGACGTTGATGAACGCGAAAACGAAGACGAGGTCGTAGAAGAGCTCCAACCGGGTGACCTTGGCACCGGGGGCGGCCGGTTGCAGCCGGTGCGTGCCCACCAGCTGCTCGTCCGTGCTCACCGACCAAGTCTGACAGCGGCAGTGATCGACCATCGCGACAAACCCGAAGAACTCTCAGATCGAGTGGGTCGCCCTGGTACGGCGCGAGCCCGGCCCCGCTGACGGGACCGGGCTCGTGGATCTCGGCTCAGAACGCGGCGAGTACCGAACCCTGGTACTTCTCCGCGATGAACGACTTCACCTCGGCGGAGTGCAGCAGCTGCTCCAGCTTGGCGACCCGCGGGTCGTCCTCGTCGCCGTCCCGGACCACGACCAGGTTCGCGTTCGGGTTGTTCTCGGCCTTCTCCAGCGCGAGCGCGTCGGTGGCCGGCTTCAGACCGCTCTCGATCGCGTAGTTGCCGTTGATCACCGAGGCGTCGGTGTCGTCCAGGCTGCGCGGCAGCTGGGCCGCCTCCAGCTCCTTGAACTGGAGCTGCTTCGGGTTGTCGGCGATGTCCCGCTGGGTGGCGGCGACCCCGGCCCCCTCCTTCAGCGTGATCACGCCGTGCTGGGCGAGCAGGTTGAGCGCCCGGCCCGAGTTGGTCGGGTCGTTCGGGATCGCCACCACCGCCCGGGTCGGCAGGTCGGCGAGGGTGCGCACCTTCTTGGAGTAGAGGCCCAGGGGCTCGATGTGCACCGGCTTCAGCGCGGCGAACCGGTAGCCCTTGGCCTTCTCCTCGGTCTCCAGGTAGGGCACCGTCTGGAAGTAGTTGGCGTCGAGCTGCTTCTCCTGCAGCGCGCGGTTCGGCTGGACGTAGTCGGTGAACTCGACGATCTCCAGCTTCAGCCCGGCCGGCTCGGCGAGGTTGTCCTTGATGTAGGTGAGGATCTCCCCGTGCGGGACGGGGCTGACGCCGACCTTGAGCGGGGCGTTCGGATCGGCCGCGTCGCCGCCGTCGGCCCCGCAGGCGGCGAGGCCCAGGGCGAGTGCGGCCGCGGCGAGGGTTGCGGTGATGCGTCGCACGGTTGTTGCCTTTCGTCGATCTGGCCGGCGCGTCCGTCGGGACGGGGCCGGGTTGTCGGTCGGCCACGCCGGTGGGCGCGAGCCGGGTTCCGGTCGGCCGGGTGGGTGTCGGCCGGCTTCACTCGTCCGGGGTCACCGGTGGGAGAGTCTTCGGGTGAGCACGTCGCCGACCACCTGGACGAGCTGGACGAAGGCGACCAGCAGCACCACGGTGGCGATCATGACGTCGTTCTCGAACCGCTGGTAGCCGTAGCGCAGGGCCAGGTCGCCAAGGCCGCCACCGCCGATCACCCCGGCCATCGCCGAGTAGCCGATCAGCGCCACCACGGTGAGGGTGAAGCCGGCGACCAGGCCCGGCCGGGCCTCGCGGAGCAGCACCTTGCCGACGATCTGCCGGCGGGTCGCGCCCATCGCCCGGGCCGCCGCGATCACGTCCCGGTCCACCTCCCGCAGCGCGGTCTCCACGATCCGGGCGTAGAACGGGATCGCGCTGACCGTCAGCGGGACGATGGCGGCGGTGGTGCCGATGGTGGTGCCGACGACCGCCCGGGTGACCGGGATGATCGCCACCAGCAGGATGATGAAGGGCAGCGAGCGGCCGACGTTGACGACCAGGCCGAGCAGCGCGTTCACCGGCCGCGCGGGCAGCAGGCCGTCGCGTCCGGTGAGCACCAGCAGCACGCCGACCAGCAGTCCGCCCAGCGCCGAGAGCAGCGCCGCCACGGCGACCATGTACGCGGTCTCGCGCAGCCCCTGGGTCAGCAGCGGCACGAGGTCGTCGGCGATCACGCGGCCACCTCCACGGCGAGCCCGGCGGCGCGCAGGTGGGCCACCGCCGGGGCGGTCCGCTCGGCGTCGCCGGGCAGCGCCAGCCGCAGCCGGCCGGCGCGACCGCCGGCGAGCTGCTCGACGGTGCCGCCGAGGATGCGGGCGTCGAGGTCGAAGCGGCGGGTCAGCTCGGCGACGAAGGCGGTGTCCGCGTCCGGGCCGGCCACCGTGACGTCGACGACCGTGCTGCCGGGCAGCGTCGGGGGCGCCCCGAGCGGGAAGACCTCGGCGGCGAGTTCGGAGCCGGGCCGGGCGATCAGCTCGGTGACCCGACCGGACTCGGTGAGCCGGCCGTCGCGCATCACCGCCGCCGAGTCGCAGAGCCGCTTGACCACGTCCATCTCGTGGGTGATCAGCAGGACGGTCAGCCCGAGCCGCTGGTTGAGGTCGCGGAGCAGGCCGAGGATCGAGCGGGTGGTCTCCGGGTCCAGCGCCGAGGTGGCCTCGTCGCTGAGCAGCACCTTCGGCCGGCCGGCGAGCGCCCGGGCGATGCCGACCCGCTGCTTCTGGCCGCCGGAGAGCTGGGCCGGGTAGGCGTCGGCCCGGTCGCTGAGCCCGACCAGGTCGAGCAGCTCGGCCACCCGCCGCGCTCGCTCCCGGCGCAGCACGCCCATCACCTCGAGCGCGAAGGCCACGTTGCCCGCCGCGGTGCGGGAGCCGAGCAGCGCGAAGTGCTGGTGGACCATGCCGATCCGCTGCCGGGCCGCCCGCAGCCGGTCCCCGCCGAGCGCGGTCAGCTCCACCCCGTCCACCGTGACGGTGCCCTCGTCGGGGCGCTCCAGCAGGTTGACGCAGCGCAGCAGCGTGCTCTTGCCGGCGCCGCTGTGCCCCACCACGCCGAACACCTCGCCGGGACGTACGGAGAGGCTGACGCCGTCGACCGCGACCACGGCCCGCCCCCGACTGCGGTACGTCCGGCGCAGCCCGTCGAGCTCGATCACAGCTGATCCCGTCCTCGTCGCCTCGCGCGGCGGGAGCGGTCGCTCCCGTATTGTCTACCAGCCAAGTAGGTTAATCCGCGGATCGGCTTTTGACAGCGGAGCGTGAGGCGGAACACGATGCGGCCCGACCGGCCGATACCTTCCGCCGTACCGCCAGTCGGTGCCCAACGGGGTGGACTTGGGCCGGTAGGGCCGGCAGACTGCGGCACGTGGCGGGTGCGGTCCGGTTGGAGCCGGTGGACGAGCGGAACCTTGAGCCGTTGCTCTCCGTAGCGGCGGCCGAGGCGGAGCCCGGTGACGTCATGCCGCCGGTGGAGGCGCCGGCGGGGTGGTCGCACGCCCGCCGGGAGGCGTTCCGCCAGTACCATCGGGCCAGCTTCGGCGGGCTGTCCGGCCCCACCGGCACCCAGATGTACGCCATCCAGGTCGGCGGCGAGGTGGTCGGCATGATCCGGATGACCCGCCGGGACGAGCCGGGCACGGTCGAGACCGGGATGTGGCTCGGCCGGTCCGCGCGTGGCCAGGGGGTCGGCCCGGCGGCACTGCGCGAACTGCTGAACGCCGCGGCCGCGGCCGGCATGCGACTCGTCGTCGCGGAGACCACCCGGGACAATTCCGGGGCGATCTCGGTGCTCGAGAAATGCGGCGCGAAATTGCGCGAGGACGGCGACCGCGTGCACGCCGAGATATGCCTCGATTCGACGCCGCCGACATTCTGATTCCGCTTTTGTCAGTTGCTGCCGATCTGGCGTCCGTGCTGCTCGATCGGACATCTCTGTCCGTAATGCACCCTTCGTGAATCTGTGGACCGGGCGTCCGGACGGCGTCCGGGTCGCGAGTCGTGGATGTTTTGTGGATTGGCCACCGGGTACTGCCCGCCGGGTCCGCTAAAACGGGACACCTGATTTGCGGTCCTACTTGCGCTATTCCCCGGTAGCCAATTCTGGCCGCTGCCCATCAGGTGTCTCCGCGCCCGGGGAGCGAAGGAGAGCTGATGAACAGCGGAGCACGAATTGGGATGGCGGTCGGCTTCGGCTACCTGCTGGGTCGCCGGCGCAAGCTGCGTACCGCACTGACCCTGGCCGCCGCCGTGGCGGTCGGGCGGGCGAGCCGGGACCCCGGCGGACTGCTGAAGCGGGGCAGCGACCTGCTGCACGCGTCCCCCCACCTGAGCAACCTCGGCCACCTCGGCAAGCCGCTCGCCTCGGCGGGCAAGGCGGCTGCGACCGCCGCCGCCGGCAGTGGCATCGACGCGATCAGCGGCAAGCTGCGCGGCTCCGCCGACACGCTGCGCCGCAAGGCCGCCGGCGGACCGTCCGAGGGCGGCCCGTCCGAGGGCGGAGACCAGGCTCGCGGTGGCGACCAGGGCGGCGGTGGTGGTGACCAGCCGGACCGCGAGGGCGTTGACCGGGACGCCGGTGCCGGGTCCCGCCGACGGGGGCGATGAGCATGGCGGAGACCAATCCGGGCGGCCTCGCGGGCAAGGTCCGGGGCCAACTCGTCGACGACGTCAAGGACCTGGCGAGCGCCATCGGTGAGCGCGCCGTCGCCGCGGTGACCGAGCGGGTCACCGGCGCGACCGGCCGGCTCAGCGAGTACGCGAAGCAGGGCGGCGGGCCGGGCCTGGTGGCCGCCGCCACCGGCGCGCACAAGCTGGCCGAGGGCAGCTCACCGGTGAAGGCGATGTTCCATGCCGGGGTGGCCGGCGGTAAGGAGAAGTTGATGTCGGCCTTCGGCCGAGGCGGCAAGGGTGGCAAGGGTGGCAAGGGCGGCGGCAAGAAGCTGAAGGTCACCAACATCGTGGAGGCGATCGAGGTCGGCGTGCCGGTCCGGGTCGCCTACAACCAGTGGACCCAGTTCGGCGACTTCCCGAGCTTCATGAAGAAGGTCGAGAACGTCGACACCGAGTCGGACGAGAAGCTGACCTGGAAGGCGCAGGTCTTCTGGTCGCACCGGACCTGGGAGTCCACCGTCGTCCGGCAGATCCCGGACAAGCTGATCCACTGGCGCTCGAAGGGCGAGAAGGGCTCGGTGGACGGCACGGTCAGCTTCCACGAGCTGACGCCCGACCTGACCCGCATCCTGGTCGTGCTGGAGTACCACCCGCAGGGCCTCTTCGAGCACACCGGCAACCTGTGGCGGGCCCAGGGCCGCCGGGTCCGGCTGGAGCTCAAGCACTTCGTCCGGCACGTGATGACGCAGACCGTCCTCGACCCGGACGCGGTGCAGGGCTGGCGCGGTGAGATCCAGGACTCCGAGGTGGTCAAGGACCACGAGACCGCCCTCCGCGAGGAGCAGGAGCAGCGCGAGGAGCAGGAGCGGCGCGAGGAGCAGCCCGAGGAGCGGGAGCCGCGCGGGCGCCGGGGGCGTCCCGAGGCGGAGCCCGAAGCGGCCGAGGAGGAGCCGGAGGAGGTCGAGGAGGAGCCGCGCGAGGAGCGGCCCGCCGAACGCGCACGCCGTCGCCCGCCGGTCCGTCGTCGTCCTCCCGAGCAGGAGGAGTACGACGAGTACGAGGACGAGTACGACGCCTACCAGGAGGGCGGACCGGACGAGGCGCCGGAGGAGCAGCCGTCGCCGCGCCGCCGCGCGCCGGAGCGGGCCCGCCGGGCGCAGCCCCGGGAGGAAGCGCCCCGTCCCCGTCCGGCGGCCCGCCGGGCACCGGAGGCACCCCGCCGTCCGGTGGTCCGCCGTCGTCGTGAGGAGCGGGACCAGTGACCGTCGCGACGAGTGGAGACCAGGCCGCCGGGGGCGCGCTGGAGCGCGGTGGCACCAGCCTCGCGGACGTGGTGGAGACCGTGCTGGACAAGGGTGTGGTGATCGACGCGCAGGTGTCGGTCGCCGTGGTCGGCATCCAGCTGCTGGAGATCAACGCGCGGGTGGTCATCGCCAGCGTGGAGACGTACCTGCGGTTCGCCGAGGCGGTTGACCGGTTCGACATCACCCCGAAGAACCAGAAGGGGCTGCCCGACCTGGTGGAGGGCGCCTCCGGGGCGGTCGGCAAGGGCAAGGCGGTTTCCGGCCTCGGCAAGGCGGCCCGGGAGATCAGCGGGGCGGTCGCCGACTCGCTGGGCGACCGCGGCGGCGACCGGGAGCGGGAGCGCCCCCGCCGGCGCCGGGACGAGGAGCGCTGAGATGGCCGAGGAGACCGGACTGTTCATCTACGGCATCGTGCCCGCCGACGTGGAGCCGACCCCGGAGGCGGTCGGGGTCGGGGACCCGCCGGGGGAGGTGGCCGCGATCCAGCACGGCGAACTGGCCGCGCTGGTCAGCGCGGTGCCGCTGCAAGGTCCCCTGGGCCGGCCGGCGGACCTGACCGCGTACCAGGAGCTGCTGGACGGGACCGCGGCGGTGGCGCCGGTGCTGCCGGTGCGGTTCGGCACGGTGGTCACCGGGGCGGACGCGGTGGCCGACCTGCTGGACGCGCACCAGGACCGGTTCGCCGCGGCCCTGGACGAGTTCGAGGGCCGGGTCCAGTACACCGTGCACGGCCGCTACGAGGAGCCGGCGCTGATCGGCGAGGTGCTGGCCGAGAACCCGGGCGCCGCCGAGCTGGCCGACCAGGTGCGCGGGCAGCCCGAGGAGGCCACCCGGCCGCAGCGGATCCGACTCGGCGAGATGATCAGCCAGGCGGTGGAGCTGCGCCGGGAGGCGGAGAACCGGCAGCTCCTCGACGAGCTGGGCCGGCTCGCGGTGGCCAGCGCGCCCCGGGCGCCGAGCAACGAGCTGGACGCGGGGAGCGCCGCGTTCCTGGTCGACCGGGACCGCGAGGACGAGTTCGTCGACGCGGTGGAGGCGTACGCGGAGCAGCGCCGGGAGCTGATCCGGACCCGGTTGCTGGGTCCGTTGGCCCCGTACGACTTCGTCAGCGCGCACCAGCTGGTGGAGTGACCGGTGGACATCCTCTGGACGCTGCTGACCCTGCCGTACGCCCCGGTGCGCGGGCTGACCGCGGTGGTCAAGGTGATCGCCCGGGAGGCGGAGTCGCAGCGGTACAGCCCGACCAGCATCCGGCGCGAGCTGGAGGAGCTGGACGCGGCGGCCGCCGCCGGCGACATCACGCCGGAGGAGCGGGACCGCGGTCAGCAGCAAGTGCTGGACCGGCTCACCGGCACCGCCGCCGAGCGGCCGGCCGCGGGCGGCGAGGCGGGCAACCGCACCGCGTCCCGCGGCCGCCCCGCCGTCCGGCGCGGTGCCGCCCGGCAGGACTCCGGGCGGGGTGACGGCCGGCAGGAGGCCCGGCGCGGCGACGGCCCACCGGAGGCTCGGCGGGGCCGGCAGCCGGACCGGCGGGGGAACGGGCGCGCCCGCCCGGTGGCGGAACGGGCGCGGCGCGCCGAACCGGCCGCGCCGCGCGACGGCGGTGAGGGAGGTGAGCGCGGTGGCGAACCTGATCCGCGGCGACGGCGGCCGGGCCCGTAAGAACGAGCCGGTCGACGAGCCGTACGACGACGAGTACGACGAGGAGGAGGAGTACCTAGAACCGATCTCGGCCGCCGAGGCGGCCCGGGAGGGGCTGCGGCAGATCGTCGAGTTGACCGGCCGGGACGCGGTGGGCACCACCTCGCTGAAGTCCGTCCAGGACGGCTGGCTGGTCGGGGTGGAGGTCGTCGAGGACCACCGGATCCCCGCCTCCACCGACCTGCTCGGCCTGTACGAGGTGGAACTCGACCTGGAGGGCGGCCTGCTCGGCTACCGGCGGGTGCGCCGCTACCAGCGCGGAAAGGGCGAGGTGGGCTGAGATGACCAGCGTGCAACCCCCGTCGGTGGTGCAGAACTCGGGTCAGGTGCTGCCGGCCGGCCACGAGCCGGCCAACCTCGGCGACATCCTGGAACGGGTGCTGGACCGGGGCATCGTGATCGCCGGCGACATCCGGGTCAGTCTGCTCGACATCGAGCTGCTCACCCTCAAGCTGCGGCTGGTGATCGCCTCGGTCGACACCGCCCGGCAGATCGGCATCGACTGGTGGGAGCACGATCCCTGGCTCAGCTCCCGGGCCCGCCCGCCGGTGGAGCCGGGCCCGCGCGACCCGGAGCAGGTGGAGGCGGAACGCTGGCCCCGGGTGGCCCGTCGGGCCGCCCGGAGGGAGGAGTGGGATGAGTTCGACGGTTGACCTGGCAGCCGGCGTCGACCGGGCCGAAGCGCCCGCCGGCGTCTGGCTGCACGGCGTGGTCCGGGACGTCGAGCCGGTGGTGCTCGCCGCGATCCCCGGGATGGCCGGCGCGCCGGTCCGCCCGGTCCGCGCCGCCGGCCTGACGGCCGTGGTCAGCACCGCCCCGCTGGCCGAGTACGGCGAGGACGCGCTGCGCCGCAACCTGGAGGATCTGGCCTGGCTGGAACGGGCCGCCCGGGCGCACCACGCGGTGGTCGACGCGCTCGCCCGCCGGGGTCCGGTGGTGCCCGCCCGGCTGGCCACGGTCCACCACGACGACGCCCGGGTGGCCGGCCAGCTCGCCGCCCGGCGGGCCGAGCTGACCGGCCTCCTGGACCGGCTCACCGGGCGCGGCGAGTGGGGCGTCAAGGGATACCAGGTGCCGGGCGCCCCGCCCCGGATGGCCGAACCGGCCGGCGCGGGCGGGGTCGGGGCGGCGTACCTGCGGCGGCGGCGGGCCCAGCTGACCGCCCGCGAGGAGGGGCAGCGGATCGCGGCCGAGGCCGCGGCGGCGGTGCACGACGCGCTGGCCGGGTACGCGGTCGCCGCCCGCCGGCACGCCCCGCAGGACCGCCGGCTCTCCGGTGCGCCCACCCCGATGGTGCTCAACGGCGCGTACCTGGTGGAGAGCGGGCGGCTCGACGGCTTCACCGAACTGGTCGCCGCGCTGGCCGAGCGGCATCCGGAGCTGCGGCTGGAGCTGACCGGCCCGTGGCCGCCGTACTCCTTCGCCGAAGAGCGGCCGGCCGGCCCGGCGCTGACCGTCCGGGAGCCGGCATGCTGACCGCGCCCGGCCCGCGCCCGGGCGGAATGACCCGGTCGGGTGGCGTCCGGGAGCCGGCGTGGTGACCACCGCGCTCGCCCCGAACAGCGCCGACGACCCGCTGGCCTACCGCCCGGTGGCCCTGGTCGACCTGCTCGACCGGGTGCTCGCCACCGGCGTGGTGATCAGCGGCGACATCACCATCGCGATCGCCGACGTGGACCTCGTCCGGGTCTCGCTGCGCGCCCTGATCGCCTCGGTCGGCGCGCTGGCCCCGCCCGAGCTGCGGGACGCCGTCCCGGACGACGGCGCCCGGTTGCCGGGGGAGGGGTCATGACCGCGGGGGAGGACGCCCGTCGCCCCGGCCCGGGCCGCCTGGCCGGCCGGGACGAGGCGGCCGAGCTGGCTGCCGCGCTCGGCGAGCCGCAGTGGCAGCAGCCCCGGGTCAAGCCGCTGGACCGCCGGCTCGCCGTCGACCGGGACTCCGTCGAGCGGGGACTGGCCAGCCTGGTGCTCACCGTGATCGAGCTGCTCCGGCAGCTGGTGGAACGCCAGGCGCTGCGCCGGGTCGACCTCGGCGACCTCACCGAGGAGCAGGTCGAGCGGATCGGGATGACGCTGATGGCGCTGGAGGAGCAGATGGCCGGGCTGCGGGAGTACTTCGGGCTGGCCCCGGAGGACCTCAACCTCGACCTCGGCCCGCTCGGCCCGCTGCTGCCCACCGACTGACCCCGGCACTCCGCCGCCCGGCGGGCCCCGGTCAGCTCCGGCCGGCCGCGTACGCGGCGAGCCAGGCCACCTGGGCCGGGTCGAGCGACGGGCGGACCCGGGCGCGGGCCGCGGCGACGTGCGCGGCGGTGACCGTGGAGGCGGTCAGCGACTCCCGCATGGCGGCCAGCGCCGCCTCCCGGACCAGCGCCGCGCAGTCGGCCGCCGAGAAGCCGGCCAGCTCCTCGCCCAGCCCGGCCAGGTCCACCTCCGGCGCCAGCGGCACGTTCCGGGCGGCGGCCCGGAGGATCTCCGCCCGGGCCGGCCCGTCCGGCGGCGGCACGTAGACCAGCCGCTCCAGCCGCCCGGGGCGCAGCAGCGCCGGGTCGACCAGGTCCGGCCGGTTCGTCGCGCCGACCACCACCACGTTGCGCAGCGCCTCCACCCCGTCCAGCTCGGTGAGCAGGGCGGCAACCACCCGGTCGGTGGTCCCCCCGTCGGTGGCCTGGCCGCGGACCGGGGCCAGCGCGTCGACCTCGTCCAGGAAGACCAGCGTGGGGGCGGCCTCCCGGGCGCGGCGGAACAGCTCGCGGACCGCCCGTTCGCTCTCGCCGACCCACTTGGACAGCAGCTCCGCGCCCTTGACCGAGAGCACGTTCGCCCGCCCGGAGCCGGCCAGCGCGGTGACCAGGTAGGTCTTGCCGCAGCCCGGCGGGCCGTAGAGCAGCACGCCGCGCGGCGGCTGCACGCCCAGCCGGGCGAAGGTGTCCGGATAGGTCAGCGGCCAGAGCACCGACTCGGTGAGCGTCTCCTTCACCTCGGCGAGGTCGCCCACGTCGTCCAGGGTCACCGTGGCCAGCTCCAGGGTGGACGCCGCCATGGTGGTCGGCCGGACCACCTCCAGCGCGGCGGCGAAGTCGGCCATCGCCACGGTCGGGGTCTCGGCCGACTTCTGCCGCAGCGCCGCGCGGACCCCGGCCTCGCGGACCAGCGCGGCCAGGTCGGCGGCGACGAACCCGGGGGTACGCCCGGCGACCTCGTCCAGCCGGACGTCGTCGGCCAGCGGCACCTGCCGGGTGAGCACGGTCAACTGCTCGCGGCGCAGGGCCGGGTCCGGCAGCGGGACGGTGATCCGCAGCGAGAGCAGGTCCGGGGCGCGCAGCGCGGGGTCGACCACCTCCGGCCGGCCGGTGGTGCAGACCACCGCCGCCCCGGCCCGCAGGGTCTCGGCGAGCACCTGACGGAACACGGTGGCCACCGGGCCCGGCTCGTCGGCGGGCGCGAGCGCCTCCACGTCGGTGACCAGCAGCACCGCCGGACCGGTCGCGCGGACCTCGGCGGCGGCGGCGCGCAGCCGGTCGGCGGCGGCCTGGTTGCTCAGCGCGGCCACCTCCGGGGCCCAGAGCGGGCAGACCCGCGCGCCGACCCGGGCGGCCACCGCGCGCACCAGCGCCGACTTGCCGGAGCCGGCGGGCCCGCTGAGCAGCACCCCGAGCGAGACCGTGGTGCCCAGCCTGCCGAGCACCTCGCCGTGGTGGAAGCCGAGGTCGAGCAGCTCGGTCAGCTCCTCGGCCTGGGCGCGCAGCCCGGGCAGTTCGTCCACCGACGGGACGCTCTCCGCGCCCGCGCCGTCGGCCACCGCGCCAGCCGGTCCGCCGGCCGCGCCGGCGGTCGGGCCGCGGGTCGCCGCCCGCAGCCGGGCGCCGCCGGCCCCGCCCGCACCCGCTGCGGCCGGTGCGCCGCGTCCGGCCACCGGCCCGCCGGCCGCCCCCGGCGCCGCGGCGGTCCCGGCGGAGCCGTGGGTGACCGGACCGTGCTCCCAGCCGACCAGGGTGTCCATGGTGACCAGCGAACCGTCCGGCTCGGCGGCGACCACGCCGAGCAGGGTGCTGGTCCAGGCGTAGCCGACCCGGTTGGACAGGCTGCGCCGGGCCGCCTCGACCAGGCTGCGGGTCGCGGCGTCCGGCAGCACGTCCTGGGGCAGCAGCGACACGTCGTCGCCGGTGGTCACCACCTTGCCGAGCAGGGCGAGCCGGAGCATCTCCGGCGAGACCGCGGCGGCGATCTCGGCGGGGCCGGCGAGGAGCACCCGGCGGGCCGGGGTGACCGGGGTCGGGCTGACCGTGACCTGGCCACCGTCCCGGACGCCGAGGTTGCCCAGGATCAGGTCGTCGGCGTAGAGCAGGGCGGTGCTCGCGGTCGGCTCGGCCGCCGCCACGATCCCGGCGGTCACCCGCCGGCCGGCCAGCCGGACCGGGTCGCCCGGGCGCAGCGCGAGCGCGGTGAGCACCTCCGGGTGCAGCCGGACGATGCCCCGCCGGGCGTCCAGCGCCGCGGGCCGCAGGCTCGCCGTCAGGGTCAGGTCGGGTCGATCCACCGCCCGACCCTAGCCGCCGGCGTCACCCCCGCGCCCGGTCACCGGGGCGGGTCGCCGTCGCCCAGCAGGGTCGGGTCCCGGCGGATCAGTTCGGCCAGCCGGGCCGCCGGATCGGCACGCACCCCGTCCCGGCCCGGGGCGAGGTCCGGCACCGTCTTCACCGACATCGGCCAGGCCGGCGGCGGTACGGCGGCGGCCTCCGCGCGGACCGTCACGTCCGGCCCCGACCAGGCCACCCGCAGCGGGTACGCCTGCCCGTCGTGCTCGACCCGGACGGTGACCGCCAGACCGGGGTGGCCGGCGACCACCCGGCGTACCGCCTCGGCGATCTCCTCGACCGGGTCCCGCCGGGCGTCGTCGTCGGCCGCGCGGTGGCTGCCCGCCGGGGAGGTCCCGGCGGCCGCCCGGCGCGGTCCGGCGTCCCGGGTGTCCGCCCAGCCGGGCCCGGCGTTGCGGCCGGTCTCGGGCCGGCCCGCGCCGGACTCCGGCCGGTCGGCCGGCTCCCGATCCGGCGCGCCGGCCGGATCGGTGGCCCGCCGCCGCAACGCCTCCTCGCGCCGGGCCATCCGGGCCAGTGTCTCGTCCAAACCGCCTCTCATCTGACCACCCCTTCGATGAAACGGGTCTGACCGCCCGGGAGTTCAGTCCCCCCGCTCCCGGGTGGCCCGGTCCAGCGCCCGGTCCAGGACGACCAGCAGGGCGTCCCGCACCGAGAGCCGGTCCCGGGCGTCGAACTGCACCAGCGGCACGTGGTCGCCGATGGCCAGCGCCCACCGGATCGCGGCGAGGTCGTGCGCCAGCCGCCCGTCGAAGGCGTTCACCCCGACCACGAACGGCAGCCCGGCCCGCTCGAAGAAGTCGACGGCCGGGTAGCAGTCGTCCAGCCGGCTGCTGTCCACCACGACGAGCGCGCCGAGCGCGCCGCGGGCCAGGTCGTCCCACATGAAACCGAACCGGGTCTGGCCCGGCGTGCCGAACAGGTACAGCTTCAGGCTGCGGTCGATGGTGACGCAGCCGAAGTCCATCGCCACCGTGGTGGTGGTCTTCGCGGTGCGTACGCCCGGGTCGTCCACGCCGATCCCGGCGCTGGTCATCTCCGCCTCGGTGGTCAGCGGGGCGATCTCCGAGATGGCACCCACCGTGGTGGTCTTGCCGACCCCGAAACCACCGGCGATCAGGATCTTCACCGGGATCGGCGGCGCGGCGCGTCCGGCCGGAGCCGCGCGGGGCGCCGGAACGTGACCGGCGGACGGGGCCGGCGGCGTGGCCCGCCCGACCGGTGGCGGCGTCCCGGTCGGGGTGCCGTAGCGGGCGGCGGCGCTGTTGGGCGCGACCGCGCCCTGCGGGGCGACCGGCCGGTCAGGAGATCGCACGGAGTCCATCAATCACTCGCAGGATGAGGTCGGGGTCGTGGGCGTCGTCGGCGTCGGTGACGTGCACGTCCAGGTGGCCGGCGGCACGCAGGTCGCCGACCAGCACCCGGGTCACCCCGAAGTGCAGCCGGGTCCGGGCGGAGATCTCGGCGACCGAGATCGGCTCGGCGCAGAGCGCGACGATCGCCGCCAGTTCCGGGGCCAGTCGGGCGGGCGGGACCGTCCACGGGGTGAGGTCCGGCCGGGCGCTCACCTGGGTCTCCAGCCCGATCGCCGGGTCGGCGCCGGTCACCCGGCCGGCGGTGAGCACGAACGGGCGCGGCCCGGCCGGCCCGTCCGGCTCGGGCTCCGGCCCGGCCGGCGCCACCGGTCCGTCCGCCGCCGGGTCGTCGGCGGACGACCGCAGATAGGGCCGGATCCGGACCAGGGGTTCCGGATCCGGCTCGTCGCCGACGTTCGGGGTCACTGCTGGGCGGCGTTCTTCAACTCGGCGATCAGTCGCGGGGTGAGCGCGCCACCGGCCCGCCCGGCGAAGAGCGTCATCTCGTACGCGACGGTGCCGAGGTTGGCCGTCCGGTCGGCCACCACCCCGAGTACCGAGCCGCTGCTGATCGCGCTGATCAGCAGGTAGCCGTCGGCCATGTCGACGACCACCCGGTTCAACCCGCCGAGCGCGTACCAGCTGGCGGCGCCGCCGGCCAGGCTGGTCATGCCGGAGACCACCGCGGCGAGCCGCTCGGCGTTGGACCGGTCCTTGATCGCGGACATCGCCATCAGCAGCCCGTCCGAGGAGACCGCGATCGCCTCCAGCACCCCGGCGGTGCTGGAGGTGAAGGAGTCCAGCAGCCAGTTGAAGGTGCGGGCCTCCGGGCTGAGGTCGCCGCCGGGGTCGGGGTGGTTCTGGTGGTCGACGTTGTCGTGCAGGAAGGGGCTGGTCACCGTGATGATCCCTCTTCGTTACGGCGGTCTGGACGGACTTCACGCAGAGCGCGGGCGACGCCCGCCTCGAACGCGGTGATGCGGTCGCGGATCTCGGCCGGGTCGCCGGGGTGGTGGCTGATCGGCTGGTGGGCCGGGGAGGTGGTCAGCTGCGCTCCGGGCACCCGCCGGTTGAGCGCCGGCCGGGCGGGCGCGTCCGCCGGGGGCAGGCTGGCCCCGGGCACCCGCTGCCGGACGCCGGTCCCGGCGAGGCCCGGCCCGGCGGGGACCCCCGGCGGCGCGGACGCCACGGTGGCGGTGGGCTCCGGCGGCGGGTTCCGCCGCGGCCGGCGGGGCAGGCCGGACGGGGTCGTCGCGGGTTCGCCGGAGGTCGGTGCGGCCGGAGCGGATCCGGCGGGGTCGGCCGGCGATCCGGCCGCCGGACCGCCCCGCCCGGCGACGGCCGCCGCCAGCGCCCGCCCGCCCGCGGCGTCGACCACCCGGGGCGGCAGCCGCCGGTCGCGGGCCGGCACCGTGGCCCGGGCCACCGTGGTCCCGGCCCGTCCGGGGCGCGGCACCAGCAGCGCGGCCAGCGGGACGTCCAGCAGGACCGTCACGCCGCCACCGACGGTCGGGGCGAGCCGCACCGTCCAGCCGTGCCGGCGGGCCAGCCGGCCCACCACGAAGAGGCCGAGCACCTCGGTGGGCGCCAGGTCGAGCCGCTCCCGGCGGGTGAGCCGGGAGTTCTCCTCGGCCAGCCGCTCCGCGGTCATGCCGATCCCGTGGTCCACCACGGCCAGCCGGGCCCCGGCGCCGGTCAGCTCGCCGGTCACCACCACCCGGGTGTGCGGCGGGGAGAAGACGGTGGCGTTCTCCATCAGCTCGGCCAGCGCCAGCACCAGGTCGCCGACGGTCCCGGGGGCCGCCGAGACGCCCGGCGGCACCCGTACGTCCACGCGGGTGTAGTCCTCGATCTCGCCGAGCGCCAGGCGGACCACGTCGCCGAGCGGCACCGGGGCCACGTGGACGTCGGCGCCGGTCGACCCGGACAGCACCACCAGGCTGCCGGCGTTGCGGCGCAGCCGGCTGGAGATGTGGTCGAGCCGGTAGAGGTGCTCCAGCCGGGCCGGGTCGGTCTCCTGCCGCTCCAGCCGGTCGATCAGCGCGATCTGCCGGCCGACCAGGTTCTGGGTACGCCGGCCGACGTGGCCGAACATCTGCGCCACGTTGCGCCGGCCGGCCACCTGCCGCTCCACCAGCCGGGCCGCGGTGGCCTGCACCCGGTCGAACGCCCGGGCCAGGTCGCCGATCTCGTCCCGGGCCCGTACGTCGACCGGGTCGAGCCGGACCGGCTGGGCGTTCTCGGTCTCGTCGTCGGCGACCCGGACCAGTTCGGCCTCGGCGAGCCGGGCCACCCGGTCGGCGGAGCGGGTGAGCCGGCTCAGTGGCCGGGCCACCGTCCGGGCGACGGCGACGCTGAGCAGCAGCACCACCGCCAGGATCAGCGCGGCCACCCCGCCGACCAGGTACGCGGCGGTCAGCGCCCGGCGCTGCTCGCCGGTCACCTCGGCGAGCACGTCCGCGACGATCTTCTTCTCGATGAACTGGCCGAGGGTGATCATCGAGCGGGCCGACGGGAAGAGCGCGTCCAGCGTCACGTTGCGGACCGAGCCGGACGGGTCGATCACGCTGGTGGTCAGGAAGTCGGCGCTGGTCCGGGCGGCCACCGCCGCGTCGTTCAGCTCGGCCAGCTTGAACTGCTCGGCGGTGATCAGGCGGCGGAACCGGCGGTTGTCCACCGCGAGCGCGGACATGCAGGCGACGAAGGCGGCGTTGGTGGTCGGGTCGTCGCTCGCCTTCACCAGCACGATCAGCGTGGCGCAGGCCCCCAGCCCCTCGTCGGCGCGCAGCAGCGCGTCCAGCGCCAGCACCTGCCGCCCGGCGGCGGTCTCGGTGTCCACGCTGAACGGCAGCCGTAGCGACTCGATCAGCGCGATGTCGACCGGCCCGTACGCGTCCATGATCCGGCTCGGGGTGGCGGTGCCGGCGAGCACCGCCCGGCGCAGGTCGGTCAGCGCGCGTACCCCGTCGAGCGCGTCGGCCACCGGCGGCGGCAGCGCGTCGCCCCGCTCGGCCCGCAGGTCGGCCACCCGGTCGTCCACCGTGGCGCTCTTGCGCACCAGTTCGGTCCGGCTGATCCGGCCGAGCAGCAGGCCGACCGAGAGGATGCGCTCCTGTTGCAGGTCCTGCACCAGGGTGCCGATCCGGCTGGCCAGCCGGACCCGGTCCGCGATGTCGCCGGCCCGTTGCGCGGCGGCCACCCGGTCGAGCACCACCGGCACGGCGAGGCCGACCGTGCTGACCAGCGGGATGACCACGAGCAGCGCGAGCTTGCCGCGGATCCGGAGCCTACCGAGCAGCATCGACCGGTCCCCACTGCGCGGCCTCCGGGCCGACCGGCTGGAGCGGGCGCGGCTCGTCGGGTCGCGGTCCGGCCGGCGGCCGCCAGGCGTCGCTCTCCGGCGGGACGCCGGAGCCCTCCCGGGCCCGCCGCGCCTCGGCCGACCGGCGCCGGGCCCGGCGGGCCGCGGCGAGCAGCATCCCGCCGAGCGTGCCGAGCAACAGGAGGGCGAGGCCGGCGGCCCCGAGCGCGAGCCGGCGGTCCCGGTCCAGCGCGTCCACCCGGCCGGCGAGCAGGGTGTCGAGTTCGGCGTGGATGACCGGCTGGAGCTGGGTGGCGGCCGACTGCGCGTTGAGCCGGGCCGCGGCCACCTGCGCCGGGTCGACCACGCCGGTGCGGTCGGCCGGGGTGGAGGCGGCGGCCAGCGCCTCGACCGCGCGCTGGTAGGTGTCGAGCGGGGTGAGCACGGTGGGGCCCAGGTCGGTGCTCTCCGTGCTGTCGACCGCCGCGCGCAGGTCGGTGACCAGGTCGCCGGCGGGGGTGAGCGCGGCGACCCGGAGGCTGGCTAGTTCGGTCGCGGTGCGCAGCCGTTCGGTGGCCGGCCGGCGGGCGGCGAGCGTGGTCAAATCGGCCAGCCGGCCGGTGGCCACCACCGCAACGGGCAGGTCCTGGCCCACCCCGTCCTGCAGGAAGAAGGAGTCCGCGCCCGGGTCGCGGACCAGGCCGGAGCTCTCCCGCACCTTGCGGTGCAGGTCCAGCAGCAGGGCGGTGGCCTCGCCGTACGCCGCGAAGGCAGCCTCCGGGTCGGCCGGCGGGCGGTCGCGCAGCGCCTCGAGTTTCGCCCGCAGCCCCGCCCAGCGTTCCTGGCTGCGCAGCTCGCGCCCGATCCGAGCGTCGACCGTGGCGGCGGCCTCGACCGCGCGGGTCAGCGCCTCCCCGGGCGCCGGCCGGCCGGCGACGGCGGCGGACTGGGCGTCGACCAGCGCGTCGGTGACCGGGGCGAGGGCCGCCAGGTAGGTCACCCCCAGCCGCTCCCGGGCGGCCAGCGCCCGGTCGTCGTCGGTGTGCCGCCAGGTCAGGCCGACGAGGAGGACGACCGGCGCCAGCAGGGCCACCACCAGCAGCGGCGGCAGCAGGCGGGCCGGTGCGGAGGGTCGCCGGCGGGCCTGCGGCGCGGGGACGGTCATGGTCTGTCTCCTCCGGCGGTTGCACGGGAAGGGGCGGCGGGAGACGGGAATGTCGCAGGTGGAGTCCCGTCCGCCGGACCGGAAACGTAACCGAACCTCGCGGCACAGTTGCCCCCCGTCAATCAGTCGGCTTCGCGTCACTTCGCGCCATGTCACCTGGCGCGGAGCGGGCGAGCACGCTGTGTGCGATTCACGGAGTGACATGGATGGATCGGTGCGGTTTCCCCCGAAGATCCGAATTCACATGATCCGAATTCATCGCGCTGGGATGGGACTGGACCGTGCGCGGTCGCACCGCCCCGGACGCCGATCGGGGCAACCGGACGGACGTACGGACGATCTCAGCCAGAGCTCAGCATCCGGCCCGTACCGTGTGCCGCATGAGATCGTCGTTGTCGGCCGCGCGGATCCGGCGTGCCCTGCCCACCCGCCGCCGCCGGGTGGCTGCCGCCGCGGCGGCCGTCGCGCTGCTCGCCGCCGCCGTCACCTGGGTGGTGTGGCCGCAGGGGCCGGCGGTACGCGCCGAGGCCGCGATGCTCACCGTCCGCTCCGGACCGGCCGGTGACCAGCCGGTCGACCTGGACACCACGCTCTACCTGCCGGAGGGCGCCTCGGCCGGGCGCCGGGTGCCGGCGGTGCTGCTGGCGCACGGCTTCGGTGGCACGAAGGACTCGGTGCGCGCCGACGCCGAGGAGTTCGCCGGCCGTGGCTACGCCGTGCTGACCTGGACCGCCCGCGGCTTCGGCCGCAGCGGCGGGCAGATCCACCTGGACCACCCCGACTACGAGGTCCGGGACGCCGCCCGCCTGCTGGACTGGCTGGCCGCCCGGCCGGAGATCCGCACCGACGCCGCCGGTGACCCCCGGGTCGGCGTGGTCGGCGGCTCGTACGGCGGCGGCCTGGCGCTGCTGCTCGCCGCGCAGGACCGGCGGGTCGACGCGATCGTCCCGATGATCACCTGGAACGACCTGTCCCGGGCGTTCCTGCCGGAGAGCACCGGCCGGGAGCCCGTCGACGGGGTGTTCAAGAAGGGCTGGGCGGGGCTCTTCTTCGGCGGCGGCGGCAACGTGGGCACCGGCCCGGCCGGGCTCTCCGGCACCACCGCTGCCCAGCCGGAGGGCGCTCCCGCGTCCGCCGGCCCGCCCAGCCCGGGACCGGGCGCCGGGCCAGGGACCGGTCCGGGTCGCGCGCCGGCCGGTGCCGCCGACCCGTCCTGCGGCCGGTTCGCCGCCGACGTCTGCGCCGCGTACCTGCGGATCGCCAGCACCGGCCGGGCCGACCAGGCGGCCGTGGACCTGCTGCGCCGCTCCAGCCCGGCCGGCGTGCTGGACCGGATCACCGCGCCGACGCTGCTGGTGCAGGGCGAGGCCGACACCCTCTTCCCGCTGACCGAGGCGGACGCCAACGCCCGCGGCATCGCCGCCGCCGGCACCCCCGTCCGGGTCGCCTGGTTCACCGGCGGCCACGACGGTGGCGAGGGACCGAAGACCGACTCCGACCGGGTGCGGTACCTGACCGTCCAGTGGCTGGACCACTACGTCAAGGGCGATGGCGACGCCCCGGGCGACGCCTTCACCTGGTCCCGGATCGCCGGCTTCGACGCGCTCGACCGGGGCCTGGTGGCCACCGGTTACCGCACCGCCGACTACCCCGGCGCCGCCGGCGACGCGCGCCGGGAGATCGCGGTGACCGGCCCCGCCCAGCCGATCGCCAACCCGCCGGCCGGCAACCCGGCCGCCATCTCCTCGGTGCCCTTCGCCGGGGAACTCTCCTCGCTGCTCGGCGGGGTGGCCGGGGACGTGCCCGGCCAGCACGCCCGGTTCGAGTCGGCGCCGCTGACCGAGGCGGTGGACGTGGTCGGCGCGCCGACCGTCTCCGTCCGGGTCGCGTCGCCGACCGGGGAGGCGGTGCTCTTCGTCAAGCTCTACGACGTCGAACCCGGCGGCACGGCCACCCTGCCGAACGGGCTGGTCGCCCCGGTCCGGCTCACCGGCCTGCCGGCTGAGATCGACGCGGCGCGACCGGTCACGGTCACCCTGCCGGCGATCGTCCGCCGGATCGAGGCGGGGCACCGGCTCCGGGTGGTGGTGGCCACCTCCGACCAGGCGTACGCCACGCCGGTCGAGCCGACCGTGCACACGGTGGCCCCGGGCGACGGGCCGGTGACCCTGCCCACGGTGACCGGCGAGCCGATCCCCACCTCGGCGACGGTCTGGCGCTGGGTGCTGGCCGGGCTGCTCGCCACGATCGCGGTCGGGCTCGTCGTGGTCGTCGCCGTGGTCCGCCGCCGGCACCGCCGCCAGGACAGCTCCGTCCATCCGGCGTACGCGGACACCCCGCTGGCCGTGCGCCAGCTCCGCAAGGAGTACGCGGACGGCTTCGTCGCCGTGTCCAACGTGGACTTCGAGGTGCACCCCGGCCAGGTGGTCGGCCTGCTCGGCCCGAACGGCGCCGGCAAGACCACCACCCTGCGGGTGCTGATGGGGCTGACCCAGCCGACGGCCGGCGAGATCTACGTCTTCGGCCACCGGCTGGTGCCCGGCTCCCCGGTGCTGTCCCGGATCGGCGCGCTGGTCGAGGGGCCCGGCTTCCTGCCGCACCTCTCCGGCCTGGAGAACCTGAAGGCGTACTGGCGGGCGACCGGGCGGCCGGCCGGGGACGCGCACGTCGACGAGGCGCTGCAGATCGCCGGGCTGGGCGACTCGGTGCACCGGAAGATCAAGAACTACAGCCACGGCATGAAGCAGCGGCTCGCCATCGCCCAGGCCATGCTCGGCCTGCCGGAGCTGCTGGTGCTCGACGAGCCGACGGACGGGCTCGACCCGCCGCAGATCGCCGAGATGCGCCGGGTGCTCCAGCGCTACGCCACCGACGGCCGGGCGGTGCTGGTCTCCAGCCACCTGCTGGCCGAGGTGGAGCAGACCTGCACGCACGCCGTGGTGGTCAACAAGGGGCGGATCGTCGCCGCCGGCCCGGTCGAGGAGATCGTCGGCGAGTCGCCGAGCGTGCTCTTCGAGGTGACCGACCCGGACGCCGCCCGTACCGTGCTGGACCGGCTGGACGGGGTGCGGGTGCTGCCCGACGGCGAGGGGCAACTGGTCGTGGACACCAACGGCACCGCCCGCAGCGAGGTGGTGGCCGAGCTGGTCCGGGCCGGGATCGGGGTGGACCGGGTGGTGCCGCGGCGCCGCCTGGAGGACGCGTTCCTCGCCCTGGTGGGCGAGACTTCTCGGGGAAGCGGGGACCGGTGATGGCGGGCTCGACCTCCACGGTGGGTGCCGCCGCGGGCTACCGGCCCTCGGCCACCCTGCCGTTCGCGGCGGAGTTCCGCCGCCAGGCGTCGCGGCGACGGACCCAGCTCGCGCTCGGGTTCATGGTGCTGCTGCCGCTGATCATCCTGATCGCCTTCCAGTTCGACTCGGGCGGCGACGACGACAACGGGCGCGGCGAGTTCGCCAGCCTGATCGAGTTCGCCACCACCGGCGGGCTGAACTTCACCCTCTTCACCATCTTCGTCTCGGCGTCGTTCCTGCTGGTCGTGGTGGTGGCGCTGTTCTGCGGGGACACGGTGGCCAGCGAGGCGAGCTGGGGCAGCCTGCGCTACCTGCTGGCCGTCCCGGTGCCCCGGGCCCGGCTGCTGGCGGTGAAGCTGTTGGTGGCGCTCGCGTACTCGGCGCTGGCGCTGCTGCTGCTGGCCGGCACCGCGCTGCTCGCCGGCACCCTGCGCTACGGCTGGGAGCCGCTGCGCAGCACCGTCGCCGCGCAACTGGAGCCGGGGGAGGGGCTGCTGCGGCTGCTGGCCGTGCTCGGCTACCTTGCGGTCGTCCTGCTGGTGGTGGCCGGCCTGGCCTTCCTGCTCTCGGTGACCACGGACGCCGCGCTCGGCGCCGTCGGCGGCGCGGTGCTGCTCTGGATCCTCTCCAGCATCCTCGACCAGATCACCGCGCTCGGCGCGTTGCGCGCCTTCCTGCCCACCCACTACAGCACCGCCTGGCTGGGGCTGCTCTCCACCCCGGTGCAGACCGACGACGTGGTACGCGGTTCGATCTCGGCGATCAGCTACGCGACGCTCTTCTGGGGTCTGGCCTTCTGGCGGTTTACCCGCAAGGACGTCGTGTCGTAGCAGCGGCCGGGCCGACCGTATGATCTCCACGCCCCTTCGGGCAATTCTCTTCTGATCTTCTTGTGTGCCGTCGGATCGATCACCTACTGTCCGCTGGCATTTCGCGCTTCCCACAAAGAGACGGGGGTCTTTTTGCGTACCTTTCGTGGTGCCGTTGTCGGCACCATAACCGCGGTGGTCGCGGTGACGGCGGTGGCCACCCCGGCCAGCGCCGCTGCCGCGCCCGCTGCCGCTCCGTACACCGCGCTCTCCGTCGACGGCAACCCGCTCTCCTGGTGGCACCAGGGGTCGCGGGTCTACGACCAGGCCGGCGGCGCCGCCTTCACGGTCACTCCGGGCGCCGGTGACGAGCTGGACTTCCGCGCGGACCAGGCCGGCGACTCCTGGACGTTCCGGCTGGCCCCACCAACCGGTGAGTCGTGGACCGTCGGGACCACCTACGAGCTGACCGGCGTCCAGCCCGCCGCGGACTTCGCCTTCATCGACGTCGCGCACAACGGTGCCACCTGCGACGAGGTGCCGGGCTACCTCTCCGTCAAGGAGGCCACCCGGGACGCCGGGACCGACCGGCTCACCTCGTTCGCCGCCTTCTACGTGATCTCGTGCGGCTCCAACCGGCACGACCTGTTCGGCGAGATCCGGTGGAATTCGAGCGTCGGGTACGCCGCCGCCGGCACCGACACGATGTCGCACAACTTCGGCGATCAGCTCGTCGGCGGCCCGGCGGCGAGCAAGACCATCACCGTACGGTCGATGGGCTCCGACCCGGTGGAGTACGGCACGGCCTGGTTCAACCCCCCGGGCGCCTACTCGATCACGGCCGACACCTGCTCGGGCACGACCCGGGCGGCCGGCGAGACGTGCACCGTCACGGTGAGCGTGAAGCCGACCAAGCTGGGCGGCGAGTGGACCTTCCTGCGGCTCCCCGACAACACCGTCCTCGGCGAGCGGTACGTGCAGCTCGGGGTCAACGGCCTCGACCCGCGTACGGTCAACCTCTCGCCGACGTCGCTGGCCTTCGGCGACCAGTACATCGCCGAGACGGGCTCGACCCGGTCGGTGACGGTGACCGGCACCGGTGACACGCCGATCACCTTCGGTGCCGCCACCATCTCCGGGACGGACGCCTCGTCGTTCCGCGTCAAGGCCGACACCTGCGCCGGCGCCACCCTGGCCAAGAACCAGACCTGCCGGGTCGACGTCGTCGCGACGGCCGCCGGCCGCAGCGCCCGGAGCGCCACCCTGCAACTGCCGAACGACAGCCTCACCAACCCGCACACCGTGCCGCTGAGCCTGAACGGCGTGGTGGGCGCGCGGGGCACCTACTACCCGCTGACGCCGGCACGGATCATGGACTCGCGCACCGGCCTCGGCGCCCCGAAGGCGAAACTCGGCCCGAACGGCACGGTCAACGTGCAGGTCACCGGGCGGGGCGGGGTGCCGTTGACCGGGGTGGGCGCGGTCGTGCTCAACGTGACCGTCACCGAGGCGACGGGGACGAGCCACCTGACGGTCTACCCGTCCGGCCAGGCGAAGCCCACGGCGTCCGCGCTGAACTTCCGCAAGGGCTGGATCCGGTCGAACTCGGTGACGGTCCCGGTCGGTACGGGCGGCAAGGTCGCCATCAACAACTTCAACGGCTACACCCACGTGATCGCCGACGTGGTGGGCTACTACGCCAGCGACAACACGCCGCTCATCAACGGCCATGGCCTGGGCGGGCAGTTCCAGCCCACGATGCCGCAGCGGCTGCTGGACAGCCGCAGCGACTGGGGTGAGAAGCTGCCGGCCGGCTACCAGGCTCGGATCCCGGTGGACTACGGGACCGACGCCAACTGGCGGATGCGGGCCGTGGTACTCAACATCACCGCGGTGTCCCCGTCGTCCGGCGGGTTCCTGACCGCGTGGAACGGTGAGTGGCCGGAACCGAAGACCTCCACCGTCAACTACGGCGCCGGGTCGGTCACCCCGAACCTGGCGGTGGTGCCGGTCCGGCACTGCTACGACTGCCCGTGGAGCTCGGAGTACCCGACGTTCGGCATCTACACGCTGAAGGACACCCACCTGATCGTCGACATCGTCGGCTTCATCGATGACGGCGGCCTCTCCAACGGGCTGCGCTTCGAGCCGAAGACGCCGACCCGGATCGTGGACAGCCGGATCGGTCAGGGCCTGCCCGCCAACCTCGGGCAGTACCAGACCGGCGCCGTCACGACTCCCGGCTCGGTGGTGACCGACAGCACCAGGGCACTGGCGCTCAACGTCACCGCGGTCGCCCCCACCTCCGGCACGTACCTGAAGGTCTGGCCGAACGGCATCAGCGGGATCGAGCAGCCGGTCATCAGCAACCTGAACGTGGCGGCCGGACAGACCGTGGCCAACGCGGCCATCACCCTGATCGGCCCGACCGACCGGTTCAACGTCTACAACCACCTGGGCACCACGGGCGTGGTCGCGGACGTCGTCGGCACGTACTGGCTCTACCCGGGCACCGCCGGCGGATCCGCCGCGGGGCACGGGGTCGCGGGCGGCGCCTCGCGCTCGCCCTACACCCTCCGGGACGTCCCGGAGCCGGTGCTCGCCAAGAAGTGACGGCTGCCGGCCGGTGACACAGCGGCGCTGGTCTCAGCGTGACTGACCGGCTGACCGGGCGGCGACACAGCGGCGGTGGCCTTCGAGCAGTCGAAGGTCACCGCCGCTGTCTGTGCCGTCGGGCGTCACAGCAGCGGCACCGACCGGGTCGGCGCGGGCAGGTCCGGCGGCGACGTGGGCGTGGGCGCCGGCTCGCTGGTCTTCTTCCAGGCGCTCACCCCGATCCGGCCGGTGTTGCCTAGGTCGACCGGGCCGTCCAGCTCGACGACCTGCCCGGGTTGGCCGGCGGTCGGGGAGACCTCCAGGCGCTCGCCGTTGGTGGCGACCACGGTCGGGTCGGTGACCAGGTTGCGCCAGAGCACGGCGGCGCCGGCCCGTTCGCCGGGGCGCAGGGTCAGCGGCCGGGGCGGGGCGTCGAAGCCCGAGGTGATGCCCTTCGCCCCCTCGACCACCCGGACCGGGATCGGCGCGCCGTCGCCGTCGCCGTCGAGCAGGCGTACCGCCGGGTAGCCGTGCAGCGGGTAGTCGGCCGTGCCGCAGTTGGTCAGTTCCAGGCCGAGCGCGCGCAGCCCCATGGCCGCGCCGGTGCCGAGGGCCCGGATCCGGACGCCCGACTCCGGGCACGCGACCGTCGGATCGGTCCCGGACGCGGTCGGGCTCGCCCCGGCCGTCCCGCGGGCCGCCGGCCCGTCCCCGCCCATTCCGGCGTGGTCGTACCCGGTGCAGGCGCCGGCGCTGACCAGCAGGGCGGCGGCGAGTGGCAGGCCGAGGAGCGCAGGGCGGCGGCGTGCCGCCGGTCGGGATGCCATCCACGGATCCTCGCATCCCGCCGGTCCGCATCCGGCGCGCGTCCGGGGCCGGGGCTGCACCGGGTTCGATTCCGGGATATCGCGGTGTCCGGATCGGCCGGATGCCCCGATATCCCGTACCTCGTGTGGATCTCCGACAACGCCGCCGGAACGGGCGCGGCCGGTCAGTCGCGCGCTGACGGGGTGGCGGGTGGCGCGGTGAGGACCGCGTCGAGCAGGCCGGGGTAGAGCCGGTCCAGTTCGTCGCGGCGCAGCCGGACGAAGCGGCTGGTGCCGGCGACCCGGGTGCGGGTCAGCCCGGCCTCGCGCAGCACCTTGAGGTGGTGGCTGCGGGTGGCCTTGGAGACGCCGAACTCGAAGGTGCCGCAGGCGGACTCGCCGCCCTCGGCGAGCGCCCGGACGATCTGGAGCCGGACGTCGTCGGCCAGCGCGGCCAGCACGGCGGTGACCGGCACCTCGCGCAACTCGGGTTCGTGCAGCTCCATGTGACCAGTGTAACGCTTGTTCGACTTTCGTCGAACATCCTCCTAGGGTCGTCGCTGTTGGTTCGACGATACTCGAACATAGGAGCCGCCATGCGTTCTCGGGCCGCCGCCTTCCCGCTGCTCGCGGTGCTCAGTTGGGGGGTGATGTTCCCCGTCCTGGCCAGCGCGCTGGTCCGGGTCGACGCGCTCAACCTGACCACCGTCCGGTACCTCCTCGCCACCGCGATCCTGGTCGCGCTGTTGCTGGTCCGGGAGGGCGCCGGCACGCTGCGGCCCGCCGGGCGGGCCACCGAGGTCGCGGTACTCGGCGTCGTCGGGTTCGCCGGCTTCAACCTGCTGACCAACCTGGCGCTCGGGCACGCCGCCCCGCAGCAGATCGCGCTCTTCGCCGCCACCACCCCGCTGGTCACCCAGCTGATCCGCTGGGCACGCGACGGCGTACGGCCGCGGCCGGTACTGCTCGCCCTCTCGCTGGTCGCACTGGCCGGCGTCGGTCTGGTGATCACCCGCGGCCGGCTCGACGGCCTCGGCGACTTCGGTACGGGCGCGCTGCTGATGGTCGGCGCGGTGCTCGGCTGGGCCGTCTACACCCACGGCGGGAGCCGGTTCGGCGACTGGTCCCCGCTGCGCTACACCACCCTGACCGCGCTCGCCGGCACGGTCGCCATGCTGGCCGCGAGCGTGGTGGCCGACCTCGCCGGCTGGCAGCACGCGCCGGCCGCCGCCGACCTCGTCGCGGTCGCCCCGCAGCTGGCGTACGCCGTCGTCGTGGCCGCCGTGGTGGCGGTGCTGGCCTGGAACACCGGCGTGCAGCGGCTCGGCTCGGCCAACGCGGCGCTGTTCATGAACCTGGTCCCGGTGACCACGTTCGCGGTGCAGACCGCCCGCGGCTACCGGCCCGTCGCGGTGGAGCTGGTCGGCGCGGCGCTGACCATCGCCGCCCTGGTCGCCGCCAACCTGGTCACCCGTCCGCGCGCCGCCGCCCGCCCGCGCCCGGCCAACCACGCGGAGGCCGTGGCGGTCGCCGACCCGGTGGCGGTCGTCGACCAGGTCGCCGTGGTGGCCCGGTAGCGGACCCCGCTCACACCGTGGGAACCCCGCAGAGGTACCCGGGGGGGATTGCATAGACTCGACGGCACAACTGCATACCTCATCCAGAGGGGCTGAGGGATACGGCCCGACGACGCCCCGGCAACCACCCCGCGCGCTCACCGCTGAGCGACCGGCGGGGCAGGTGCCAATTCCGTCCCCGCCGCAGAGTGCGATGCGGGGAAAGATGAGAGGACTCCTCGACATGACGTCGACGCTCGCCACCTCCGGCATCGACACCTCCGCCAGCCCCGCCCGCGCCCTGGTCTGCCGCGCCTGTTCGGCCCGCTACCCGCTCGCCGCCCAGCACGCCTGTTACGAGTGCTTCGGCCCGCTGGAGGTCGACTACGACACCGCCGAGCTGGCCAAGGTGACCCGCGAGCAGATCGAGGCCGGCCCGGCCAACCTCTGGCGGTACGCGGCGCTGCTGCCCGCCGGCCAGGACCCGGCGGCCCGGGTGACCCTCGACCCGGGGCTGACCCCGCTGGTCGCCGCCCCGCACCTCGCCGCCGAGCTGGGCATCACCGCGCCGCTCTGGGTCAAGGACGACAGCGCCAACCCGACCCACTCGTTCAAGGACCGGGTGGTGTCGGTGGCGCTGACCGCCGCCCGCGCGCTCGGCTTCACCCGGTTCGCCTGCGCCTCGACCGGCAACCTGGCCAACTCGGTCGCGGCGCACGCGGCCCGGGTCGGCGCGCCGTCCGTGGTCTTCATCCCCAGCGACCTGGAGCAGGGCAAGGTGGTCACCACCGCCGTCTACGGCGGCGAACTGGTCGCCATCGACGGCTCGTACGACGACGTGAACCGGCTCTGCGGCGAACTGGTGGAGACGGACGAGTTCGAGGACACCGCGTTCGTCAACGTGAACGTGCGCCCCTACTACGCCGAGGGCTCCAAAACCCTCGGTTACGAGGTGGCCGAGCAGCTCGGCTGGCGGATCCCCGCCCAGGTGGTGATCCCGATGGCTTCCGGGGAGCTGCTCACCAAGATCGACAAGGCGTTCGCCGAACTGGTCGAGATCGGCCTGGTCGAGGCGCCGGCGGGCGGCTGGAAGGTGTTCGGCGCCCAGTCGGCCGGCTGCAACCCGATCGCCACCGCGCTGCACGCCGGCACCGACACCATCACCCCGGTCAAGCCGACCGGCATCGCGAAGTCGCTGAACATCGGCGATCCCGCCGCCGGCCTCTACGCGCTCGAGGCGGTGCGCCGCACCGGCGGCTGGATGGAGTACGCCGACGACGACGAGATCCGCGCCGGCATCCGACTGCTCGCCCGTACCACCGGGGTCTTCGCCGAGACGGCCGGCGGGGTGACCGTGGCGGTGCTGCGCAAGCTGGTCGAGTCCGGCCGGCTCGACCCGGCCGCGGAGACGGTGGTCTTCAACACCGGCGAAGGGCTGAAGACCCTCGACGCGGTCGCCGGCCAGGTCGGCCCCACCCACCGGATCAAGCCGTCGCTGCGCGCCGCCCGCGACGCCGGCCTCCTCGGCTGACCGTCCGCCCGCGACCGCTCGACGCCGGCCGGCGGTCGACGTCGGCGAGATCGACACGGCATCCCGGAAGTCGCGGTATCCGGCCCGGCCGGAGACCGCGACTTCCGGGAGACGGAGTGGATCAGCCGGGAGTCGCGACCCGGTGGGTGCCGGTCGCCGCTGGTCGCGGGAGGGCGGATCACCCGGACGGGGGATGCGGCCGATCCGCCGGGTAACGGGCTTTTCGCTCTGGGTGCGGAAAACGCGCCCTCGGGGACTTGACGGTAGGAACCGGGCGGCGCAAGATGCTCCGTGCGGGAGGGCGTTTCGCCGAAAGACTTGCGAAGTCCTTGCGACCCAACGCCGGAGGCGTTGTGCGAGCGTCCCTCCCGACCAACGTCCGATCGGGCCGGCGAAATTCGCTGGCCCGATCGTCCTTTCCGGCGCACCCTCGCTGCATGAGCATCACGATCGCGCCGATCGAGGCAACCGACCAGGCCGCGATCGACGCCGCGTACCGGGTCGGCGCCGCGGCCAACGAAGCCGACCTGCCCGACTTCCCGCCCTTCTGCCGGCGGCGGTTCGAGGGCTCGGTCCGGCACCCGATGCCGGGCAACGCCGCGCTCTGGGCGCTGGCCCGACTGGACGGCGTACCGGCCGGCTACCTCGCTCTCGACCTCCCGCAACTCGACAACACCGACAACGCCACCGCCGACCTGATCGTGCACCCGGCGTACCGGCGGCGCGGCGTCGGCCGGGCGCTGCACGAACACGGCGTACGGCTGCTGCGCGAGCGGGGTCGCAAGCGGGTGGTCGGGATGGCGGTGTCGGCCCTGCCCGGCGGGCTGTCCCGGCCGGCGGCCGGAGCCGCGTTCGCCGCCGCGCTGGGCGCGCACCCGGCGCTGCTGGAGGTTCGGCGCCGGCTCGACACCGCCGGGCTCGACCACGCCGGGCTGGACGCGCTGCTCGCCGACGCGCGGGGCCGGTTCGCCGGCTACCGGACGGTCCAGTGGCGCGGCAGCACCCCGGAGGAGTACGTCGCCGACATCGCCTACCTCGACAGCCGGCTGATGACCGACTCACCCCTGGGTGACCTGCACTGGGAGGCGGAGCGGGTCGACGCCGAACGGATCCGGGGCACCGAGCGGGCGCTGGACGCGCGTGGCCGGCGGCAGTACCACACCGCGGTCCGCCACGAGGAGTCCGGACGGCTGGTCGCCTGGACGCTGCTCGACGTCGGCGCGTCCGCCGACTGGCACGCGTTCCAGCAGATCACCATCGTCGACCCCGGGCACCGCGGCCACCGGCTGGGCCTGCTCACCAAGATCGAGAACCTGCGTCACCTGCTGGCCCACGAGCCGGCGGTCCGCGCGATCGACACCTTCAACGCGGCCGAGAACGCCCACATGGTGCGGATCAACGAGCAACTCGGGTTCCGCCCGGTCGACGGCTGGACCGACTGGCAGCTCACCCTGTGACGATCTGAGTTGTGACACTGCCCTACTGATCCTGGTGCTTCCTGTTGCATGATGGCGGGCATGACGGAGACCCCGCACCCCCTGTACGACAGGCACGCCGACACCCTCACCCGGGCGCTGACCGCGATCACGGAGCGCGGGTACTGGTCCGCCTACCCCGAGTCCCCCAGCCCTCGGGTCTACGGCGAGACCGCCGCCGCCGACGGAAAGGCCGCCTTCGAGGCGTACCTGAACGCCGACTTCCCCCTCGACCAGCCCGGCTCCGGTGACCGGGTCGCCACCGAGACGAGTCCGTTCGGCGTGGCACTGAACGTCCACTACCCGCACGCCGGCGCCGACGAACTGGTCGCCGCCGCGACCGCCGCCCTGCCCGCCTGGCGCGACGCCGGGCCGCAGGCCCGGGCCGGTGTCTGCCTGGAGATCCTGGACCGGCTGCACAAGCACATCTTCGAGCTCGCCAACGCGGTGCAGTTCACCAGCGGCCAGGCGTTCGTGATGGCGTTCCAGGCCGGCGGCGCGCACGCCCTGGACCGCGCGCTCGAGGCGCTCGCCTACGCGTACGCGGAGATGACCCGGCACCCGGGCACCGCCGGCTGGGAGAAGGCGGCCGGCAAGGGCGACCCGCTGCGGATGACCAAGACCTTCCACGTGGTGCCCCGCGGGGTCGGCCTGGTCATCGGCTGCAACACCTTCCCGACCTGGAACTCGTACCCGGGGTTGTTCGCCTCGCTGGTCACCGGCAACCCGGTGATCGTCAAGCCGCACCCGCGCGCGGTGCTGCCGCTGGCGGTCACCGTGCGCTACGCCCGCGAGGTGCTCGCCGAGGCGGGCTTCGACCCCGACCTGGTGCTGCTGGCCGCCGAGGCCCCGGGCGAGAAGCTCGCCTCGACCCTGGCCCTGCACCCGGCCGTGAAGATCGTCGACTTCACCGGCTCCACCGAGTACGGCGACTGGCTGGAGGCCAACGCCCGGCAGGCCGCGGTCTACACCGAGAAGGCCGGCCTGAACACGGTGGTGATCGACTCCACCGACGACTTCGCCGGCATGTGCCGCAACCTCGGCTTCACGCTGACCCTCTACAGCGGCCAGATGTGCACCACCTCGCAGAACATCCTGATCCCCCGGGACGGCATCGAGACCGACCAGGGGCACAAGAGCTTCGACGAGGTGGCCGGCGGGATCGCGGCGGCGGTCGGCAAGCTCACCGCCGACCCGGCCCGCGGGGTGGAGCTGACCGGGTCGATCGTCAACGACGGCGTGCTGGAGCGGCTCGACGAGGTCACCAAGGTCGGCGAGCCGGTGCTGGAGTCGCGTGCCGTCGAGCACCCGGCCTTCCCCGGCGCGGTGGTCCGTACGCCGACGGTGGTCAAGGTCGGCGCGGACGACACCGCGACCTACGGCCGGGAGTGGTTCGGGCCGATCTCGTTCGTCATCCCCACCGACTCCACCGAGCACAGCCTGGAGATCATGCGGAAGACCGTCGGCGAGAAGGGCGCGCTCACCGCCGGCGTCTACTCCACCGACGAGGCGGTGCTGGACGCGGCCGAGGCGGCGGCGATCGAGGTCGGGGTGCACCTGTCCTGCAACCTGACCGGTGGGGTCTTCGTGAACCAGTCGGCGGCCTTCTCCGACTTCCACGGCAGCGGCGCCAACCCGGCGGCGAACGCGGCGCTGACCGACGGGGCGTACGTGGCGAACCGGTTCCGGATCGTGCAGTCGCGTCGGCACGTCTGAGGTTGCGGTTGGGGGTTTCGGGGGCAGCCCGCCCCGCTCCGGGCGGTCAGGCTTGATCCCTGCGCGGGGCGGGCTGCCCCCGAAACCCTCCCGGGTCGTCCTGCGTGACGACTCCGGCCCGAGGGTGTTGATCTTCGGGGTGCTGCCTCGGGTCGGGTCCCCGAGTCAGGGGTCAGGCGGGGCGGCGCATCTGGAGCTCGGTCAGGGCCGGGACGGTCGGGTGCGGTACCCGGACGCCGGTGTCGACGAAGCCCAGCCGCTGGTAGGCCCGGTAGGCGCGGTCGTTGCCGACCACCACCTCCAGCATCAGCTCCGGCCGGCCGCACGCCCGGGACCACTGCGCCACCTCCTCCACCAGTTCGGCGAGCAGGCCGCTGCCGCGCCAGGCCGGGGTCACGTAGACCGCGTAGATCACGGTGAGTCCGGGCTCCGCCGGCATCGTGGTGCCTCCGGCGTGCCCGACGAACCGGCCACCGGGGTCGGCGACGAACTGCGCAGTGTCGGTGCCGGTCGAGGTGTACGCGATCCGGGCGGCGTAGTCGGCGTGCGGTCGGGCCGCCGCGTCGGCGATGGTCTCCAGGAACGCCAGCGGCGCGTCGGCGAGCATCTCCAGGCGCAGCGCGCGCATCCGGGCGGCGTCCCGCGGCCGGACCCGCCGGACCTCCGCCGGCCGCCGGCCCGGCCCGGCCGGATCGCTGGTCATGCCCGCATGCCTACCACAACGACGTACGACGATCCCGACGCGCCGACGATCATTCGGAATATGCCCGATTTGCGGTCGTGCACCGCAGTCACGCCTCGTGTAGCGTGCGATTTCGGTCACCCGTTTCAGCGGTCGTCGCCGATCGCCGGAGCGGTGGTTCCGGGATGCCGGCGTGCCGGCGCCCGGGTTGTGGTACGCCGCGCAGAGTGAGGAAGTGCACCGTGGCACAGGGCACCGTGAAGTGGTTCAACGCCGAAAAGGGCTACGGCTTCATCGCCGTCGACGGCGGGCAGGACGTCTTCGTCCACTTCTCCGCGATCGAGATGGACGGCTACAAGGCGCTGGACGACGGCCAGCGGGTCGAGTTCGAGATCGCCCAGGGCCAGAAGGGCCCGCAGGCCGAGCGGGTGCGCGTCATCGCCTGAGTCGGCGCCCTCCGCGACGCGCGGGGTTGGCGGGGCTGCGGTGCGCCGCCGCACCAGGGAAGATCATGAGCCGTTCCAGCTGTCGCTGAGGAGGGTTCATGTCCGACCAGCCGCCCCCGGACGCGTCGTCCCCGGTACCGGGCGCCTCCGGCCCGGGCGACCCTGACCCGGGCCACGCCGTCCCCGCGAGCTCCGCCCCGGGTGTGCCGCCGCCCGTCGATCCGGCCGCACCGCCGCCGCCCGCGGCCCACCAGCCGCCGGGCTGGGATCCGACCGCCCCGGCACCGGCGTGGGATCCGGCCGCGCCGCAACCGCCGGCCGGGGGAATGCCCGCTCACCCGCCCCAGGCCGCACACCCGGCTCCGGGCTGGGATCCGGCCGCGCCCCACGCCGCCCACCAGGCACCGGGGTGGGACCCGGCCGCACCGTCGCAGGGGTGGGCGCTGCCGCCCGGCCCGTACGGCGGGCAGCACTGGTACCCGGGCGCTCCCTTCGCCTATCCGGCCCCGGCGGGCCACGGCTGGTACCCGCCCGGGTTCGACCCGGCCGACGCCCTGGTCACCCCGCCCGGGGCGGGCCTCGGCGGGTGGTTCAGCCGATGCGTCGGCGCGGTGCGCCGGGGCTGGCGGCTGCTGCTGCCGATCCTGCTGCTGACCCAGGTGCTGCCGGCGGCGACGCTCTCGGTGCTCAGCCTGCTGGTCGATCCGTCGGCCGACTGGGACGCCGCCGCCCGCCAGAACCCGGACGCGCTGCCCGACACGTTCCTCACCGACCTGGCCACCCTGCTCGGCGTGCTGATCGGCGGCAGCCTGCTCGTCGGCCTGGTGCAGAGCGTGGGCTGGGCCGCCGGCACCTGGGTGATCGCCCGGCAGGCGGCCGGCGAGCCGGTCAGCCTCGGCGCGGCGCTGCGCTACGGCCTGCGCCGGGCGCCCGGCCTGTGGGGCTGGACCCTGCTGCTGACCCTGATCATCAGCCTCGGCCTCTGCTTCTGCGTGATCCCCGGCATCTACTTCGCGTTCGTGCTGAGCATGGCCGGCCCGGTCTGGCTCTTCGAGCGCCGGCCCCCGATCGACCGCTCGTACCGGATGTTCCACGCTCGGCTGGGCCTGGTGCTCGGCCGGGTGGCGCTGGTGGCGGCGGCGGTGATCGTCGGCACGGTGGCGGCCGGAATGGTGGAGGCGGTCGGCTCCCTGCCGTTCGGCACCACCCCGCTGGAGTCCCCGGGCTCGGCCGTCGGCGTCGTGCTGGTGGCGCTGGCCGCCGCGGTGCTGGCGCTGCCGGCCCACCTCGCCCAGCTGGTCGGCCTGGTCGCCACGTACGCCGAGCAGCGGGCCCACGAGGGTCCGGTGAACGCGGCCGGGCTGGCCGGCGAACTCGGCTGAGGGGCGCCATCGTGCTTGCACTCGCCAAGGGAGAGTGCTAAACAGGTCATTGGCACTCGCAACCTGTGAGTGCCAATGGTCGGGGCGGTGGGGCCGCGGCCGCGCCGGCGGAGAAACCGCGGGCGGGGCACGTGGCCGGTCGTCGCGGGCTATCCGGCCCGGCCGTGGAGGCGTCGCCGTCGTCCGGTGGCGACGTCCCAAGGTGCGTACACCAGGCGGCCCATCCGGGACACACACTCGGGTGGCCCGTGAGTGTCCAGGAGGACAACGCCGTATGGCCAAGATGATCGCGTTCGACGAAGAGGCGCGCCGCGGCCTCGAGCGGGGCATGAACCAGCTCGCCGACGCCGTGAAGGTGACCCTCGGCCCCAAGGGCCGCAACGTCGTGCTCGAGAAGAAGTGGGGTGCCCCCACCATCACCAACGATGGTGTGAGCATCGCCAAGGAGATCGAGCTCGAGGACCCGTACGAGAAGATCGGCGCCGAGCTGGTCAAGGAGGTCGCGAAGAAGACCGACGACGTGGCCGGTGACGGCACGACGACGGCGACCGTCCTGGCCCAGGCCCTGGTTCGTGAGGGCCTGCGCAACGTGGCCGCCGGCGCCAACCCGATGGCCCTGAAGCGGGGCATCGAGGCCGCCGTGACCAGCGTCTCGGAGGAGCTGCTCAAGCTCGCCAAGGACGTGGAGACCAAGGAGCAGATCGCCTCCACCGCCTCCATCTCGGCTGGTGACACCAGCGTCGGCGAGATCATCGCCGAGGCGATGGACAAGGTCGGCAAGGAAGGCGTCATCACCGTCGAGGAGAGCAACACCTTCGGCCTGGAGCTTGAGCTCACCGAGGGTATGCGCTTCGACAAGGGCTACATCTCCGCGTACTTCATGACCGACCCGGAGCGTATGGAGGCCGTCTTCGACGACCCCTACATCCTGATCGTCAACAGCAAGATCTCGTCGGTGAAGGACCTGCTTCCGATCCTCGAGAAGGTCATGCAGTCGGGCAAGCCGCTGCTGATCATCGCCGAGGACCTGGAGGGCGAGGCCCTGGCCACCCTGGTGGTCAACAAGGTCCGGGGCACCTTCAAGTCGGTCGCCGTCAAGGCGCCGGGCTTCGGTGACCGCCGCAAGGCCATGCTCACCGACATCGCCATCCTCACCGGTGGCCAGGTCATCAGCGAGGAGGTCGGCCTCAAGCTCGACGCGACCGGCCTCGACATGCTGGGCCGGGCCCGCAAGGTCGTGGTGACCAAGGACGAGACCACGATCGTCGACGGTGCCGGTGACGCCGAGCAGATCCAGGGCCGGGTGAACCAGATCCGGGCCGAGATCGACAAGAGCGACTCCGACTACGACCGGGAGAAGCTGCAGGAGCGGCTGGCCAAGCTGGCCGGTGGCGTCGCGGTGATCAAGGTCGGCGCGGCCACCGAGGTCGAGCTGAAGGAGCGCAAGCACCGCATCGAGGACGCGGTGCGCAACGCGAAGGCCGCCGTCGAGGAGGGCATCGTCCCCGGTGGTGGTGTCGCGCTGGTGCAGGCCGGCAAGACCGCCTTCGACAAGCTGGACCTCACCGGCGACGAGGCGACCGGCGCGCAGATCGTCAAGATCGCGCTGGACGCCCCGCTGCGGCAGATCGCCGTCAACGCCGGCCTCGAGGGCGGCGTGGTCGTCGAGCACGTCCGCAACCTGGAGGCGGGCCACGGCCTCAACGCCGCCAACGGCGAGTACGTGGACCTGCTGGCCGCGGGCATCATCGACCCGGCCAAGGTGACCCGCTCGGCGCTGCAGAACGCGTCGTCGATCGCGGCGCTGTTCCTCACCACCGAGGCCGTCGTGGCGGACAAGCCGGAGAAGACCCCGGCCGCCCCGGCTGGTCCGGGTGGCGGGGACATGGACTTCTGAGTCCGGTTCCGACGCAGTAACGGGGCGGGCCGCGTCAGCGGTCCGCCCCGTTCGTCGTCAGGTGGGCAACGGGCGCTGGTTGCGCCGCTTCTGCGCCCGGTCGTACGGCGGGCGGAGCTGGATCGGCGCGTCGACCATCTCCAGCGGTTCCTCGATCTCCGCCTGCTCGGCGCCGGTCATCTCCGCCAGTTGCTCGGCGTCGCCGTAGTCGAGCCGGTCGAACGGCAGTTGCCCGGGGAGTTCGCCGACCGGCTTCCAGGTGACGGGCTGGACGTCGTCGGTATGTTCGTCGTCCGTGGTCATGGCTGCCTCCTCTACCGAAACGGTAGGAGGCACCGGTCAGCGCTGCGGGTGAATGGCGCTATCGGGATCTATATCCTATTCGCCCGTTATTGGGCTTCGAGCGACCTGCGGTACAGGAAGAAGACCCGCTCGATCCGGGCAGCCGCGCTGCCCGAGTAGAACGGCACCGGACCCACCCAGCCGATCTGTGCCGCGTCGAGCCCGGCCGTCCGCTGGTCGCGCAGGCAGCGGCGGAGCAGCACCCCGCCGATCCCGGAGCCCTCGGCCGCCGGGGCGGTGCCCATCGGCCCGAACCAGCTCGGTCGGCTCGACCCGTACGCGGCGAAGCCGAGCACCTCGCCGTCCCGCTCCGCCAGGTGGCAGCCCGCCCCGTTCCGGCCGACCGAGCCGAGCAGCTCCGCGTCCCAGGCGCCGCCGAAGGTGGACCGGGCGAACGCGGTCAGCGCCGGCAGGTCCGCCGGCTCGGCCCGGCGTACCGTGACGCCCTGGCCGGCCAGCCGCCGCTCGGCGGCCTCCGTCGACCGCAGCGCCGGCGACCCCTCGTACGACAGGTCGGCGGTCATGTTCCACGCCGTCCGGTCCTGCCGGTAGCCGAGCGCCAGCGCGGCGCAGACCGCCGGGGTGTACCGCACGTCGATGCCGGGCCAGGCGTAGTAGGGCGGGTTCCCGGCCAGCAGCACCTCGGCCGCGCCCAGCCCGGCGAGCGTCCGTTCGGCCTGCCCGAGCAGCGCCCGCCCGACGCCCCGGCGCCGCGCCCCGGGCTCGACCGCCACCAGGTCCACGTGCCCGAGCCGCGGGTCGGCGGTGGCGACCGAGCAGATCAGCGCCCCGACCAGCTCCCCGTCCCGGTACGCGCCCAGCGCGACCACCGGCCGGTCCGCGGCGGCCCGGGTCCAGAGCGCGGACACGATCTCGGCGGCCTCGGCCGCGTCCTCCGGCAGGTCCAGCGCCCGGCGGCACAACTGCACCACCGCCGGCGCCCGGTCGGTGGTCAGCTCGACGATCTCGGCGTCCATGGTGGCCGACCCTAGATCATCGGGTACCGGTGCGCGCAAGGGTCGTTCAGGACCGGGCGGCGCGGACGGCGGCGTACGCGTCGACCAGGCCGGCGCCGGTGATGTTCCGGTCGCCCCCGCAGGCGTCCGCCGGGTCGCCGGAGCGGTGGCTGGCGGTGGCCGGGGTGGCCGTGTCGCGCAGGATCTGCCGGGTCCGGGGCAGGTCGCCGACGAGCGCCGGGTTCGCCGACCACATCAGCGCCACCACGCCGGCCACCTGCGGGGTGGCCATCGAGGTGCCGTCCAGCCGGGCGTACCCGCCGCCGGGCATCGCGGAGACGACCCCGGCGCCGGGCGCCACCAGGTCCGGCTTGGCCGCGTCGCCCGGCGCCGGACCGCGCGAGGAGAAGCTGGTGACCCGGCGCTGCCGGTCCACCGCCCCGACGGTCAGCACGTCCGGGTACGGCGCGGGCGGGTCGTCGATCGACCCGCAGTACGGTCCGGTGTTGCCGGCCGCGGCCACCACCAGGATGCCGGCGGCGTCCAGCGCCGTGGTGGCCGGCCGGAGCACCCGGGGGTCGCAGCCCTCGATCGCCGGGCAGCCCCACGAGTTGGTCAGGATGTCCGGCGCCCGGGCCGGGCGACCGTCGGTGAACGGGTCCCCGCCGGGCGGGAACGGCGCCAGCATGAACTGGAGGCAGTCCAGGTAGTGGGCCGGGTTGCCGAGGTTGCGGTCGAGGTTGAGGCAGCCCACCCACTGCGCGCCGGGGGCCACCCCGACGCCGCCCCGGCCCACCGCGCTGCCCACCGTGTGGGTGCCGTGCCCACCCCGGTCGGCCGGGGCCCGGCTGCCGTTCCACGGGTCGTACCAGGAGTCGTCGCCGCCCCGGAAGCCGCCGGCCAGCGCCGGGTGCCCGCCGTCCACCCCGGAGTCGGAACTGCCCACCACGACCCCGGAGCCGTCGACCCCGAGCTGCGACCAGACCCGGTCCGCGCCGATCATCCGGATGTTCCACTCCGGACCGGTGGGGGCGGGGGCGGTGCCCCGGCTGACCCCGGCCGGTGCCGGCAGCGGTCGCAGCCGCTGGCTGACCAGCACCCGGTCCACCTCCGGACGGCCGGCGAGCCAGGCCCGCACCGCCGGTCCGCCGGCCACCTCCACCGCGTTCACCAGGTAGTACGGGGTGTGCGGCAGCCGGAGCCGGCGCAGGTCCCGGCGCAGGTCGGCCTGGCTCCGGTCGGCGGTGGCCACCAGCCGCCGGTAGACCTCGGCCGCCCGGGCGTCCCGGCCGGCCCGGCCGGGGGTACCGGCCGGCAACCCGGTCAGGTCGGCCTGCTCGCGCAGCACCACCAGCAGCCGCTCGCCGTGCAGGCCGGGCTGGCCGGGGCCGGCGGCGACCACCCCGGTCGCCACCAGCAGGGTCACCGCGGTCACCGCGGCCACCCGCCGGCTCGGCGGGCGCCCCCGGCCCAGCAGCACCCCGTACGCGACGGCGAGCAGGGCCGCGACGGCGAGCCCCGCGCCGGCGGCGGCCGCCACCCAGAACGGCACGTCGCGGGTGTTGGTGAGGACCAGGGTGATCTCTTCCGGGTCGGTGAAGGCCAGCGGGCCGAGCACGGCGAGCCCGACCAGCCAGGCGGCCGGGGCGCGGTCGCCGGCCCGGCCGACGCCCGGGCGGCGGGCCGCCGCCTGGAGGGCGGCCAGCGCGAAGCCGGCCGGCGGCAGGGTCAGCAGCAGCGGCAACTGTGTCCCGGACTGGCCGACCCCGGCGGCCACGAGCAGCAGCGCCACCCCGGCGACCAGCCCGCCGACCAGCACCAGCCGGGCCGGCCGGGGCGGCTCGCCGACCGCGAAGGGGGCCCAGAACCCGGCGTCCAGCAGCGTCCCGGCCAGCGCGCCGACGGCGGTCGCCGCCAGCGCGGCGAGCACGGTCTCCAGCGGCCCGCCGAGCGCGCCCAGCCAGACCCAGGGCAGCAGCAGGGCCAGCCCGGCGGCCGCCCCGAGCAGGGTGACCGGACCGGGCCGCCGGCCCGGCCGGTGTTGCCCGGCGACTCCCGCCGCCTCGGGCTCCGCCTGATCCGGGACGTTGCCGGAGCCCGTCGGGGGCGGGGCGCTTCCCGGGCGCCGCCGGCGGCCCAGCCGGGCCAGCACGGCGGCGGCCAGTGCGGCGGCGCCGGCGAGCGCCGCGAGGTATGCCTCGTGGTGCACCGGGGGGATGGCGCGGAGCAGCCCGAGCGCGGCGAGCACCAGCACCCCGGCCAGCCAGGCGCGGCCGGTGGTGCGGACCGCCGCCGAGCGGGGCAGCAGCGCCAGCAGCAGCGCGGGCGTGCCGACCAGCAGGACGGTCGACAGGCCCAGCGCCGGCCAGAGCCACACCACCCGGTCCAGCCCGCTGGCCAGCAGCACCTGGTCGGCCAGCCACCCGCCGGCCTGGGCGGGCACCGCGCAGCCGATGATCCAGCAGCCGGCCAGCGCGGCCGCCACCACCGGCCAGGGGCCGGGCCGGGGCGGCGCGGGCGGGGGCGGTGGCACGTACGGACCGGTGGGTGACGGGGGGCCGACCTCCATTCCCCAGACAGTACGGCCCGGACGTCGCCTGCCGTCCCCCAGCCACGACGGTTACGGTGGACGGGTGCGCGACCCGAACGTGTCCCGATCCGTCGCCGGTCAGCTCTCCCCGGAGCGCCGCGTCGACGACCTGCGCCGGCTCCGGGCCGAGCGGTTCGACGTGCTGGTCATCGGGGGTGGCGTGACCGGTGCCGGCGCCGCCCTGGACGCCGCCTCGCGCGGGCTGAAGGTGGCCCTGGTGGAGGCCCGCGACTACGCCGCCGGCACCTCCAGCCGGTCCAGCAAGCTGATTCACGGCGGGCTGCGCTACCTGGAGCAGCTGGAGTTCCACCTGGTCCACGAGGCGCTCACCGAGCGCGGCCTGCTCGCCACCCGGCTCGCGCCGCACCTGGTCCGCCCGGTCCCGTTCCTCGTCCCGCTCCCCGCCGGCCGGGGCGTACGCGACCTGCCGGGCCGGCTCTTCCGCCGCTCCTACTACGGCGCCGGGGTGGCCACCTACGACGCCTTCGCCGGCGTCTTCGGTGGCGGCCGGGGCATGCCGCTGCACCGCCACCTGACCCGGGAGGGGGCGCGGCGGGTCTTCCCCAGCCTGAAAACCGACGGGCTGGCCGGCGCGATCCGCTACTACGACGGGCAGGTCGACGACGCCCGGCTGGTGGTCACCCTGGCCCGCACCGCGGCCAGCCTGGGGGCGACCGTGGTGAGCAGCGCCCGGGCCGTCGGCCTGATCCGGCAGGCCCGCGAGGTGACCGGGGTCCGGGTGCGCGACCTGGAGGCGCCCGCCGGTTCGCCGGACGCCGAGTTCGAGGTCCACGCCCGCACCGTCATCGCCGCCACCGGGGTGTGGAGCGACGACATGTCCCGGATGCTCAACGACGTCGGGCTGCGCCCCGGCATCCGGGTGCGCGCCTCCAAGGGCGTGCACCTGGTGGTGCCCCGTTCGGCGATCACCGGCGAGACCGGGCTCATCCTGCGTACCGCGACCAGCGTGCTCTTCGTCATCCCCTGGGGCGGGCACTGGATCATCGGCACCACCGACACCGACTGGCGGCTCGACCGCTCCCACCCGGCCGCCTCCGCCCGGGACATCGACTACCTGCTCCAGCAGGTCAACGCGGTGCTGGACCGGCCGCTCACCCGGGACGACATCGAGGGCGTCTACGCCGGGCTGCGGCCGCTGCTGGCCGGCGAGGCCGACTCGACCTCCAAGCTGTCCCGCGAGCACGCGGTCTTCGAGCCGATGCTGGGGCTGCTGCTGGTCGCCGGCGGCAAGTACACGACGTACCGGGTGATGGCCTCGGACGTGGTGGACCGGGCCGCCCGCCGGCTCGGCGGCGTACGCCCGTCGCGCACCGCCGACCTGCCGCTGCTCGGCGCGGACGGCTACGCCGCGATGTGGCGGGACCGGGCCGACCTGGCCCGCCGGCACGGCGTCCCGGTCGGGGTGGTCGAGCACCTGCTGGAGCGCTACGGCACCCTCACCCTGGACCTGCTCGCGCTGATCGACGCCGACCCGCTGCTCGCCTCTCCGCTGGCCGGCGCGCCCGAGTACCTGGCCGCCGAGGTGGCCTACGCGGCGCGGGCCGAGGGCGCGCTGCACCTGGAGGACGTGCTCACCCGCCGGACCCGGATCTCCTTCGAGACCAGCCACCGGGGCCTGGAGTCGGCCGAGCACGCCGCCGAACTGATGGGCGCGGTGCTCGGCTGGGACGCGGCGGCCCGGGCCCGCGAGGTTGAGCACTACCGCGCCCGGGTGGCCGCCGAGCGGCAGTCCCAGCAGATGCCGGACGACGTGGCCGCCGACGCGGCCCGGCTGGGCGCGCCCGACGTCCGCGGCTTCGTCGCCGACCGGGGACCCGGCGAGGGTGCGGCCGAACTCCCCTCGTCGTCGCGGTGACCGAACCGGCCGGTAACTTAACGTAACGATTCGTCCGCTCGGCGGGTATCCGGCGCTACCTACGGTGGGGTAGGTTGCGGCGCGTGGTTCCCGCATACCGGTCGCGTCTGGTTTCGCTCTCCGTCGCCGCGCTGCTGGCCGTCAGCCTCGCCGGCTGCTCGCTGCCCGGCAACGCCGACGACGAGCCGACGGCCCGACCGGCCGACTCGGCACCGGCGCAGCCCGGGCTGGGCGGCGCGGCGACGATCGGCAAGGGCAAGGTCAGCCTGCTGCAGAAGCTCGGCTCCGGCGGCCCGCTGCGCACGCTCAACGTGGAGCCGGACGGCCGGTGGGAGTGCGTCGACTGCGCCGGCGACGGGGTGACCTCGTCGGGCGTGCTCAACGCCGAGCAGGTGCAACGGCTCCGGGTGCTGCTCGACGACCCGCGGCTGCCCCAGGAGACCGACCAGGCCCGGCAGTACCGGGTGAGCTGCATCGACGCGCTCACCTCCAGCCTGCTCACCTCGGTCGGCACGATCACCACCCAGGACTGCCCGGGCGAGGAGCAGCCGCTGGTCGGGTACGAGATCCTGCTGCTGCTCACCCAGGCCACCCCCGCCGAGCCCACCGCCTGACCGCCGCCCGCCGGGCGGCGCGGTCGCCGCGAGGGGTCAGAGCACCTTGCCGGGGTTCAGCAGGCCGGTCGGGTCGAGCGCGGCCTTGACCGCCTGGTGCACCCGGACGCCCACCGGGCCGATCTCGCGGGCCAGCCAGTCCCGCTTGAGCAGGCCCACCCCGTGCTCGCCGGTGCAGGTGCCGCCCAGTTCCAGGCCGAGCCGCATGATCTCGTCGAAGGCGCGCCGGCCGCGTTCCAGGCTCGCCGGGTCGGCCCGGTCGACCACGATGTTCGGGTGCATGTTGCCGTCCCCCGCGTGCCCGACCACGCCGATCGGCACGTCGCACTCGGCCGCGATCCGGGCCACCCCGTCCAGCAGCGCGGCCAACAACCCTCGGGGCACCGCCACGTCGTCGATGACCAGCCCGCCGTTGCCGCCCGGGAAGGCGTCCGCGGCGAACTTCTCCATCGCCGGATGGGCCAGCCGGCGGGCCTGCAACAGCGCCGCCGCCTCCACCGTGTCGGTGGCCGCGTAGACCTCGTCGGCGCCGGCCGCGGCGCACACCTCGGCCAGCGCGGCCAGGTCGTCGGCGGCCCGGGCGCCGGTGTCGGCGGCGGCCAGCAGCAGCGCCTGGGCGTCCGTGCGCAGCCCCATCGGCCGGTACGCCTCGATGGCCCGCAGGTGGGTCTGGTCGAGCAGTTCCAGCAGGCTGGGGGAGAGGCCCCGGGCGGCGATCCCGGCCACCGCGTCGCCGGCCGCCGCGGTGGAGGGGAAGACCGCGACCAGGGTCAGTGACTCGGCCGGCGCGGGTCGCAGCGCCACGGTCACCTCGGTGATGATCCCGAGGGTGCCCTCCGAGCCGACGAAGAGCCGGGTGAGGTCGTACCCGGCGACCCCCTTGGCGGTACGCCGGCCGGTGCGCAGCACCTCGCCGGAGGCGAGCACCACCTCCAGGCCGAGCACGTACTCGGTGGTGACGCCGTACTTGACGCAGCACATGCCGCCCGCGTTGGTGGCGACGTTGCCGCCGATGGTGGAGGACTCCCAGGAGCCCGGGTCGGGCGGGTACCAGAGGCCCTGCTCGGCCACCGCGGCGGCCAGCGTGGCGTTGACCACCCCGGGCTGGACCACCGCGATCCGGCTCACCGGGTCGATCTCCAGGATGGCGTCCATCGCGACCGTGCTCAGCACCACCGCGCCGTCGACCGCGTTCGCCGCGCCCGCCAGCCCGGTCCGCGCCCCCTGCGGCACCACCGGTACGCCGTGCCGGGCGGCCGCCCGGACCACCGCGGCCACCTGCTCGGTGCTGCGCGGCCGGGTGACCACCAGCGGCGTGCCGGCGGCGCAGAGATCGGCCTCGTCCCGCTCGTGCATCCGGAGCAGGTCCGGGTCGGTCAGCACCGCGTCGTCGCCGAGCGCGGCCCGCAGGTCGTCGAGCAGGGGGGAACCGGCCATGCGGGGAAGGCTACGGTCGCCGTCGGGCGATCATCAACCGGCCCCGGAGCGGGTTAGATTGGCCGCCATGCTGTATCTGGACCGGCCCGGCTGGCCGTGGCGCGAGCGGCTCTGGTCGCATCTGATCAGCGACGTCTCCCTCGCCGAGCTGCACGTCTTCGCCGAGATGCTGGGCGTGCCGCGCCGGGGTTTCGACCGGGACCACTACGACATCCCGGCCGAGCGGTTCGCGGCGGCGGTCTGGCTCGGCGCCCGGGTGGTGCCGAGCCGGGACCTGGTGCGGCTGCTCCGCGCGGCCGGCCTGCGCCGGCCGAAGCACCTGGTCAGGTCGGCTCCGGACCGGTCAGCGCGGCCAACTCGCGGGTGAGGTTCGCCCGGGCGGCGGCCTCCCAGCGGCGGGCCAGCGGGGGCAGCCGGAACAGCGCCGGCAGGGCCAGCAGGCCGGTGAGCACCCGGGCCCGCCCGGCCCGGAACGCCGGCTCGGGCACGTGCGCGTACTCCCGGCGGACGGCGGCGGCGTAGGCGTCGTACGCCGGGCGCGGCGTGGCCAGGACGGCCAGGTCGGCGTCGCAGAGCAGGGCCCCGTCGGCGTCGGCCGGGTCCACCGCGTGCCCGGCGGTGAGCAGCACCAGCCGGCGGACCTCGGCCACCGCGCCGGCCGGCAGCCCGAGCCCGGTGAGCAGGGCCCCGGCCAGCGCGGCGCTGTCCCGTTCGTTGGTGTCCCCCGGGGCACGGGGGTCGTAGACCGCGTCGTGGCACCAGGCCGCCAGGCGGACCAGGTCCGGCCGGTCGGCCAGCGTCGCGTACGCGTCCACGACGTCCAGCACCGCGCTCAGGTGCCGCGGCGTGTGGTAGTGCCGGTGCGGCTCCCGCCAGCGGGCCAGCAGTTCCCCCCCGACCCCGGTCAGCGCCGGGCCGTCGCGCGCCCCGCAGCCCCGCGCCGCCGCCCGCCACCGGTCGATCAGTTCCGCCACGCGGACGAGTCTGCCGCAGATCGCCGAAGGCGAGGATTCACCCGCGGTGGTACGGGTAGTCCCCGCCATGCCCTTGTCCCGGCACCGTACCCGCTCGCTGCTCCGCCGGGTCGTGCTGCACCGGCGCAGAGAGGACCCGGACGCCCCGCGGGTCGAGGAGGCCATGGACGAGCTGCGGCACCGTGGCAAGGCCACCCTGCACGACCGGCTGCACCGGGTGCGGTTGGCGATGGGGCTGGCTCTGCAGGCCGGGGTGGCGGCCGCGCTGTCCTGGTGGGCCGCGCACGAGTTGCTGGGCAATCCGCAGCCGGTCTTCGCCCCGATCTCCGCGGTGGGCACGCTCGCGGTCTCGGTGGGGCAGCGGTTCCGCCGGACCGTGGAGCTGATCATCGGGGTGGCGATCGGCGTCGCCCTCGGCGACTTCCTGATCTACCTGCTCGGCACCGGACCGTGGCAGCTCGGACTGGTGGTCACGCTGGCCGTCATCCTGACGGTCTTCGCCGGCGCGAGCGTGGGGATCGTCATCCAGGCCGCCGCCACCGCCGTGCTGATCGTCACCCTGAGCCCGTCCACCGAGAACCTGGAGATACCCCGGTTCGTGGACGCGTTCGTCGGCGGTGGGATCGCCCTGCTGGTGACCGCGGTCCTGCTTCCGCTCAACCCGCTCCGCGTGATCAACCGGGCCGCTCGACCCGCGCTGGACCTGCTCGCCGCCCAGCTGGAAAGCACCGCCGAGGGACTGCGCGACCGGGACCGGGAGCGGATCCAGCGGGCGCTGGAGCGGCTCCGCAACAACAAGGAGGAGCTGGCCACCTTCACCGAGGCGATCGAGGGGGCGAAGGAGACCGTCACCCTGTCGCCGGCCCGCTGGCACCGCCGCGACGAGCTCACCCACTACGCCGAGGCGGCCGACCCGATCGACCGGGCGATGCGCAACAGCGGCACCCTGATCCGCCGGGCGGTCACCCTGATCGAGGACGAGGAGCCGGTGCCGGAGCCGATGCCGGACGCGGTCGCCCACCTCGCCGAGTCGGTCCGGCTGCTCAAGCACGAGTTCGCCGTCGGCGAGGAACCGCAGAAGGCCCGGGAACGCTCGCTGCGTGCCGTCAGCGAGGCCGGCCGGGCGTACGCCCAGGGCGTCGGCTTCTCCGGCAGCGTGGTGATCGCCCAGGTGCGTACCACCGCCAGCGACCTGATGGTGGCCTCCGGGATCAGCCAGGAGGACGCGAACCGGTTGGTCCGGCAGTCCTTCGGCGACCGGGACCAGACCACCGGCGAGACCGAGCCGGAGCCCGCCCCGAAACCGCCGACCGCCCCGCCGGTGGGCTGACCCGGCGCCCTGCGTCCCGCCGCCGGGCGTCGCGCCCGGCAGCGGGCGCCGGGTGGGCGGTCGCGGCTCAGCCGAGGGTGGCCAGCGCGGCGAGCAGGGCGTCCACGTGCTCGGCCGTGCTGCCCAGGCCGATGCTGGCCCGCAGGGCGGTCGGCGGCAGGTCCCGCCGCCCACTGCGGGTCGCCGCCTCGCCGAGCAGCCGGCGGGCCAGCGGATGGGCGCAGAAGAGGCCGTCGCGGACGCCGATGCCGTGCTCCCGGGCGAGTTCGGCCGCGACCGCCGCGGAGTCCCGGCCGGCCACCACGAACGACACGATGCCGACCCGCGGCGCGTCCGGGCCGAAAGTGCGCAGCTCCACCACGTGCGGCAGCGCCGCGATGCCGTTTCGCAGCCGGGCCAGCAGCTCCTGCTCCCGGTCGTGCAGCGCGCTCCGGTCGGCGTCGGCGAGGGCGTCGCAGACCGCCGCCAGGGCCACCGCGCCGAGCAGGTTCGGGGTGCCCGCCTCGTGCCGCGCCGGGCCGGTCGCCCACCGTACGTCGTGGGTGGCCGCACCGACGTGGCTGGTCGCGCCACCGCCCGCCAGGTACGGCGGTGCGGCGTCCAGCCAGTCGCCCCGGCCGATCAGCGCCCCGGCGCCGAACGGGGCGTACAGCTTGTGCCCGGAGACCGCGAGGTAGTCCACGTCGAGGGTGAGCAGGTCCACCGGGGCGTGCGGGGCGAGCTGCGCGGCGTCCACCGCGATCCGGGCGTGGTGTCGCCGGGCGACTCGGGCCAGCTCGGCCACCGGCCAGCGCTCCCCGGTCACGTTGCTCGCCCCGGTGACCGCGACCAGCACCGGCAGGCCGGGGCTGGCGTCCCGGCGCAGCTCGCCGAGGGCGGCGTCCAGCGCGCGGACCGCCTCGCCCGGGTCGGCCGGCACCGGCAGCCGGACCGAGCCGCGCGGCCAGGGCAGCAGGTTGGCGTGGTGCTCGCCGGCGAAGGTCACCACGGTGGTCCCGGCCGGCAGCGCCCGGGCCAGCAGGTTCAGCGCGTCGGTGGTGTTACGGGTGAAGACCACGTGGTCGTCGGCGCGGGCGCCGAAGAAGTCGCCGACGGTCTGCCGGGCCCGCTCGTAGGCGAGCGTGCAGCGGCGCGACAGCGCCCCGGCGCCGCGGTGCACGCTGGCGTACCAGGGGAGCAGCTCGGCCACGGCGTCGGCCGCGGCCCGCGCGCACGGCGCGGTGGCCGCGTAGTCCAGGTTGATCTCGCCCGGCACGCCGAGCACGTCCAGCCGAGCCGGCGGGAGCGCGGTGGGGGTGCGGTACGACGGGGGTACGAGGGTGACGGTCATGGCACGACCTCCGGGTCCAGGGACCCCGGGGCGGGCGCAGGGCGGGGTCCGCGCTTGCCCGGCACGCGGATCGGGCCGGGCCCGGTCATCACCCGGGGCACCCCACCGCGAACCTCGACGAGGGTTGCCGGCCAGCAAGCCGGGGCTTGACGCTGGCGCTCGTGACCTGTCGGCAGCATAGCGGCCGCCGATGCGCCCGGACCAGCGGGCCGGGGATGACTACGCTGACCGCATGGCCGACACCCCGCCCGGCGCACCGCAGCCGCCGTCGCCCACCGCACCTGCCGTCGCCGTCGCGCCCGGCGGTGCTCCCGCGATGCCGGCCCGCCGGCTGGGCTGGCGGCGGATTCTCGTGCTGGTCGGGGTGTTCCTGCTGATCGCCGGCTGCGCGGTCTACATGGTGTCCGAGTTGAACGACGAGATCGGGCTCGACGCGCTGCTGATCGGCGTGGCCGCGGCGATCCTGCCGGTGCCGGTGCTGGTGGCCTGCTTCCTCTGGCTCGACCGGTACGAGCCCGAGCCACTGAAATACCTGGTCTTCTGCTTCGCCTGGGGCGCGTTCGTGTCCACCGCCGCCTCGCTGAACGTCAACCAGTACTCCGCCGGCGTCTTCGCCGAGTTGGGCCTGCCGACCGCGCTGACCGCGGTGCTGGTGGCGCCGTTCATCGAGGAACTGACCAAGGCGCTGGGGCCGATCCTGCTGCTGATCTTCCGGCGCCGGGAATGGTCCGGGATCACCGACGGCCTGGTCTACTGCGGGCTCTCCGCGGTCGGCTTCGCGATGGTGGAGAACATCCTCTACCTGGGCGGCTACGGCTACGCGTCGGGCGTGGAACAGTACGGCCCGGCGACCGGCGCGCAGCAGGTCATCGCGCTCTTCATCGTCCGGATCCTGGTCTTCGGCTTCGCCCACCCGCTGTTCACCTCGATGACCGGGGTCGGCCTGGGCATCGCCGCCCGTACCGGGGACCGCCGGGTCCGCTTCCTCGCCCCGATCGCGGGCCTGCTGCTGGCGATGATGCTGCACGGCACCTGGAACCTGCTGCCGACCCTCACCCAGGCCACCGGCCAGGCGCTGATCATGCTGTACGGCTTCATCGGGGTGATGGTGCCGATCTTCTTCGGCATGGTCGGGCTGGCGGTGTGGCTGCGCTCCTGGGAGGGACGGCTCACCGAACGCACCCTGCCCGACTACGTCCGCGCCGGCTGGCTCACCCCGCCGGAGGTGGCGGCGCTGAGCAGCCTCGGGCGCCGGCACGCGGCCCGGGTGTGGGCCCGCCGGGTGGCCGGCGACGCCGGGGTGAAGGCGATGCGCGGCTACCAGTTCGCGGCGACCCGGTTGGCGCTGCTGCGCGACGGTGCGCTGCGCGGCCTGGACCGCCGGCCGGTGGACCGGGAACGGACCGCGCGGGAGGAACGGGAGCTGCTCGACGCGATCAGCGCGTACCGGGCGTTCTTCGTGGGGAGGGATCCGCAGGCCCCGGCCGGGGTCTGGGACGGGCACCGCTACCACCTGCGCTTCCCGGACGGCTCCCAGCGGCCGGTGGAGGCGCCCGACGAACCGGTGGTGCCGATCCCGGTGGTGCTGGCCCCGCCGCCGCCCCCGGTCTTCCCGGCCGGCTACGGCCCGCCCGGCTGGCACGGCCCGCGGCCGGCCGCGCCGTGGCCGTCCGGGCACCCCTGACGCCGGCGCCGGGCGGCACCCCGGCCGGCCGGTCCCGCGGCGGCGGGGCGGGCGGCACCGGGCCGGTCAGGTCATCAGGCTGGTGAGGAAGTCACCGAAGCCCTGGAACATGGCCATTAGCCCCGCCCCGATCGACTTGAACATCTCCGCCGCGCCCTCCGGCCGGAACGCCATGAAGTAGATCAGGAACGCGACGAAGCCCCAGAGCAACAGCTTCTTCACCAGTTCCGGCATCGTCCCTCCCCAGGGCCGGTGGTGCGGCTGGCTTCCCGGCGGGGAGCGGTACAAACGACCCCGGCGGCGTCGGCGGCGCGAATGCGCCGGGCGTGGTCAGCGGCGTGACCGACGCGGGCCGGGCCGGCGGAACGGGCGGCGGGCGGGCCGGGTCAGAGGTAAAGGCCGGTGGAGTCGTTCTCCACCCGCTCGGCGGCGACGGCGTGCACGTCGCGCTCGCGCAGCAGCACGTAGCCGCGGCCGTGCAGTTCGACCTCGGAACGGTCGTCGGGGTCGAAGAGCACCCGGTCGCCGGAGACGATGGAGCGGACGTTCGGCCCCACCCCGACCGCAGTGGCCCAGGCCAGCCGCTTGCCCATGGCGGCCGTCGCCGGGATCACGATGCCGGCGGTGGAGCGGCGCTCGCCCTCGCTCCCCTCCATCCGCACCAGCACGCGGTCGTGCAGCAGCCGGATCGGCAGGCCGGAGTCGAGATTCTGGTCGGCGGTCACGCCGGAGACGCTACCGTGTCCGGGTCGGCCGGCCGCCGGTGGTTACGCCGCCCGACGCCGGGGCACTGGGTGGCGGAACTGCCCTACGGTGACGTGGTCAGGCGTATCCTGTGCGACCTGACGCCGTGGACGGGCCGGTTCTGATGTCAGGAGGTGCGCTTGAGCCGCTTCGAGCGGGTACGCGGACGGCTCCGCCGCGCGTACGAGTCGGGACGAGAATCGGTGCGCTCCGGCGGGACCAGGTCCGCGGCGGTTCCCGAACCGGCCGAGGTGGCCACCCCGGCCACGCCGGGACCGGCCGCCCCGGCGTCGGCGACGGTGGTCGGGGCGGATCCGCCGTCCGCCCTGCACACCTCCACCTCCAGCCGGGACGACGCCGACGTACCGCACGCGCTGCGGATCGCCGCCGCCTGGTCCTGGCGGCTGATCGTGATCGGCGCCGTGGCCTGGGCGCTGCTGAAGATCGTCGGCACCATCCGGATCGTGATCATCCCGCTCGCCGTCGCGCTGCTGCTCTCCGCGCTCCTCGCGCCCGCGGTCGGCTGGCTGCTGAGGGCCCGGCTGCCCCGGTCGCTGGCGACCGCGGTGGTGCTGGTCGGCGGCCTGGCCGCGGTGATCGGCACGCTGACTCTGGTGGTGAACGAGTTCATCCAGGGCGTGCCGGAACTCAGCGAGAAGTCCTCGCAGGGGGTCCGGCAGATCCAGAACTGGCTGAAGACCGGCCCGCTGCACCTCTCCGACGGTCAACTCGACCGCTACATCGACGAGGGGCAGCAGTGGATCAACAACAACACGGAGAAGTTCACCAGCGGTGCGCTCTCCACCGCGGCCACCCTGGCCGAGGTGCTCACCGGCACCCTGCTGGTGCTCTTCGCGACCTTCTTCTTCCTCCGTGACGGCAACAAGATCTGGCGTTTCCTGGTCCGGTTGCTGCCGGTGGCGGCGCGCTGGAAGGTCGACGACGCCGGCCGGGCGGCCTGGGGGACGCTGGTCGCCTACGTCAGGGCGACCGTGCTGGTCGCCTTCATCGACGCCGTCGGCATCGGCATCTTCCTGGTCATCTTCGACATCCCGTTCGCCTTCCCGCTCGCCGCGCTGGTTTTCCTCGGGGCGTTCATCCCGATCGTCGGCGCCACCCTCTCCGGCGGCGTCGCGGTGCTGGTCGCGCTCGTCGACAGCGGCCCGGTGACCGCGCTGATCATCCTGGGTGCGGTGATCGGGGTGCAGCAGTTGGAGGGGCACGTGCTCCAGCCGCTGATCATGGGCCGGGCGGTGGCCATCCACCCGCTCGCGGTGATCATCGGCATCGCCGCCGGGGTGGTCCTCGCCGGGATCACCGGGGCACTCGTCTCGGTGCCGCTGATCGCCGTGCTGAACACCGCGGTCCGCCGGCTCGCCGCCCGTACCGTCCCGGACACCCCGCCCGACGCCGTGGTCGTCGCCTCCCAGGCCCCCTGACCGCCCGCCGCGCCCCGCCCGCGCGCCGCCGCTCCGCAGGATCCGCACAGTTTCACGGAAAGAGTGGTCTCCCGGGCGCGGGAGACCACTCTTTCCCTGCAGTTGCGCGGATCTTGAGAGCGGCGCGGGGGCGGGGTGGGTCAGGACTTGGCGAGGCGTTCGAGGGCGCCGCGGGCGACGTCGGAACGGGTGGTGTACCAGAACGGCGGGAGCGAGCGGCGCAGGAACGGGCCGTAGCCGCGGGCCGTCTCCAGCCGGGAGTCGAGCACCGCCACCACGCCCCGGTCGCCGTGCGCCCGGATCAGCCGGCCCACGCCCTGCGCCAGCCGGACCGCGGCGATCGGCACGCTGACCGCGGCGAACCCGGACCCGCCGTTGGCGTCCACGGCGGCGGCCCGGGCGGCGGCCAGCGGCTCGTCGGGGCGGGGGAAGGGCAGCCGGTCGATGACCACCAGCTGGCACGCGTCGCCCGGCACGTCCACCCCCTGCCAGAGCGACATCACCCCGAACAGGCAGCTGGAGCGCTCCTCGCGGAACCGGCGGACCAGCAGCGGCAGCGCCTCCTCGCCCTGCAACAGCACCGGCAGGTCGGTCCGCGCCCGCACCAGCTCCGCCGCCTGCTGCGCGGCCCGGCGCGAGGAGAAGAGCCCGAGCGTACGGCCGCCGAGCGCGCCGACCAGCGTGAGCAGTTCCTCGCCGGCCGCGTCGGGCAGGCCGGAGACGCTGGGCCGGGGCAGGTGCGCGGCGACGTAGAGGATGCCCTGCCGGGCGTAGTCGAACGGCGAACCGACGTCCAACGCCCGCCAGCCCGGCCCGCCGGCCACCGCGCCGCTCGCGGCCTCCGCCGCCTGCGCAGGCGCCCCCGACCGGGCCGGCCCGCCGCCCGCCGCGCCGCCGGTGGCGGCCTCCCGGCCGGAGCGTCCGGTCGAGGCGGCGAGGGCCGCGGCGGCCGGTGACGGTGGCGACGCCGGCGGGGCGTCCAGCCCCAGCGCCCGGGCCACCGTGTCGAACCGGCCGCCCAGCGCCAGCGTCGCCGAGGTGGCGACCACGGTGCGGTCCTCGTACAGGTGGGTGGCGAGGGTGCCGGCGACCGAGAGGGGCGCGACCACCAGCGCGCGGCGGCCGCTGTTGTCGTTCTTCTCCACCCAGGCGACGTCGTGGTCGGCCTCCTCCAGCAGCCGCTGTGCCGTGCCGTTGAGCTCGTCGAGCACGGCCTTGGCCTGCTGCTTGCGCACCGGATCGGGGTCGTCGGCCTTGATGTCGCCGATCGCGTCGAGCGCCGCGCGGGTGGCCGAGTCGAGCAGGGTGCACGCCTCGCGCAGCGGGCCGGGCAGGCCGGTGGTGATCCGCCCGGCGGGAGCCTCGGCGAGCCCCACCGCCAGGGCGTCGCCGGCCGCGGTGAGCGCGTCGGCGGTCTCCGGCCGCAGCAGTGGACGGGCCCGCCGGGTGGACCGGTCGATCAGCTCCGGCACCAGCTCGGCCTGGGCCGCCGAGGAGACCCGGTCGGCCAGCTCGTGCGCCTCGTCGACGACGAGCAGCTTGTGCGGCGGCACGATCTGCCGGCCGGCGAGCATGTCCACCGCGAGCAGGCTGTGGTTGGTGACCACGATGTCCGCCTCCCGGGCGCGGACCCGGGACGCCTCGGCGAAACACTCGGTGCCGAACGGGCAGCGGGACGCCCCGACGCACTCCCGGGCCGGCATCGAGACCAGCCGCCAGGCCTGGTCGTCGACGCCCGGGTCCAGCTCGTCCCGGTCACCCGTGTCGGTCTCCGTCGCCCAGTCGCGCAGGCGCTGGATCTGCTTGCCCAGCCGCCCCGCCTCGCCGAGCCACCTGGTGCCGCCGCCCCCGGGGCGCGGCGCCGGGGCGTCGAAGAGGGTGTCCTCCGGCTCCTCCTCGGTGGAGTTGTCCAGCCGGGCCAGGCAGAGGTAGTGGTGCCGGCCCTTGAGCACCGCGAAGGTGGGCCGCCGGCCGAGCAGCGGGGTGACCGCGTCCGCCAGCCGGGGCAGGTCGTGGTCGACCAGCTGGGACTGCAACGCCAGGGTGGCGGTGGAGACCACCACGGGCCCGTCCACGGTGAGCGCCGGCGTCAGGTAGGCCAGCGACTTGCCGGTGCCGGTGCCGGCCTGCACCAGCAGGTGTTCGCGGGCCTCGACGCACTCCTCGATCGCCGCCGCCATCTGCTGCTGGCCGGGTCGGGCGGCCCCGCCGGGGACCGCGCCCACCGCGGCGGCGAGCAGCTCCGCGGCGCTCGGCCGCTCGCTCCGGCGCCGGCCGCCGGCGCGGGTCGACGGTACGGCGGAACCGGCGGCGGTGCGGGGCGGGGTCACCGTGCGACGGTACCGGTCCGCGCCGACAGCGGCCGGGGGGATCCGCCCCGTGGCGTGGTAACGGTACGGACTCTCCGGGGGCGTCCGGTTACTTCCCGTGCGGCGACGCCTGGGCGGTATCGGTTAGGGTGCGACTCATGCCGAGCGACGTGGTCCGCGTGATCTACCGCAAGTACGACGGCAGCGCCCACCGCGACTACCCGGCCCGTCGGCTGACCGAGGACGACCTCGGCGTCTGGCTCGGGGTGACCGCCGGCACGAAGTCCGTCTACCACGGCCGGCCGTCGGTGGAGCAGATCCCGTTCGTGCTCCTGGTGCCGCACCACGCCTGGTGGACCGGCATGTTCAACCCGCCTCCGCGGACCAGCGAGGTCTACTGCGACATCGCCAGCCCGGCCCGCTGGGAGAACGACGACACCGTCCACCTGATCGACCTCGACCTGGACGTGGTGCGCCGACGCGCCACCGGGGCGGTCGAGCTCCGCGACGAGGACGAGTTCGCCGAGCACCGGGCCCGGTTCGGCTACCCGGACGACGTGGTCGCCGAGGCGGAGGCCGCTGCCCGCTGGCTCTTCGGCGCGCTCGGCGACGGCACCGAGCCGTTCGCCACCTCGTACCGGAAGTGGTTGGCCCTGGTGGTCTGAGCCGGGCGGCCCCCGCGCCGCCCGGCGGCGCCAGCCGGGGCCGCCGTGACCAGCCGGGCGACCGGCGTCACCAGCGGGGCGGCCAGGTGTCGTCCGGGCCGAGCGGCGGCAGGTCGGCCACCTTCTCCGGGTTGAGCTGGTGGAAGATCCCGGTCACCCGGCCCTCGTGCACGGCCAGCGCGACCACCAGCCGCAGCGGCCGGCCGTCGGAGTACACGGTCTCCATCTGCAACCCGAGCGCCCCGTCGACCAGCACCGGGCGGGCCCGCAGGGTGCCGGCGTAGCGGCCGGCGCGGCCGAAGAGGCCCCGGGTGAACCGGGCCACCGCGTCCGCGCCGACGACCGGACGGCGGGCCGCCGGGAATTGCCCGCCGCTGTCGCCGATCAGCACCACGTCCGGGGCGAGCACCTTGACCAGCTCGGCCAGCTCACCCGACTCGGCGGCGGCCACGAACGCGGCGAGCACCCGCCGCTGCTCGGCGGAGTCCGCCGTGTGCCGGGGCGCGTCCGGCGCGTTGACCGCGCGTCGGGCCCGGGACGCCAGCTGGCGGGCCGCCACCTCGGTGATGCCGAGCACCTCGGCGACCCGGGCGAACGGCAGGGCGAAGACGTCGTGCAGCACGAAGGCGACCCGCTGCTCCGGCCCGAGCCGCTCCAGCACCACCATCAGGGCGGTGCCGACCTGGTCGGTGCGGACCGCCCGCTCGGCCGGGTCCGGCGCGTAACCGTCGGCGCTCGGCCCCTGGTCGAGCGGGGTCACCACCGGCTCCGGCAGCCACTGGCCGGGGTACGCCTCCCGGCGGACCCGGGCGGAGCGGAGCACGTCGAGGCAGATCCGGGCGCAGGTGGTGGTCAGCCAGGCGCCGAGGTGCCCGATCTCGGCGCGGGCGGCCGGATCGGCGAGCGCGCCCGCGTACCGCAGCCAGGTCTCCTGCACGGCGTCCTCGGCCTCGCTGCGGCTGCCCAGCATCCGGTACGCGACCGCCAGCAGCCGCCCCCGTTCGGCTTCGAACTCCGTCGCCAGATCCCGCACCCGCGCCCCCTCCCGGACCGTCCCCGCCGACCGCCGCACATTCTTCCGCGCCATCCACCCCGAGCGTCACGCGCCCGTCGAGCAGGTCCGGTCGGGCTGCCCCGCGAAGGTTGCGAACCGGCTTGTTCCGCCCACCGTAGCCGGCTGGTCCACGAGCTGGACGCGGCTCGGCGGGCGGTGGTGGCGGAGGTGGGTGATGATCCGGGGATGAGCGCGGGTGTGGATGTGGAGGGTGAGGTCGTCGCGCCGCGGGGCGGCGGGATGCGGCAGCTGCTGCGGGTGGCGCCGGGCGGTCCGGTCGAGCTGGGGTCGGTCGATCCGCGGTCCACCCCGGGACTGCCCGGGCCGGAGGTGACCGGCGAGCACCGCAAGGGCTGGGCCCGGGGCCAGGTCGAGCTGGTCGGTGCGGAGCTGGGCCGGCAGCAGGAGATGCTCTTCGCCGACGCCACGGTCCGGCCGGCGGGCGCCGGGCACCGGGTGCTGCTGGTGCTCCAGGCGATGGACTGCGGCGGCAAGGACGGCGCGATCAAGCGGGTCGCCGGCGCGATGAACCCGCTGGGCCTGCACATCCGCTCCTTCGGCCCACCCACCGCCGAGGAGTTGCGGCACGACTTCCTGTGGCGGATCCGCCGCGCGCTGCCGCCGCCCGGGTACGTGGGGATCTTCAACCGTTCGCACTACGAGGACGTGCTGGTCGCCCGGGTGGAGTCGCTGGTGCCGGAGCCGGTCTGGCAGGCCCGGTACGACGAGATCAACGCCTTCGAGCGGGAGCAGCCCGGTGCCGGGGTGACCCTGGTCAAGGTGATGCTGCACATCTCGTACGCGGAGCAGGGTGAGCGGCTGCTGGACCGGCTCGCCGACCCGCGCAAGCACTGGAAGTACAACCCGGCCGACGTCGACGCCCGAGCCCGTTGGGACGACTACCAGGCCGCGTACGCCGAGGCGTTGAGCCGCTGCGGCACGGCCGCGGCCCCCTGGTACGTGGTGCCGGCCGATCGCAAGTGGTACCGGGACTGGGCGTTGGCGCACCTGCTCCGGGAGACGTTCGACACACTCCAACTCGGGTATCCGCCAGCCGGTTTCGACGTGCGGCACGAACGGGAGCGGCTGCTGGGATCTGAGGGATCGCCGCAGGTGAACGGCAGGTGAACGAACGATGAATGCGGCCTGGCCGGGGGTGGGCCGACGCATTCGCGGTTCTGCCGTTTCCTAGCATTCCCAGGCGGGCACCCCTCGGGGCGGCCGCCACCCTTCCACCGACACGACGAGGTCCGTGCTGTGAAGTTTTCCTTCCGCCCGAACGAGGGCGCTTTCTACGAGCTCTTCACCAGGGCCGCGCAGAACCTGGTGCGGGGTACCGAGCTGCTCAACGAGCTGGCTCTGCCCGGGGTCGAGGTGCAGTCGGTCAGCGAACGGCTCACCGAGGTGGAGCACGACAGCGACCAGATCACCCACGAGCTGTACAAGAAGATCAACTCCACCTTCATCACGCCGTTCGACCGGGAGGACATCTACCGGCTCGGCTCGCTGCTGGACGACGTGATGGACCACCTCGAGGCGGTCGGCAACCTGCTCTACCTCTACGGGCTGACCAAGCTGCCCTCGCTGCCCCGCGAGATGCACGAGCTGGTCAACGTCCTCGACCAGCAGGCGAAGCTGACCGCCGAGGCGATGCCCCGGCTGAAGTCGATGAAGGACCTCGAGGACTACTGGATCGAGTGCAACCGGCTGGAGAACGACGGCGACCAGGCGTACCGGATGCTGCTGGTCCGGCTCTTCTCCGGCGAGTACGACGCGCTGACCGTGTTGAAGATGAAGGAGGTCGCCGACGAGCTGGAGGCCGCCTGCGACGCCTTCGAGCACGTGGCCAACACCGTCGAGACCATCGCGGTCAAGGAGTCCTGATCCTGTGAGTCCCGAACTCATCGCCGTGCTGGCGGTGATCGCGGTGGCCCTGGCGTTCGACTACACCAACGGCTTCCACGACGCTGCCAACGCGATCGCGACCAGCATCTCCACCCGGGCGCTGACACCCCGGGTGGCCCTGGCCATGGCGGCCATCGGCAACTTCATCGGCGCGCACTTCGGCGCCGAGGTGGCCAAGACCGTCGGCAGCGGGCTGGTGAAGCTGCCCACCGGCACGGCGAGCCTCGGCATCGTCTTCGCCGGCGTGATCGGCGCCATCGTCTGGAACCTGATCACCTGGTACTTCGGCCTGCCGTCCTCGTCGTCGCACGCGCTGATCGGCGGCCTGGTCGGCTCGACCATCGCAGCCTCCGGCACGGTGCTCTGGACCGGCATCGGGGAGAGCGTCATCATCCCGATGGTGCTCTCGCCGATGGTCGGCTTCCTGCTCGGCTACATCGTGATGATCGCGGTGCAGTGGATCTTCCGGAAGGGGCATCCGGGCAAGCTCAACCGGGGCTTCCGCTGGGCGCAGACCGCGTCCGCGGCGGCCATGTCGGTCGGCCACGGCATGCAGGACGCCGCCAAGACCATCGGCATCGTGGTGCTCGCCCTCTACGTCGGCGGCTACCAGGACAGCGCGACCCACATCCCGGAGTGGGCGTTCTGGACCTCGGCGGCGGTGCTGGCCGCCGGCACCTACGCCGGTGGCTGGCGGATCATCCGGACCCTGGGCCGGAAGATCATCGACCTGCGGCCGCCGGAGGGCTTCGCGGCCGAGACCGTGGCCAGCTCGGTGCTCTACTTCAACGCGCTGGTGCTGGGTGCCCCGATCTCGACCACCCACACCATCACCTCCGCGATCATGGGTGTGGGCGCGACCAAGCGACTCTCCGCCGTGCGCTGGGGCGTGGCGGGCAACATCATCGGCGCGTGGATCCTGACCTTCCCGGCCGCCGGCACCATCGGCGCGCTCATGTACCTGCTGGCCCGCCCGCTGTTCAGCTGACCGGCCGACGTCGAGGGGCCCCGCCGCACGGCGGGGCCCCTCCGCGTTCTTCCGGCCCGTTCGAGCGGAGCCGGCCGGTCCGTCCGGCTCAGGCGTAGTCGACGCCGATCTGGGCCCGGATCGTGTCCAGCAGGGCCATCACCTCGAGGGTGGCCGAGTGCGGCACCAGCGGGCTCTCCAGCAGCCCCTCGGCCAGGCAGCGCTGCACCTCGATCGCCTCGTGCTGGTAGCCGCCGCCGGCCAGTTCCGCCGGGATGGTCTCCGGCTCCGCGCCGGCCCGGTGCAGGGTCACCGACCCGGGCCGGTAGAACGGCTCGGGCAGGTCGAAACGCCCGGTGGTGCCGGTGATCGCGGCGGCCAGCGGGGTGACCCCGACCATGCCGCAGCTCAGCGTGGCGACCGCGCCCGAGTCGTAGCCGAGCACGATGTCGGTGTTCTCGTCCACCCCCTCCGGGCTGAGCTTCGCCCAGGCCCGCACGTGCTGCGGCACGCCGAGCAGCAGGTGGGCCAGGCTCAGCGGATAGACGCCGAGGTCCAGCAGCGCGCCGCCGCCGAGGGTGCGGGCCCGCATCCGGTGCTCGGGCGGGAACGGCCCGGCCACTCCGAAGTCGGCCTGCACGCTGGTCACCGTGCCGATCGCGCCGTCGGCGACCAGCTCGCAGACCCGGCGGACGATCGGGTTCGTCCGCATCCACATGGCCTCCATCAGGAAGACCCCGGCCGCCCGGGCCGTGTCGACCAGTTCGGTGCTGGTCGCCAGGTCGAGAGTGAACGGCTTCTCCAGCAGCACCGCCCGGCCGGCGCCGAGGCAGGTCAGCGCCGCCTCATGGTGCGCGGCGTGCGGGGTCGCCACGTAGACCACGTCCAGGTCGGCGTCCGCGGCCAGTTCCTGCCAGGAGGCGTACGCGCGCGGCACGCCGTGCCGGCGGGCGAACCGCTCCGCGCTCTCGGCGGTACGCGAACCGACCGCGACCAGTTCCGCCCCCGGCACCAGGCGGAGGTCTTCGGCGAAGCGGCCGGCGATGTGGCCGGTGGCCAGGATGCCCCAACGTGTCATGCCGGCAACGCTAGCGAAGATCAACGGACCGGGGCGCAGGTCATCCGCCGAGTGGGAACTAGGCTCGCCGCATGACGATCGACAGCGACGGCTTCGCCGCCCCGCCGGCGCTGGTGGAGCACGCCCGCCGGTTCCGCGCCGAGGGCGGCACCCCGGCGGTGCCCCGGGTCGCGGCCACTGTGCTGCTGCTCCGCCCGGCCGACGCCGGCTTCGAGGTCTACCTGATCCGCCGGGTGGCCGCGATGGCCTTCGGCGGCATGTACGCCTTCCCGGGCGGCGGGGTCGACCCCTCCGACTCCCAGGCGCACCCGGGCTGGGCCGGCCCCGCCCCGGCCCGCTGGGGCGAACGACTCGGCCTGGCCCCGGCGGCCGCCCAGGCGGTGGTCTGCGCCGCGGCCCGGGAGGTCTTCGAGGAGGCCGGCGTGCTGCTCGCCGGCCCCGACCCGGCGACCGTGGTGGGGGACGTCAGCGGCGACGACTGGGAGGCCGCCCGGGTCGCCCTGGAGCAGCGCCGGGTCGGCTTCGCCGACCTGCTCGCCGACCGCCAGTTGACGCTCCGCTCGGACCTGCTGCTGCCGTGGAGCCGGTGGATCACCCCGGAGTTCGAGCCGCGCCGCTTCGACACGTACTTCTTCGTGGCCCTGCTGCCGGAGGGGCAGCGGACCCGGGACGTCTCCGGCGAGGCCGACCGGACGCTCTGGGTCCGCCCGGCGGACGCCCGCGCCCGGGCCGAGGCGGGCGAGCTGACCATGCTCCCGCCCACCCTGGTCACCCTCGCCCAGGTGGCCGACGCCGGAGACCTGGACGGGGTGGTCCGCGCGGCCGCCACCCGGGACGCCGCCACCCCGGTCACCCCCCGCCTCGACCTGCCCGAGGACGGCGAACCCCGCTTCGTCCTCGCCTGAGCCGCGCTCAAACAGTGAAAGAGTGGCCATTCCCCGCGGAATGGCCACTCTTTCACTGTTCGAGCGGGTGCTACAGCCGACGGCGGGGGTGTCAGCCGAAGCGGCCGGTGATGTAGTCCTCGGTCTTCTTGACGCTCGGGTTGCTGAAGATCTTCTGGGTGTTGTCGTACTCGATGAGGCGGCCGGGGTCGCCGGTCTTCTCGATCGAGAAGAAGGCGGTCCGGTCGGAGACGCGGGCGGCCTGCTGCATGTTGTGCGTGACGATGATGATGGTGAACTTGTCCTTGAGCTGGAACATCAGGTCCTCGATGGCCAGCGTGGAGATCGGGTCGAGCGCCGAGCAGGGCTCGTCCATGAGGACCACCTGCGGCTCGACCGCGATGGTCCGGGCGATGCAGAGCCGCTGCTGCTGACCGCCGGAGAGGCCGGCGCCGGGCTTGCCGAGCCGGTCCTTCACCTCGTCCCAGAGGTTCGCCGAGCGGAGCGCCCGCTCGGCCGCCTCCTCCAGGATCGACTTCTTCCGCACCCCGTTGAGCCGCAACCCGGCCACCACGTTGTCGAAGATGCTCATGGTGGGGAACGGGTTGGGGCGCTGGAAGACCATCCCGATCATGCGCCGGACTGCGGTGACGTCCACGTCCCGCTGATAGATGTCCTGGTCGTCGATGGTCAGGCTGCCCTCGACCCGGGCGCCGGGGAGCACCTCGTGCATCCGGTTGATCGACCGCAGGAAGGTGGACTTGCCGCAGCCGGACGGGCCGATCAGGGCGGTGACCGTCTTCGGCTCGACGGTCAGGCTGATGTTCTCGATCGCCTTGAAGCCGCCGTAGTAGGCGGAGACGTTCGAGGCTTCGATGCGCTTGGCCATGGTGGTGGTACCTCCGGGGTTCATCGGCCGAGCCGGTTGCGACGGGCCAGCAGCTTCGCCGCGATCGTCAGGATCAGCACGAGGGCGACCAGGGTGAGTGCCGCGGTCCACGCCCGGGCCGGCGCGTACCGGGACGCGTCGCCGGCCTGCTGGTAGACGAAGAGGGCCAGCGACGACTGGTTGTTCTCGAACGGGTTGAAGTTGATCGCCGCGCCACCGCCGGCGACCAGCAGCACCGGCGCGGTCTCGCCGGCCGCGCGGGCGATGGCGAGCATCACGCCGGTGACGATGCCGGGCAGCGCGGTCGGCAGCACGACCCGCAGGATGGTCTTCCACTTCGGGACGCCGAGGGCGTACGCCCCCTCGCGCAGCGGCGCCGGGACGAGGCGCAGCATCTCCTCGGTGGAGCGGACCACGGTCGGCAGCATCAGCACGCTCAGCGCGAGCGCGGCGGCGAAACCGGAGAAGCCGGGCCGGCCGTCGTTGAACACCGGCGAGACGACCAGCACCCAGAACGCCAGCACGAACAGGCCGGCGACGATGGACGGGATGCCGGTCATCACGTCCACGAAGAACCGGATGGTGAAGGCGAACCGGCCGCGGCCGTACTCGACCACGTAGATGGCGCAGAGGACGCCGAGCGGCACGGTGATCAGGGTGGCGATGCCGACCTGCAGCAACGTCCCCACGATCGCGTGGTACGCCCCACCCTCCGGGTCCCGGGCGCCGATGTTGTTCATCGAGGTGAGGAAGAAGTTGCCGTCCAGCCGCTCGGCGCCCTTGCTGAGCAGCGTCCAGACCACCGAGGCCAGCGGCAGGACGGCCAGCACGAACGCCGAGTGGATCAGCGCGCTCCAGGTGCGGTCGCGGGCCGACCGGCGCCCCTCCACCGTGTTCGCGGCGGCGAAGAGCCCGCCCAGGTAGAGCAGCGCGCCGATCACTACGACCAGGACCGGGCCGCCGATGCCGGCGCCGTAGACGATCGCAGCGGCGACCAGCAGGGCGGCCAGGGCCAGGGCCGGCGGGGCGTACCGGGGCAGCCGCTTCGCCCGCAGCGTGGCCGGCTGGGCCGGCGGGCGGGGACGGTGCGTGGTGAGGGTGCTCATGCGGCCGACTCCGTGAACTCTCGGCGGCGGTGGATGATCGCCCGCGCGGTGATGTTGACGATCAGCGTGATGGCGAAGAGGACCAGGCCGGACGCGATCAGGGCGCCCCGACCGGTGTCGTTCGCCTCGCCGAACGCGTTGGCGATGTTGGCGGCGATGGTGTTGCCGCCGTTCTCGATGAGGTTGAACGAGATGCCGAAGGTGATGCCGAGGGTCATCGCCAGGGCGATGGTCTCGCCGAGCGCCCGGCCCAGGCCGAGCATGACCGCGGCGATGATGCCCGGCCGCCCGTACGGCAGCACGGCCGTGCGGATCATCTCCCAACGGGTCGCGCCCAGGGCGAGCGCGGCCTCCTCGTTGGCGGTCGGGGTCTGCAGGAACACCTCGCGGGAGAGCGAGGTGATGATCGGCAGCACCATGATCGCCAGGACCACGGCGCCGAGCAGGATCGAGGCGCCGAACGGGCCTTCGCCGCCGAAGAGCGGGATCCAGCCGAAGTACTCGTTCAGCCAGACCGAGAGGTCCCGTACCGGGCCGGAGAAGTAGTCCCGGCCCCAGAGGCCGAAGACGACGCTCGGCACCGCGGCGAGCAGGTCGATCAGGAAGCCGAGCGCGGTGCCCAGCCGGCGTGGCGCGTAGTGCGAAAGGTAGAGCGCGATGCCCAGGGCCACCGGCACCGCCATCAGCAGGGCCAGCGCCGAACTCAGCACGGTGCCGAAGGCGAGCGTGCCGATGCCGAACTTCGGCTGCGCGTCGTTGGGTGACCAGCCCTCGTAGGTCCAGAAGTTCTCGGTGTTGGCGCCCAGCGCCGGCACCGCCTTGGCGATCAGGAAGACCGCGATCGCCGCGATGATCACCAACACGGCGGTGCCGGCGGCCAGGGTGAGGCCGCGGAACGCCCGCTCGGCGCCGAACGCCCGGGCCCGCGGCAGCGCGCCGCCGCCGCCCAGCCCGGTGCCGCCCGGGATACGGGTGCTGACTGGTGCCTCGGCCACACGCGCCGAGGCACCGGCGGGCCACTCGTGACTCTCGGTCACGTGGGTCCCGCCGGTGCCGGCGTTGGCCGAGCGGTGAGGGGTGTCACCCATCTGCTCGCTCGCTTCGGTTGCGGAGGTGGTGGGGTCGGCTGGCTCAGGAGAGGTTCTTGACCGCGGCCTCGACCTTGGTGCGGACGGTCTCCGGCAGCGGGGCGTAGCCCAGCTCGGTCAGGTCGGCCTGGCCCTCGGTGCTGGCGGCGTGCGACAGGAAGCCCTTGACCAGCGGCAGCTTGTCGGCGGCGAGACCCTTGGAGCAGACGATCTCGTAGGTCACCAGGACGATCGGGTACGCCCCGGCCTCCTTGGTGTTGTAGTCGATCGACATCTTCAGGTCGTCGCCCTGGCCCTCGACCTTGGCGCCGGCGATGGTCTTGCCCGCGTTCTCGGCGGTCAGCTCGGCGAACTCGCCGTTGCCGTTACCGACCTTGGCCATCTTGAGGCCGGCGTTCTCGGCGAACGACCACTCCATGTAGCCGATGGAGCCGTCCGCGCCCTTGACCCGGCTGGCCACGCCGTCCGAGCCCTTGGCGCCGGTGCCGCCCGGGGCCTTCCACGCCTTGGCCTTGCCGAAGGTCCAGTCGGCCTCGGCGGTCTTGGTGAGGAAGTTGGTGAAGTTGTCGGTGGTGCCGGACTCGTCCGAGCGGTGCACCGTCTGGATGGCGGTGGCCGGGAGCGTGGCACCCGGGTTGTCGGCCTTGATCGCGGGGTCGTCCCACTTGGTCACCTTGCCGGCGAAGATCTTCGCCAGGGTGGCCGGCTTGAGCTGGAGGTTGTCCACCCCGCTGACGTTGTAGGCGACGGCCACCGGGCCGATCACCATGGGCAGGTGGATGGCCTGGCCGCCGACGCACTTGGCGTTCGCCTGCGGCTGCTCCTCCTCCTTGAGCGCGGAGTCGGAGCCGGCGAAGTCGGCGGTGCCGGCGATGAACGCCTGGATGCCGGCGCCCGAGCCGGAGGGCTCGTAGTTGATCGTGGTGCCCTGGCACTGCTGCTGGTACGCCTTGATCCACTCGGCCATGGCGTTCTTCTGCGCCGACGAGCCCTGGGCGTTCAGCGTGCCGGTGGCGCAGTCGGCCGCGGCGGCCGACCCGGAGGCGGTGGCGCCGCTCGCGGGCTCGTTGTTGTCCGAGCCGCATGCACTGAGGGCGAGCGTCGCGGTAAGAGCGAGGCAGGCGAGAGTGCCGTGCCGCTGGAGCTTCACCTGAGGGGTTTCCCTTCACGTCTGACGTGGCGCCCGGATTGGGGCCCGGGAGCCGGCGCGGGCCGGCTGTCACACAAGCTAGGAGCGCCAGGTAGCCGGTTCGCCGGTCGGAAATGAACGGAAGGTGAACACGTCCGGCCCGCCAGGTGACCGCTCGCTGAGGGCGAGTTGTCCGTTACGTGAACTCAGGTGCCTCTGTCGGAAGTATGGGCATTTTTCCGGGCGGCCTGCGGATCCGCCGATCCGCCGCGACACCGCCCCGTCCGGCGCCCCGCCGACCCGGGGGAGCGCCGCAGCCGTGCCCGCCGGGGCGCTCAGCCCAGGTGGTAGTTGACGTGCGCGGACCAGTGCGCGAAGCCGAGCCGCTGGTAGAGCGCGACGGCGCCGGTGTTCGACTCGTCCACGTAGAGCATCACCCGGTCCAACCCACGCCGGTCGCGCAGGTACGCCAGCCCGGCCGCGGTCAGCGCGCGGCCCAGGCCGCCCCGGTGCGCGGACGGGTCCACCCCGAGCACGTACACCTCGCCGATCCGGGCCGAGCCGGGGCGCTCGTGCACCTTGGTCCAGTGGAAGCCGAGCAGCCGGCCGGTCGCCGACTCCTCGGCGAGCAGGAAGCCGGCCGGGTCGAACCACGGCTCGGCGAGCCGGACCCGCAGGTCGTCCGGGGTCCACCGGCCCTGCTCGGGGTGCTCCGCGAAGGCCCGGGCGTTCAGCGCCAGCCAGGCCGCGTCGTCGGCGCCCGGGCGGAAGGCGCGCAGCACCACCCCGTCGGGCAGGCGGGGCTCGTCCAGCGGAGCGGTCAGCGGCCGGCGCAGCTGCCAGAGCACCCGGGCCCGGCGGAAGCCGAGGTCGACGGCGAGCGCGGCGGCCGACGGGTGGTCGCCGTGGGCCCAGGCGCGCAGCGGGCCGGTGGCCGCCGCCAGCACCCCGCGGGCCAGCGCGCGTCCGGTGCCCCGCCGCCGGTACGCCGGGTGCACCGCCAGCTCCACCCCGATCCCGGTCGCGGCGTCGGTGGTGTCCAGGTGGGCGTAGCCGGTGAGCAGCCCGTCGTCGCTCCGGGCGGTCAGGTGCACGGCCGGCGCCCCCGGGTCGCGGAGCCGGAGCAGCACGTGCTCGTCGAGCGGGCCCGCGCCGTCCGCGTCCCCGGCCACGCCGGCCAGCGCGAGCACGTCGGCGATCTCCGCCGAGGAGAGTCGGTCGGTCCGGGTCACCTGGTCGATCGTCGGTTCGGCGCTGCTCATCCCGCCACCGTAGCCCGGCGACCACCGCGGCCCGGGCCCGCCGTCCACTGCCGAGGGTCCGGTCACGTCGGCTCGGTGGGCAGCGCCTCCAACTGGAACCGGTTGGTCAGCTCCGGCAGGATCCGGTACAGCGCGTCCACCGTGCCCTGCCGGTCGCCGCCGGCGTCGTGCAGCAGCACCACCGAGCCGGGCGTGACCTGGGTGACCACCGTCGCGGCGATCCGCCCGGCGCCGGGCGCCTGCCAGTCCGACGGGTCCACGTTCCAGTGCAGCGGCGTCATCCCGAGGGTCCGCGCCGTCGAGACCACCGGCAGGGTCCACGCCCCGCCGGGCTGGCGGTAGTAGACGATCGGGGCGTCCGGCACCGCCGCCCGGATGGCGCCGCTGGTGCGGAGCAGGTCGGCCCGGATCCGCTCCGGCGACCGGGAGCCGAGGGCGACGTCGTGGTTCCAGGTGTGGTTGCACAGCGTGTGGCCGTCGGCCACGATCGCCCGGACCAGGTCCGGGTGGGCCTGCACGTTCTCGCCGACGACACAGAAGGTGGCCTTGACGTCGAACTCCCGCAGCGCGTTCAGCACCTGCGGGGTGTACTGCGGGTCCGGGCCGTCGTCGAAGGTCAGCGCGACCCGCGAGCTGCCGGTGGTGGTGCGGGTGCCCAGCGGGCCCTCGGGGTCGGTCGGCTCGGGCCGGCCGGCGCGTCCGTCCTGGCCGGCCTCGTCCGGGCCGTCCGACCAGCCGGTGTCCGGCGACGGCTGCTCACCGTAGTGCGGGCCGGTGGCGCTGGTGACCACGCCCGACGAGCGCGGATCGGGCCGGTCCGGAATCAGGCTCCGGCCCAGGGCGTACGCCGACCCGAGCAGGGCGGTCAGCACCAGCGTGACGATCCCGGCGGCGCGTACGGTCGAGGGGGCCGGCATCAGTGCCCCCGCCCGGTTCGACCCGTCGCCGCCCTCGTGGTCACTGCACGCACCGCCGCCCCCTTTTTCCGGCAAACCCGGCAGTCAGGATAAGGGGGCTGAGCTGCTCAAAAAGGGCATATTGGGGAAGGGTGCCCGGGAGGGGTGAGTGGGCGTCAGACCGGCAGCGGCGCCGGCTCCGCGTCCGGCAGCGACCGGGCCGGCGGTACGACGAACTTGTAGCCGACCTGGCGGACCGTGCCGATCATCGACTCGTACTCGGAGCCGAGCTTGGCCCGCAGCCGCCGGACGTGCACGTCGACCGTCCGGGTGCCGCCGAAGTAGTCGTAGCCCCAGACCTCGCGCAGCAACTGGTCCCGGGTGAACACCCGGCCCGGGTGCTGGGCCAGGAACTTCAGCAGCTCGAACTCCTTGTAGGTGAGGTCGAGCGGGCGCCCCTTGAGCTTCGCGGCGTAGGTGTCCGGGTCGATGGTCAGCTCGCCGGCGCGGATCGAGCCGCCGGCCCCGGAGACCGCGTTGCTCAGCCGGCCGACCGCGAGCCGCAGCCGGGCCTCCACCTCGGCCGGCCCGGCGGCGGCGAGGATGACGTCGTCGACGCCCCAGTCGGCGTTGAGGGCGATCAGCCCCGCCTCGGTGACCACGGCGACCAGCGGCACCCCGAGCCCGGTGGCGTGCAGCATCCGGCAGGTGGCCCGGGCCTCGCTCAGCTCGGACCGGGCGTCCACCAGCACCGCGTCCGGACTGGGGCCGGCGACCAGGGTGCGGACGTCGCGCGGCGCGGTGCGGACCGAGTGCGGCAGCAGGTCGAGCGCCGGCAGCACGGCTGACGGCTCGCTTGCGCGCGCGGTCACCAGCAGCAGGATCTCCACGATCACCTCCGTCCCGGCGGCTGTTGTGCCGCGCGCGACCAGCGCACTCCTCGCGGATGTGGCGCTGAGAACTTTCCGTGGGTCCCGGCGTCGCTGACGGGCGGGTATCGGCTTGAGCGTAACCGATCGCCCCGGCTGCGCCTCCGCGCGCTTTCCTGTTTGCCCGGCTTGCCCCTGATCACGCCGCAGGTTTTAACGTTGCCGAAACCGTGATCCCCGCGTCCGCCGGTGGGTCTGGCACGATCGGTGCGTGTTTCCCTCCAGCTCGCCCGAGACCGGCCGTGACCCGTGGCCCGACGGCCCCCGCCCGCAGCCGGCCGGCCCGTCCCGGGGCCAGCCGCCGGCCCCGCGTGGTGGACCGGCCGTCGACCAGGACGACCGCCGGGAGCGCAGCGGGCCACGCCGGGCCCGCCGCAGCGGTGAGCCGCCTCGCCGCCCCGACGACGAGCCGGGCGCCGAGCCGGACGAGGAGACCGTGCCGCCGGTCGAGGTGCGCCGGTCGCTCGCGCTCGCCGTCGCCGGGTTCGCCGTGCTGCTCGGGGTGGGTCTGGTGCTCGGCGCGCAGACCTCCGGGCCGGGGCACCGGCTGCCCTTCGCGTTCATCATCCTCGGCGTCCAGCTGCTCTTCGTGCTGGCCTGGACGATGGCCATGCGGCCGCCCGCGGTGCTGCTGGTCGCCCTGGTCAGCGGCGCCACCGCGGTCGCGGCGGACACCGCCGCCGTGCAGTCCGACGTCGCCGGGCTGGCGCCGCTGGGCTACGTCGCGGCGGGTGGCTTCCTGCTCGGCGTGCTCGGTCAGCTGGTCCGCCGGGTCGACCGGGTGCGGGTGACCGACTCGCTCGGCGGGACGCTGCTGATCGTGGTCGGCGTGGTGGCCTTCGGCACCCTGATCGTGCTCAGCCGGATCCCCGCCGGCACCCAGGCGATCACCGTCTGCCTGACCGCGAGCGGGGTGGCGCTCACCGTCGCCCGGCTGACCGACGCCGTCGCGCCGTGGCCGCGGCTGGCGCCCCAGGTGCCCCGCGGCGCCGCCGGCGTGGTCGCCGGCGCGATGGTCGGTACGCTGATCAGCGCCCTGCTCGGCAGCTACCTGGTCACGCCGTTCACGCCGACCCGGGCCGCGATCATCGGGCTGGTCGCGGCGGTCGCCGCCGTCCTGGCCGACCTGGCGGTGGGCTACGCCGAGGCGGGCCGGCTGATGGCGGGCGAGCCGCCGACGATGTGGGTCGCCCGGCACATGCAGGGCCCGCTCGGCGGCTTCGCGCTGGCCGCGCCGGCCGCGTACGCGATGTGCAAGCTGGTGCTGTGACCGGAGATTGAGCTTTTCCCCTTTCGGGTACCAACGGTGCGCCCGCGACACGGCGACCGGGCGTGGAGACAGGAGGCGGCGTGGCGCAGGACTATCCGTACGAGGAGGGGCCCCGACGCCGGGGCCGCAAGGTACTGATCACCCTCGTGGTCCTGCTGCTGCTCCTGGCCGGGCTGCTGGTCGTCGCCGACCGGGTGGCGGCCGCGGTGGCCGAGCGCGCGATCGCCGACCAGGTCCGGCAGGAGGTCGCCAAGCAGAACGCGCAGTCCGCGCCGCCCGAGGTGGAGGTGGGCGGCTTCCCGTTCCTCACCCAGGTGCTCGACGGCCGCTACGAGCGCATCTCGATCGTGCTGCGCGACGTGCAGGGCGCGGTGCAGGGCGACGCGGTCAGCGTGCCGCGGCTCGATGTGGACGCCCGCGACGTGCGTGCCTCGCTGGACACCATCCGCTCGGGGCAGGGCGAGGTGGTGGCCGACCGGGTCAACGGCACCGGCACCATCAGCTACGACAGCCTGGCGAAGCTGCTCGACCGGCCGGGGCTGCGGCTGGGCGAGCAGGACGGCCGGCTGGCCGTCACCGCGCCGGTGGACATCCTCGGCCAGCGGCTGACCGTCACCGGCACCGCCGACATCACCGTCGGCGAGCAGGGCAAGGTCGCGCTGCGCTTCAACGACCTGAACGCCGAGGGGCTGCCGAACGTGCCGCTGGCCCGCACGCTGCTGAACAACTACGCGAAGGGCATCTCGGTCGACGTACCCCTGCCCGAGCTGCCGTTCCAGCTCGCGGTGCGCGAGGTCCGGCCGTTGCCCGAAGGGCTGGCGGTGAGCGCGGACGCGCGCAACGTACCGATCAACTCGGCCGGCTGAGCCACCGAGGCCGCGTCCCGGATGCTGGTCGGTCCGGTGGCTGATCCGGGCGCGGCTGGTAGGCTCCCTGCCCATGGGGACGCTCCTCACCAAACGGCGCGCGGTCGACCTGTGCCGCGTGGCCACCTGCCTGTGTCGCCCCGTCATCTGACGGCGGGGCTGTCCTCGGCCGCCTAGCGGCCATCGGCACGCAGGGTCCGCGTACCCTCCGGTGCTCCCACCATCGCCCGGCAGCGGCGCCGTCGCACGAACCCGTGATCCGTTCCGACCCATGGGTCCCGCGCGTGGTGCGACACTGACAAACATCGATCTCCGTGCGCTGGCTCACCATCCATCCTCACCAGGGAGTGATCTGATGAGTCGCGACACCGCACTCGTCTCGGCCGAGTGGGCCGAGAAGAACCTCGACGCCCCGGGCGTCGTCTTCGTCGAGGTCGACGAGGACACCTCGGCCTACGACACCGGCCACCTCGCCGGGGCGATCAAGCTGGACTGGAAGACCGACCTGCAGGACCCGGTGCGCCGGGACTTCGTCAACAAGGGCCAGTTCGAGGCGCTGCTCTCCGAGCGGGGCATCGGCAACGACGACACCGTCATCCTCTACGGCGGCAACAACAACTGGTTCGCCGCGTACGCGTACTGGTACTTCAAGCTCTACGGCCACCGCGACGTCAAGCTGCTCGACGGCGGGCGCAAGAAGTGGGAGCTGGACGCCCGCCCGCTGGTCAAAGACCCGGTGACCCGCCCCGCGACGCAGTACGTCGCCCAGGAGCCGGACACCTCCATCCGGGCCTTCCGGGACGAGGTGGTGGCCGCCATCGGCACCAAGAACCTGGTCGACGTGCGCAGCCCCGACGAGTACGCCGGCCGGCTGCTCGCCCCCGCCCACCTGCCCCAGGAGCAGGCGCAGCGGGCCGGGCACGTGCCGACCGCGATCAGCGTGCCGTGGTCCAAGGCGGCCAACGAGGACGGCACCTTCAAGTCCGACGACGAGCTGCGCAGGATCTACGCCGACGCCGGGCTGGACGACGGCAAGGAGACCATCGCCTACTGCCGGATCGGCGAGCGCTCTTCGCACACCTGGTTCGTGCTCCAGGAGCTGCTCGGCCACCGCGACGTGAAGAACTACGACGGTTCCTGGACCGAGTACGGCTCGCTGGTCGGCGTGCCGGTGGCGCTCGGCGACGAGCCCGGGGAGGCCTGAGATGACCGCACCGACCGCTGCAACGGCCGCCGGCTGCGCCGCTCCCGACCAGGCCGCCCCGCTGCCCGCCAGCCTCGACCTGGAGAAGGAGACCGTCATCACCGGCCTGGTCAAGGCCGAGTCCGGTGAGGTCGTGCCGGGCGCGTACGTCCGGCTGCTCGACTCCACCGGCGAGTTCACCGCCGAGGTGGTGACCTCCGCCGCCGGCCAGTTCCGGTTCTTCGCCGCCCCCGGCGCCTGGACCCTGCGGGCGCTCTCCCGGTACGGCAACGGCGACACCACCGTCACCGCCGGCCGGGGGATCAACGAGGTCGCCGTGACGGTGGCCCTGGCCTGACCCACGCTCTGATCGGCCCGGGGCCGGTCACCCGTCACGGGTGACCGGCCCCGGCCGCGTTCCGGGTGCGTGACACCATGAGCGGGTGAGCGGTGTCGTCCAGCCGGGGTACGCCCCACCGACCGGTCCCGATCAGCCGGCCGCCCCCGGCCGGCGGCCCTGGTTGATCGTCGTCGTGGTGGCCTGGGCGGTGCTGCTGGCGGCGCTCACCTGGGTCTCCGTCCGCGACGACCCGCCGACCGTCCGCGAGCAGCGCACCCTGGACCAGGCCGGCCCGGTGGTCGACGGCGCCGTCGGTGAACTGGTCGCGGCGGCCGGCGACGCGGTGCTGGCGCTGACCCCCGCGCGGATCGAGCGGGGCTGCCGGGTCACCCCGTTCGCGGACGGCGCGACGCTGGTCCGCGGGGTGGACGTGGTGGTGCCCACCGGCGAGGAACGGGCGCTGCTGGAGCGGGTCGCCGACCGGCTGCCGGCCGGCTGGCGGGCCGGCGTCCGGGCCACCCCGGACGGTCCCCGGCTGCGCGCCGACGCCGGCGAGTTCGTCACCGTCGAGGGCCGCCGCGAGGCCGACGGCCGGGTCCGGCTCATCGCCGACACCGGCTGCCGCCCGGTCGGCACCGGCTACGCCGCGCCGCCGCCCGGTGCCGGCGGGGCGGAGACCACCGCCCTCGCCGAGGCGCTGTCGGCCCTCGGCCGCCCGGCCGGGCCGGCTCCGGAGCTGCTGACCGTGCCCTGTCCGGGTGGCGGCGTCGCCCGCACCGCCCGGGCCGCCGCCGGCCCGCCACCGTCGTCCCCGGCCGCCGCGCTCGCCCCGCTCGCCCCGCTCGCCGCGCCGGTGGCCGACACACCCCAGGTGTACGCGTACCGGCGGGGCGAAGTCGCGGTGCTGCTCGACCTGGCCGCCCCCGACAGCCCGGTCTCCGCCACCACCGGCTGCGCCGGCTGACCCGTCCGGCGGTCAGTGGCCGCGAACGCCGTCGTGCGGGGTGCGGCTGCGACCCAGCGCGTCCACCCGCCCCCACCGGCCGGGAATGTCCAGCAGCTCGACCCGGCCCATCCCCTCCGGCAGGGCCGGATCGATGATCAGGTGCTCGCCCTGCGGCTCCAGGCCCAGCATCACCCGGAGCAGCAGCAGCGGCGTCCCCGTCGACCAGGCCTGCGGGCTGCAGGCGGTCGGGTACTCCACCGGGTACTGGGTGAGCTCGCGCTCGTAACCGGCGAAGGCCTCCGGCAGCCGCCCGTTGAAGAACCGGGACGCGGCCAGCATCGAGTCGCAGATCCGGCCGGCCTCCTCCCGGAACCCGTACCGCCACAGCCCCCAGGCGATGATCGAGTTGTCGAACGGCCACACGGTGCCGACGTGGTAGCCGATCGGGTTGTAGCGGCCCTGGTCGTCGGCGAGGGTCCGGACGCCCCAGCCGGAGAAGAGCCGCGGCCCGAGCAGGTGCTCGGCGACCCGACCGGCCCGGGACTCGTCGACGATGCCGCTCCAGAGCAGGTGGCCGATGTTGGAGCTGAGCGCGTCCACGTGCCGGCCGTCGGCGTCCAGGGCGAGCGCGTAGTACTCCTTCTCCGGGATCCAGAAGTCCCGGTTGAACCGCTGCTTGAGCGCGGCCGCCTCGCGTTCCAGCCGTTCCGCGTACGCCGGGTCGCCCCAGATGGCGCGGGCCAGCCGGGCGCCGCGCATCTTCGCGTCGTAGGCGTACCCCTGCAGCTCGCAGGTGGCCCGGGGAAAGCTTGGCAGCCGGCCGTCGGCATAGGAGATGGCGTCCCAGGAGTCCTTCCAGCACTGGTTGGGCAGGCCGGTCTCCTCGTTGCGGGTCTGGTACCAGATGTAGCCGGTGCCGAGCAGGTCCCCGTACGTGTCGATCCACTCCAGCGCGGCACGGGCCGCCGACTCCAGTTGCTTCACCAGCTTCGCGTCGCCGGTCCACCGCTCGTACTCGTCGAGCAGGATCACGAAGAGCGGCGTCGCGTCGGCGGACCCGTAGTACGGCGAGTGCGGCTGCTCCTCGAAGCCGGCCATCTCGCCGTAGCGCAGTTCGTGCAGGATCTTGCCCGGCTCCTCGTCGCGGAAGTCGTCCAACCGGTGCCCCTGGAGTCCGGCCAGGATCAGGGCCGTCGGCGGGATCAGCTCCGGCAGGTAGGGCAGCAGTTGGAGCGAGGTGATGATGCTGTCCCGGCCGAACAGGGTCATGAACCAGGGCAGCCCGGCCGCCAGCAGCCGGACGCCGAGCGCGATCGACTCGTAGCGCAGCGCCCCGACGTCGTTCAGGCTGCGCCGGTACGCCCCGGCCAGCGGCTCGCAGTCGCAGCCGAGCTTCGGGGCCTGCCTGATCAGCTCGTTCTGTTCGGCCTCGATGGCGGTCGCGCCGCGGCTGCCGCGGTACAGCGGCAGGTTGGACCGGATGTCCTCGCCCCGCGCCCCGTACACGACTGTGTTCACGTGCAGCCGCGTGGTCCACTCGTCGTGCGGACCGATCAGGACCCGGAAGGTCATGCCCGACACGTCGATCTGTCCCGACGCGGTGGTGGTGATCACCGTCTCCCGGTGGAAGGCCTCCCGGCGGTAGGTCAACCGCAGCTCGTTGCCGCTGACCGAGGCCGTGACGCGGCCGTGCTTCTGCCGCACGTTCTTGATCTCGAACAGGTCCGCGAAGTCGGCGCCCATGTCGACCCGGACGTTGAACTCCATCTCCCGGCCGGCGTGGTTGATCACGGTCAGCTCCTCGTCGAAGCTGCCGCCGATCGCCCGGCTCCGGATCACCGATACCTTCGCGTCGAGGTAGTGGGTCGGCTCGCCGGGCACCAGGAAGTAGCGGGTGCGGTAGGACTCCGCGTCGTCGACGGAGAGCGCGTGCAGCCGTTCGCCGTCGAGGGTGAGCAGCCAGGTGGAGAGGAACCGGGTGTCGAAGGAGAAGAGCCCGGTGGGGTAGTCGAGGGAGGGCTCGATGTCGCCCCGGAGGTCACTGACCAGGAAGGTGTTGCCGTCCAGGATGCTGACCAGCGGCCTCACCTGAGCCGTCCGGCCTGCTTGCGGGCGACCTCCCGGGGGTCCCGGGTGCCGGGCGGGTCGGGGAAGAACCGCCGGAACGCCAGGAACAGGACCACGTTGCCGCTGAACGTGCTCTCGTTGCGCAGCACCGCGGCGACCCCCTGGGCGCGACCGGTGACCAACCGGTCGAAGAGGTCCTCGCTGCTGTACCAGATGGCGTCCGCCGGCCCCCGCTCCCGGCGCACCTCGATCGCGCCCGGCCGCATCCGCACCAGCCAGTGGTCGATCCGGTCGCCGTTGCTGAGTTCGATCTGAAGGGCGCCGCTGACCAGGCCGCGGAGGATCTCCGGGGCGCGTGCCGGCAGTGATTCGAAGAATCGCTCGGTCGCCTCGGCCACAACCGAATGGTAGGCATTGGCCCGACTTGTCGGGCCGGTATCGCCGCTCCGTCGACCGGTCGTCACGAGGCCGGCGGCGGTGTCGGGTCGGGCCCGGTCAGTAGACCAGCGCCTGCGCCCCCTCGGCCATCGCCTCCTCGACGAAGACCGCCGCGCCCGCGATCCGTACGCCCGGCAGCACGTCGCCGGGGCCGATGTCCCGGCGGGCGGCGCACTGGGTGCAGGCGGTGACCGTGCCGGTGGTGAGGATCACGTGCAGCAGTTCGGCCAGCGGGGCCGAGTGCGGCAGCTCGAACTCCTGGGCCCGCCCGGGCAGCGCGAACCAGGTCGACTCGCCGGTCAGCCAGAGCGAGACGTCCACGCCGGCCGCGGCGGCGGTGGCGGCGACCGTGAACGCCTGGGCGCACCGTTCCGGGGCGTCGGCGCCGGCGGTGGCCTTGACGACGAGAGTGCGGGCCATGGCGCCAGCATAGGATGGCCGGGATGGTCACCGAGATCGGGTTCGTCAGCCTGCTGGTCGCCGGCCTGGGCGCGCTCGCCGGTGGCCTGGTCTACCTGGCGGTACGCATATCGAGAGGACGTTGGTGAGCGCGAGGAGTGAGCCGGGTCTGCGAGCCCCGCAGTCGCGAACGAAGGGGGGCTCGGTGAGCGCAAGGAGTGAGTCGGGCCTGGCCCCGCAGTCGCGAACGGAGGGGGCTCGGTGAGCGACGAGAACCCGCTGCAGCCGCCGCCGTGGCTGAACGCGCCGCCGGTCGACCCGTACCCGTACGAGGAGAGCCACGACCTGCGCGTCGGTCCCAAGCTGCACCCCACGCTGGACGGGCTGCTCCCGTACATCGGGGTGTGGCGGGGCCGGGGCCGGGGCGGCTTCCCCACCATCGAGGACTTCGACTTCGCCCAGGAGATCCGGATCAGCCACGACGGCCGGCCCTTCCTGTTCTACGAGTCCCGGGCGTGGATCCTCGACGAGCAGAGCCGCCCGGTCCGCCCGGCCGGTCGGGAGGTCGGCTGGTGGCGCCCGGTGGTCAAGGACGACCGGGCCACCGACGAGCTGGAGGCGTTGATGACGACGCCGACCGGGGTGATGGAGCTCTACCTGGGCCGGCGCACCGGCACCCAGGTCGAGTTCGCCACCGACGCGGTGGTGCGCACCGCGACCGCCAAGGAGGTCACCGCCGGCCACCGCCTCTTCGGCATCGTCGAGGGCGCACTGCTCTACGCCCAGGAGATGGCCGGCCTCGGCCATGGCCTCTCCCCGCACCTCTCCGCCCGCCTCATCCGAGTAGCCGGCTGACCCACCCCACCCCCCCGTCCCCACCCCCTCCCACCCCTGGTCCGCGCCGGTTGATCATGAGGTTGGCGTCATCCGCCCCGGCGTGTACGCCCACTTCATGATCAACGGAGGCGGGTCGGAGGTTAGGGGAGGGGGAAGGAGAGCAGGGACTGGAGGGCGGGGGTTTTGGGGGAGGACGGCAGGGCGGTGCCGTCGAGGGTGCGCAGTTCGGTGAGGCCGCGGACCGACGAGGTGAACCAGACGCCGTCGGTGGCGGTCAGCTCCGCGGGGGTGACCAGGCGTTCGGCCGCCGCCAGGCCGAGCTCGTGGGCGTGGGCGAGCAGCCAGGCGGCCGTGGTGCCGGGCAGGATGCCGGTGTCGGCGGCGGGCACCGTGCAGAGCGTGTCGCCGGTCAGCCAGACCACGTTGGCGGTGGGGCCCTCCAGGGCGTACCCGTCGGTGGAGACCCAGAGCACGTCGTCCACCCCGGCCCGCCGCGCCCACCGGCGGGCGGCGGTGCTCACCGCGTACGACGTCGACTTGATCCCGGCGGGCAGCCAGTCCAGGCCGGTGCGGGCCACGGCCGGCACCCCCAGCGGCAGCGTTGCCACGGTGACCCCGTCCCGGCGGGCGGCCCGCGCGGCGGCCGGCACCTCGGCCAGCGTGGCGTAGACGGTCGGCGGCCCGCCGTCCTCCGGCCCCCGGGTGCAGACCACCCGCAGCGCGCCCTCCACCTCGGCGGGCCAGCCGGCACAGATCGTGTCCAGCAGGTCGACCAGCGCCGCGGTGGGCGGCAGCGCCAGCTCCACGGCCGCCGCGGCCCGGGCCAGCCGGGCCAGGTGGTCGTCGCGCAGCCACGGCCGGCCGGCCCGCAGGTGCATCGTCTCGAAGAGCCCGTCGCCGCGCAGCACGCCCAGGTCGTCGCCGCGCAGCACCGGCTCCGCGGGCGGTACGAGCCCCCGCCCGAGCACCGCGATCCTCGACGCCATGACCGCCGAGCGTAGCGGCGTGCCCGGCGGGCCGGGGGTCACCGTGGTTACCGAACTATGATCGGACGGTGTCCGAATCCTCCCTCGCGGAACTGCTCCGCGCCCGTGGGCTGCGGCTGACGGCGCAGCGGCAGCTGATCCTCCAAGCGGTGCTGGATCTGGGGCACGCCACGCCGGAGCAGGTGCACAACGCCGTCCGGGAAGTGGCCGCGGGCGTCAACATCACCACCATCTACCGCACGCTGGAGCTGTTGGAACGGCTCGGCCTGGTGACCCACACCCACCTCTCGCACGGCTCGCCGACCTACCACGCGGCCGGCGAGGACCAGCACGTCCACCTGGTCTGCCGGGAGTGCGGCGCGATCGACGAGATCGATCCCGAGCTGCTGCGCCCGCTGGCCGACCAGTTGGCGGGCCAGCGCGGGTTCGGCGTGGACATCGGGCACGTGTCACTCTTCGGCGTCTGCGGCCGCTGTCAGAACGGGGACCAGAAATGATCGACATCGCGGGAGCGGTGGCCGTCGAGAGCATCGACGAGGCCAGCCGGGACCAGCCCGAGCCGGCGCACGCCGCGGCGGGCGTCCGGGGGGTGGCCGCGCACTACGGCGACCCGATGCGCGAACAGCGGACGCTGGACACCGCGGTCGGCCTGGTCGACCGCTCGCACCGCGGGGTGATCGCGGTGCCGGGCGAGGAACGGATCGGCTGGCTGCACACCCTCACCACCCAGCACCTGGCGGAGCTGACCGCCTTCCAGGGCACCGAGTTGCTGGTGCTCTCCCCGCACGGGCACGTCGAGCAGCACGCCATGGTGACCGAGGACGGCGTCACCACCTGGCTGGACACCGAGCCGGGCGCCACCGAGGGGCTGCTGTCGTACCTGGAGAAGATGCGGTTCTTCAGCAAGGTCGAGCCGCGCGACGTGACGCCCGACCACGCGCTGCTCTCCCTGGTCGGGCCGGAGGCCCCCGACGCGCTGGCCACGCTCGGCGTGACCGGGCTCGCCGAGCCCGACGTGCTCGCGGTGCCGGGCCCGAAGTTCCGTACCGGCTCCGTGCCGCCCCGGCCGACCGCGCGGTACGACGTCCGGCCGCTGCCGGTCGGCGGCTGGGCCCGGCGCGGCCCGCTCGGGGTGGACCTGCTGGTGCCCCGGACCGCGATGGAGCAGGTGGTCGCGGAACTGCGCGGCGCCGGGGTGCCGGTGGCCGGCCTCTGGGCGTACGAGGCGATCCGGGTGGCCGCCCGGCGGGCCCGGGTGGGGGTGGACACCGACCACCGGACCATCCCGGCCGAGGTGGACCTGATCGCCCCGGCCGTGCACCTGGAGAAGGGCTGCTACCGGGGCCAGGAGACGGTGGCCCGGGTGCACAACATGGGCCGCCCGCCGCGCCGGCTCGTCCTGCTGCACCTGGACGGGGTCACCACCGACCAGCCGCCGGTCGCCGGTACGCCGGTGAGCCTGGACGGCCGGACGGTCGGTTTCGTCGGCACCGCGGTGCACCACCACGAACTCGGCCAGGTCGCCCTCGCCGTGCTCAAGCGGAACGTGCCGGACGACGCCCGGCTGCTGGTCGGGGAGACGGCCGCCGCGATCGATCCGGCCTAGGCGGCTGGTAGCGAAAAGTTCTCTCCTTGGCGACGCTCAGGCCGGAAAAGTTCCGGTCGACTGGGCTCGGAGCTGCGGTCTAGGATCCCGGCATGACGACAGGGACGTTGATCACGGTTGCCCCCACCGGTGCGGAGTCGGCCAAGGCGGAGGTGCCCGCGCTGCCGGTGACCCTCGACGAGCTGCTGCTGACCGCCAAGGAGTGCGAGGCGCTCGGCGCCGCCGTGATCCACGTCCACATCCGCGACGACCAGGCGCGGCCGACCCTGGAACAGGGCCGGCTGCGGGAGACCGTGGCGGCGCTGCGGGCAAGCACCGACCTGGTGGTGCAGCTCTCCTCGGGCGGCGCGGTGACCGACCCGGAGGCCGAGCGGCTCGCCGTGCTCGACGCCGGCCCCGACATGGCCTCCTGCACCATGGGCACGGTCAACTTCGGCGACGACGTCTTCCTCAACCGCTGGGAGTTCATCGTCGACCTGCACACCCGGATGCAGGACCGGGGCATCGTGCCGGAGTACGAGATCTTCGACCTCGGCCACCTGACCGCCCTGCAACGCCTGCTCGGCAAGTACGGCCTGCCGGCCGGCGGGCACGTGCACGTCGACTTCGTGATGGGCGTGCCGGGCGGCATGCCGGGCACCACCGAGGCGCTGGTCGCCTGCCGCCAGGCGCTGCGGGACCTGCCCGAGGGCACCACCTTCTCGGCCACCGGCATCGGCCGCAGCACCATTCCGGTGATGCTGGCCTCGCTCTCCACCTGCGGGCACCTGCGGGTCGGCATGGAGGACACCGTCACGTACGCGAAGGGGCGTCCGGTGGAGTCCAACATGCAGCTCGTCGCCCGGGCGGTCGGCTTCGCCCAGCTCGCCCAGCGCCCGCCGCTGACCACCGCCGAGGCCCGCGAGCTGCTCGGCGTGCCGGCCGCCGGACGGTAAGCGGCGCGCTCGCCGGCGCTCCTGTACACCGGGGCGCGGACGACCTGGTCACCCCGCCGCCCGGGGCCGCCCGGTCGTCGGTACCGTCCACCCTGTGGGAAAGACGTACGAGGGCGGTGCGCCGCTCGCCGAGGTGGTCCGGTCCGGTTTCGTGGAGGGCGTGCACCGCGGCTCGGTGGTGGTGCTCGACGCGACCGGGGCGACGGTGGCCGGTACGGGGGACGTGACCTCGCCGGTCTTCCCCCGCTCGTCCAACAAGCCGATGCAGGCGGTCGGGATGCTCCGCGCCGGCCTGCCGCTCACCGACCCGGCCGACCTCGCGCTGGTCTCGGCGAGCCACGCCGGTGAGGAGTTCCACCTGGCCCGGGTCGGCGCGCTGCTGGCCCGCGCCGGGTTGGACGAGTCGGCGCTGCACTGCCCGCCGGACCTGCCCGTCGGCGAGGCGGCCCGGGCGGCCGTGCTGCGCGCCGGCGGCGGCCCGCGCCGGATCCAGATGAACTGCTCCGGCAAGCACAGCGGGATGCTGCTGACCTGCGGCGCCGCCGGCTGGCCGCGGGACGGGTACTGGCGTCCGGAGCACCCGTTGCAGCAACGGCTGCGGGACGCGGTCGAGGAGTACACCGGTGAGCGGGCGGCGGCGGTCGGGGTGGACGGCTGTGGTGCCCCGGTGCTCGCCGTCTCGCTGACCGGGCTGGCCGGGGCGTACCTCCGGCTGGTGTCGGCGGAACCCGGCTCGGTGGCCCGGACGGTGGCCGATGCGATGCGCGCCCACCCGGAGATCGTCGGCGGCACCGAGGCGGACGACACCCGGCTGATGCGGGGCGTTCCCGGCCTGCTGGCCAAGGTGGGCGCCGAGGGGGTCATCGCGGCGGCGCTGCCCGGTGTCGGGGCGGTCGCGCTCAAGATCGACGACGGGGCGGGCCGGGCCCGGATGCCGGTGCTGGTCTCCGCGCTGCGCCGGCTCGGCGTGGCCGCGCCGGTGCTGGCCGAGTACGCCGAGCAGCCGCTGTTCGGCGGCGGCGTCCCGGTCGGCGCGGTCCGCCCGGTCTGGTGACCCCCGGGCGGGCCCGGCGGCTCAGCGGAGGAAGTCGAGCAGGGCGGCGTTGACCGGCTCGGGGCGCTCCAGCGGAAGCAGGTGGGCGGCGTCGGGCACGTCGGGCAGGCGTACCGCGTCGGGCGCTTCGGCGGCGATCCGGTCGGCGAGCCGGCTGATGTCCGGCACGTCGGCCGCGCCGGCGGTGACCAGCACGGGCATCCGCAGCTCGGCGAGGCGGCCGATCGCCGGCGGGTCGAGGTCGGCCACGTCCACCGCGGAGAGCGCCAGCTCGGCGGCGAGGGCACGCTGGTCCATCTCCCGGGCGAAGTCGAGCAGCTCCTGGTCCACCTCCTCCGGGCGGCGGCCGGGGCCGACCACCCAGAACCGCACCTCGGCGGCCGCGCTGGCCGCGAAGTCCTCCTGGTCGACCTCGCCCACCAACTGGTCCCAGAGCTCGTTGGCCTGCTCGGACCATTCGTGACCGGAGATCGCGGCGCCGAACAGGGCGAGCGCGCCGACCCGCTCCGGGTGGGCCAGCGCGGTGTCGACCGCCACCGCGCCGCCGAAGGAGCAGCCGACCAGGGCGGCCCGCGACACGCCGAGCGCGTCCAGCAGCCCGACCACGTCGTCGTGGTGGGCGAAGGGGGCGGGCGGCAGCTCGGAGTCGCCGTAGCCGCGCAGGTCGAGCGCGATCACCCGGTGCCGCGCGGCCAGCGCGCCGATCTGCTCGCGCCACATCCGGCGGTCGGCGATGCCGGCGTGCAGCAGCACCACCGGCGTGCCGCTGCCGACCTCGTCGTACGCGAGCTGGGCGCCGTTCACCTCGATCTTGGTCACCGGAGGAAGGTACGCACGTGACGGCCGGGGCGCAACCACCCGATGAGACCCTGCTAACTCTGGCTAGCGCTTTGCTTGCAAGAGTTAGCAGCGCGGGCTAGCGTCGGGGTATGGCCACACCCAAGGACCTTCCCGACGTCGGCGGGTTCATTCGCGACCTGCGCCGCAACGCGAAGATCTCGCTGCGGCAGCTCGCCGAGCAGGCGGGGGTCAGCAACCCGTACCTCAGCCAGATCGAGCGCGGCCTGCGCAAGCCGAGCGCCGAGGTGCTCCAGCAGCTCGCCAGCGCGCTGCGGGTCTCCACGCCGGCGATGTACCTGCGGGCCGGGCTGCTCGACGACAAGGAGGGTCAGGGGGTGCTCGCGGCCATCGCGGTCGACCCCGACCTGACGATGGCGCAGAAGCAGTCGCTCAGCCAGATCTACGAGACGTTCCGCCGGGAGAACGCGCGGCTCGCCGAGGCGACCGCCGCCGGCGGCGCGGCGCCGACCAGCCCGGAGGCCGCGGCGGGGAAGCCCGGCGAAACCCCGCGGCCGTCCGCGCCCGCGTCGGCCGAGTCGGCGCCCGCCCTGGTCAACCCGACCGCCACCGGCCCCACCACCGAAGCGGGCACGCCGACCGAGGCCGTCATCGAGTCGGTCGCCGTCACCGAGGCCGGCCCCGCTCCCGCACCGACCCCCGAGAAGAAGGCCGCCCCCGGGGCGGCCCGGAAGGCCGCCGAGGCGGCCGAAGAGGAGAAGTCATGACCCAGCCGAAGACCAACCGCATCCCGGCCCCGATCTACGCCGCCGCCGGCGCCGGCGAGCTGGCCATCCAGCAGCTGCGCAAGCTCCCCGCGGTGGTCAGCGACCTCGGCACCAAGGTCGTCGCCGACCTCGGTGGCAAGGCCGTCGTCACCGGCTTCGAGCTGCGCCAGAAGGCCAACGAGACGCTGCGCACCGCGAACCAGACCGCCGGCAGCCTGCGCGAGAAGGCCGTCCCGGCCGAGCTGGACCTGAACCGGCTGCGTGAGGCGGCCGACCTCAACCGGCTGCGCGAGGTCGCCGACCTGGACAAGCTGCGCGCGGTGGCCACCCGCAACGCCGCCGTCGTGGTGGCCGGCGCCCAGGCCGCCCAGGAGCGGGCGCTCGCCGCGTACGGTGCGCTGGTCGCCCGGGGCGAGCGGGTGGTCGGTGCCGGCGTGCTGGAGGCCGCCGACACGGTGAACGCCGACATCGAGGCGACCGAGGCCGCCGAGCCGGCCACCGCCGCGAAGCCGGCCGCTCCCGCCGTCGAGGTGCCGACCCCGGCCGAGGTGGCCGAGGTCGTCGAGGCCAAGCCGGCCGCCGCGAAGAAGGCCACCCGGGCCGCCAAGGCCACCACCAAGGCCGCGAAGCCGGCCGCCACCCCGTCGGCGAAGCTGCCCCGGGCCACCAAGCGGACCCGCCCGGCCGCCGAATGATCCGCTGAGCCGGCGACCCCGGAGGCGTCCTTGTCGGACGTTTCCGGGGTCGCCGGCATAAGCTTGCCCCCATGGCCAACGCCGCGCCGATCTTCGCCTTCGAAGTCCGCTACGTGATCGAGCTGATCCTGCTCGTCTTCGCGCTGATCATCCAGGGCGTCGCGCTGGTGCACGCCATCACCCAGCGATCCGACGCCTTCCCCGCCATCGGCACGCTGCCCAAGGGCGGCTGGATCGCCATCCTGGCGGTCTGCCTGGTGCTGACCCTGCTCGGGTTCGGCCCGATCAGCCTCTTCGGACTGATCGGCATCGCGGCCGCGCTCATCTACCTGCTCGACGTCCGGGTCGGGCTGCGCGACCTCAGCGACGGCAAAGGGTTCTGGTGAGAGGCTTCCGCTGGCCACCCCCGCCGGACGGCGGGCCCCGCACCTGGGGTCCGGGGCCGGGCGGTCCGCGTACCGGGCGGCCGGCCCTGCCCGAACCGGAGACCGAGCTGGTCGCCACCCCGCACGGCGTACGGCTGGAACGGCTGGTCACCGGGACCGGTGACCCGGTCACCGTGTTCGCCCACGGCCTGGGCAACGGCATCGCCACCACCCGGCCGTTCGGCAGCGGCGTCACCGGCCGCAAGCTCTTCTTCCAGTTCCGCGGGCACGGCCGCTCCGACGCGCCACCCGGGCCGTGGAGCTATCTCGACCTCGCCCGCGACCTGCGGGCGGTGGCCGACCTCGGCGGCGCCACCCGGGCCTTCGGCGCGAGCCTCGGCGCGGGCGCGCTCTGCCGGCTGCTCGTCGAGAGCCCGGAACGGTTCGAGCGGCTGGTGTTCTTCCTGCCGGCGGTGCTCGACCGGCCGCGCGGCGAGGTCGCCCAGGCCCGGCTGACCGCGCTGCTCGACGCGGTGGAGAGCGGCGACGCCTCGGCGGTCGCCGAGGTGGTCTCGGTGGAGCTGCCCCCGGGCGTGCGCAACACTCCCGCCGGCTGGGCCTACCTGCGCCAGCGGCTGGACCAGCTGCTCCGCGACGGGCTCGCCCCCGGGCTGGCCAGCCTGCCCGAGCAGGCGCCGCTGCGCGACGCCGGGGCGCTGGCCGCGGTGACCGCGCCCGCCCTGGTTATCGGCTGCGCCGACGACGACCTGCACCCGGTGGAGGTGGCCGAGCAGCTCGCGGCCGCGCTGCCGGCGGCCACCCTGCACGTGTACGACCGGCCCGGCGTGCTCTGGACCGAACGCGCCGACCTGCGGTCGCGGATCTCCGCCTTCCTCAACGAGTAACCTGCCCTGTCATGGGCGTCACACACCACGGACGTACGCACCGGCTGGACCTCGCCGACCCGACGCTGCGGGAGTGGCAGTGCACGGTGCTGCACGCCGACCCGGAGCAGGGCATCGTGCTGGACCGGTCGGCGTTCTACCCGGGCGGCGGCGGCCAGCCGCCGGACCACGGCGTACTGCTCTGGCAGGGGGTGCAGACCCGGATCGTCGGCACCCGCAAGGGCGACGACCTCTGGCTGATCCCGGCCGAGGGTGACCCGCTGCCGCCGGCCGGCACCCCGGTGACCGGCGCGGTCGCCGACGAGCGGCGCACCCGGCTGATGCGCACCCACTCGGGGCTGCACGTGCTCTGCGGCGTCGTGTTCCGCGACTTCGGCGCGCTGGTCACCGGCGGCAACATGGAACCGGGCGAGGCCCGGATGGACTTCAACCTGCCCGAGGTGCCACCCGACTTCAAGAGCCGGATCGAGGAACTGGTCAACGCCGAGGTGGCCGCCGACCGGGCGGTCGCCGTCCGGGTGCTGCCCCGGGCCGAGGCGCTCGCCCTGCCGGACATCATCCGCACCCAGTCCAACCTGATCCCGCCGGACGAGCAGGAGGTCCGGATCGTCGACATCGTCGGCCTGGACGTGCAGGCCGACGGCGGCACGCACGTCGCCTCGACCGCGCAGATCGGCAAGGTGCAGGTGGTGAAGGTGGAGAGCAAGGGCCGGGCCAACCGCCGGGTCCGGGTACGCCTGGTGGACTGACCGGTCTCCCGGCGCCGGGGCATCCCGACGCCGGGAGGTCACCGGCTCACACCAGGTCGATCCGTTCCCGCTCGACCGGATAGCCGGCCCGGGCGAAGGCGGCCGCCATCGGGTGGTTGGTCTGGTCGGTGGCCGCCACGATCACCTCCACCCCGGCCTCGACGAGCAGGTGGGTGGCCTCGACCAGCAGGTCGTACGCGTACCCGTGCCCGCGCTGCTCGGGGACCACGCCGACGAAGCCGACGATCGGATCGCTGTGGTTGCGCGCCGGCACGGTGATGCCGACCAGTTCGCCCTCGGGCGTCCAGGCCAGCCGCCACCAGTCGCGCGGGCTCGGCAGCCAGCGCAGCAGGTCGAGTTCCTCCCGCGCGGCCGCGTCCGGCCCGTGCTCGGCGGCGGTGTGCCGGGTGTGCGCGTCGAGGCTTCCCTCGCCCACCCGGCGCAGCACGTCGAGGATCACCGCGTCGTCCGGTTCCGGGCGGAACTCCAGCCGGCCGGGGCGGGCGGGCAACCCGCACTCCGGCGTCCAGCGGTACCGGTACCGCTCGACCAGCGGTGCCATGCCGGCGTCGATCGCGGCGTCGATCCGGGCCTGCGCCTCCGCGCGGACCGTCGGGTCGTCCCGCCAGCCGGGCGGCAGGGAGAGCGAGTACTCGGCCCGCAGCGGCGCGGTCCGCAGTAGCCGGACCGCGGCCTCGCGGTCGGTGAAGTCGAACCAGTCGAGGGCCAGTGGCGATTCGTCGTCCGGCCCGCCCCACCAGGCGGCCCGGGCCACCACGGTGCCGGCGCGCAGGGCGACCCAGCTCCACCCGGGACGGTACTGGCCGTCCGCGGCCATCTCGGAGTAGGTGTCGCCGAAGGCGGCGCGCCCGACCAGCTTGGTGTGTGGCAGGGAGTCGAACAGTGCTTCCTCGCCCGCGGTGAGCGGGCGGATGACCAGGTCGGTCATGGGATCCTTCCGGGTTTCGTGCTCCCGGCTCAGGACCGTGGCGCCCTCGTGACCGGGCGGGAGCACAACGATGTCGTGGACACGGTGCTCACCTCCCTTCCCGTCGACGAGGGCGTGCGGGGACGCTACCAGGCGGCCGTGGCGGCCGGTCAACCGATTTCCTCGGGCAGGTGGGCGGCGCGGACGTCGAGCAGCCAGCGCTCGACCGTGGCCTCGTCCGGCCGGTCCGGCAGCGGGGTGCGGATCCGGTCGAAGTCTCGCTCGGCCTCGGCCAGCAGCGCCCGGGCCTCGTCCAGTTCGCCGCCGGCGACCCGTTCGCCGAACGCCCGGAACCACTCCGGGTCGGCGAGCCGGATCTCCAGCACCCCGGTGGCGTAGAGCAGCCGGCCCTGGTGCACCAGCCGGGCCAAATGCCGGGCGTGCTTGGCGGTCCGGCGCCGGGTGTCGGCGGAGAACGTACCGTCGCCGCGCGACTCCAGCTTGCGGAACTGGCGGCTGGCGTAGCCCAGGTACGCGTCGCGGACCCGGGGCGCGCTGAGGAAGGCCGCGCGGATGGCGATCAGCCGCTCGCCGAACTCCGTCCGGGTCTCGTAGCAGTCGTCCGGCAGCCACATCAGCTCGGTGGCGGTCGGATTGCCGCTCAATCCCAGCTTCGCGTACTTCGCCGCCTCGTGCAGGGTGACGTCCGGGTCGGTGGTGACCACCGACTCGCGGGGCGGGTGCAGGCCGTGGAAGGCCACCGTGGGCGCCGCGAACACGCCGATCCGGTCCACGTCCGAACCGGGCCGGGCGAGCCCGTACGCGACCGAGCCGACGATGCCGGAGAGCAGCAGGTGCATGCCGGCGAGCATGACGGACGACACCCGGTGCGCGAAACCCGACTTCGGCTGTCAGGTATTGCTGACACGCTGGCCGCATGACGAAACCGCTGACAGGAAAGATCGCGCTGGTCGCCGGCGCGAGCCGCGGCGCCGGGCGGCAGATCGCGGTGCAGCTCGGCGCGGCCGGGGCCACCGTCTACGCCACCGGGCGCAGCAGCCGGGCCGGCCGGTCGGAGATGGACCGGCCGGAGACCATCGAGGAGACCGCCGAGCTGGTCACCGCGGCCGGCGGCGAGGGCGTCGCGGTCGTGGCCGACCACCTGGTCCCCGAGCAGGTCCGCGACCTGGTGGCGCGGATCGACGCCGAGCGGGGCCGGCTGGACGTGCTGGTCAACGACATCTGGGGTGGCGATCCGCTGATCACCTGGGAGAAGCCGGTCTGGGAACAGCCGCTGGAGGCCGGCTTCCGGACGTTGCGGCTGGCGGTCGACACGCACATCATCACCAGTCACTTCGCGCTGCCGCTGCTGATCCGCCGTCCCGGCGGGCTGGTGGTGGAGATCGGCGACGGCACGAAGGAGTACAACGACGCCAACTACCGGCTCTCGGTCTTCTACGACCTGGCCAAGGTCTCGGTGAACCGGCTCGCGGCGAGCTGGGCGCACGAGCTGAAGCCGCACGGTTGCACCTCGGTCGCGCTGACCCCGGGCTGGCTGCGGTCGGAGTCGATGCTGGAGCTCTTCGGCGTCACCGAGGAGAACTGGCGGGACGCCCTGGACAAGCAGCCGCACTTCGCCATCTCGGAGTCGCCGGCGTTCGTCGGCCGCGCGGTCGCCGCGCTGGCCGCCGACGAGGACCGGGCCCGGTGGAACGGGCGGTCGGTGTCCAGCGGCGAGCTGGCCAAGGTGTACGGCTTCACCGATCTCGACGGCAGCCAGCCGGACGCCTGGCGCTACCTGGTGGAGGTGCAGGACCCCGGCAAGCCGGCCGACGTCACCGGCTACCGCTGACCGCTGCCGCCGTGCCCGCCGACGGCATCCGGCCAGGGCGGAGGTGACGCCGCGTAGAGGGCGGCGGTACGAGCCGCGGCGTCGGCGAGCCACGCCCGCAGGCCGGGCGGGTCGAGCACCTCCACCTCCGGCCCCAGCCCCAGCAACTGGGTGTACGCCACCTCGACGGACTCGACGGGCAGCCGGGTCACCACCCAGCCCTGCCCGTCGGGTTCCCCGGCGGCGGCCACCGCCTCCTCGTACGCGAAGGGGGCGTCGGCGGCGTGCCGGAGCCGGCGCAGGCCGGCGGGGCTGAGCCGGACGGTGATCCGGTCCCGCAGCATGCTCCGCAGGAACGCCTCGGCCTGCTCCCGCCAGTACCCGGCCAGGTCGAAGCGCTCGTCCCGGTCGAAGGTCTCCGTCCGCACCTCGACGCCGGTGACCCGGTCCACCCGGTACGTCCGGTACCCGTCGTCGACCCGGCCGACCAGGTACCAGGTGCCGCTCTTGAGCACCAGGCCGTAGGGGGACAGCTCCCGGGTGACCTCCCGGTCGCCGCGCCGGTAGCGAAGCTCGACCACCCGGTCCCGCCAGACCGCGCCGGCCAGCTCGCTCAGCCACGGCGGCGGCCCGGTCTCCCGGAACCAGCCCGGCACGTCCAGGTGGAACCGCTGCCCGGTCCGGGCCGGCGCGTCCCGCAGCGCCGGCGGGAGCGCGGCCAGCACCTTCAGCTCGGCGGCCGCGACCGCGTCGGCGAGCCCCATCTCGCCGGCCGGGCCGGGCAGCCCGGCCAGGAAGAGCGCCTCCGCCTCGTCCCGGGTCAGCCCGGTCAGCCGGGTCCGGTAGCCGCCGAGCAGCCGGTAGCCGCCGGCCCGGCCCCGGTCGGCGTAGACCGGCACGCCGGCGGCGGAGAGCGCCAGCACGTCCCGGTAGACCGTCCGCTCGGAGACCTCCAGCTCCCGGGCCAGCTCCGCGGCGGTCATCGTCTCCCGCGCCTGGAGCAGCAGGATCAGGGAGATCAACCGGGACGCGCGCACCCGTCCATCCTGCCCCGGCGGCGCTCAGCGCCCGGCGGGGGTGAGCAGGCCCCGGTCGTACGCGGCGGCCACCGCGGCGGCCCGGTCGTTGACCCCGAGCTTGGCGTAGACGTGCAGCAGGTGGGTCTTCACCGTGGCCTCGCTGATGAACAGCCGGGCGGCCGCCTCCCGGTTGGACGATCCCTTCGCCACCAGGGTGAGCACCTCCAGCTCGCGCTGGCTCAGCGGCTCCTCGGCGGGCGCGCGGAGCCGCCCCATCAGCCGGCCGGCCACGCTGGGGGAGAGCACCGCCTCACCCCGCCCGGCGGCCCGCACCGCCCGGACCAGTTCGTCGCGGGGCGCGTCCTTGAGCAGGTAGCCGGTGGCGCCGGCCTCGATCGCCGGCAGCACGTCGGCGTCCGTGTCGTACGTGGTGAGCACCAGCACCCGGGCGGTGCTGCCGGCCCGGGCCAGCCGGCCGATCGCGGTCACCCCGTCCATCCCGGGCATCCGCAGGTCCATCAGCACCACGTCCGGGTGCAGGTGGGCGGCGAGCGCGAGCGCCTCGGCGCCGTCGCCGGCCTCGCCCACCACCTCGAAGCCGGGGTCACCGGTGAACATGCCGCGCAACCCGTCGCGCACCACCGGGTGGTCGTCGACGATCAGCAGCCGGACCGGGGCGGTCAACCGGCACCTCCGGGGAGTGCGGGCACGGACGCCGAGACGGCGGTGCCGCCGCCCGGCTCACTCTCGACGGCCAGCTCGCCGCCGACCCCGGCCACCCGCTGCCGCATCACCGTCAGCCCGTAGCCGCCGTCGGGGCGGCGGGGGACGGGCGGGTCGGTGACCGCGAAGCCCACCCCGTCGTCCCGGACGTCCAGGGTGACCACGTCGCCCATGTACGACAGGGTCAGCCCGACCCGGGACGCCTTGGCGTGCCGGGCCACGTTGGCCAGCGCCTCCTGGGCGGCCCGGAGCAGGGTCACCTCGACCTCCGGATGCAGTGGCCGGGCCTCGCCGGTGACGCTCACCTCGGCGCGCACCTCGTTGATCGTCGACCAGCGCCCGGTCAGCTCGGCGAGCGCCTCGGGCAGCCGGGCGGCCTCCAGTGCCTCGGGGCGGACCGCCCGCACCGAGCGGCGCGCCTCGGTGAGGCTCTCCCGGGCCAGGGCGACCGCGGTGTCGACGTGCCGCTGCCAGTCGGCCCGCCGGTCCCGCGCCTGCCCGGCCGCCTCCAGTTGGGTGATGATGCCGGTGAGGCCCTGGGCCAGCGTGTCGTGGATCTCCCGGGCCATCCGCTGCCGCTCGTCGGTCACCCCTGCTTCGCGGGCCTGGGTGAGCAGTTGGGCGTGCAGCCCCTCGTTCTCCCGCATCGTCTCGGCCAGCCGGCGGTTCGTCTCGGCCAGCTCCTCGACCAGCCGCTTGCGGTTGGCGTTCTGCCGGTCGGCGATGGCGCCGAACCAGGTCACCCCGCCGGCCACGCCCACGTTGAACAGCACCAGCACGCACCAGAGCAGCCAGTGTGACAGCGAGGACGGCAGGCCCGCGCTCTGCGCGGTGGCCACCAGGACGGCCGAGGCGGCCACCCCGGCGAACCGCCAGTGGCCGGGCAGCACGGACGCGTGCAGGAAGCCGGCCCAGGCGAAGAAGCCGTACCACGGGCTGGCGAGCACCAGCACGGTGGCGAGCGCGAGCAGCCCGACATAGAAGACGGCCATCAGTGGGCGCCGGGTCGCCCAACCGGGATGCAGGTTGACGAACCAGGCGACCCAGCACGCCGCCGCCGCGGCGACCAGCAGGTGCGGGGCCGGCGAGAGGCCTCCCGGTGCCGGCGCGGCGGTGGTGAGCAGTGCCCCGACGGCCAGCCCCACGTAGGGCACCACCCGGTGGAGTCCCGCCTCCCGGGCCTCCCAGGCGGCCAGCCGGTCGACCTGCTCGGCGGTGCTGGTCATCGGGCCCCCGCTCATTCCCAGCGGAACAGTTTCGCCGCCACCGTACCTGCGAGCAGGGCGACCACCGCCATCACCGCCAGGTGCACCGGTTGCGGTGCGGTGCCGGTCCAGGCGTCGAGCAGCGCCTGCACCCCGGGCGGCGTGTAGTCGCCGATCCGGACCAGGAAGTCCGGCAGCAGGAACCGGGGCACGTAGACCCCGCCGAAGAACATGACCACCAGGAACAGCGGCACGGCCAGCGCCTGCGCCGCCTTGGTCGTCCGGGCGACCGCCGCCACCAGCAGCCCCAGCGCCAGCAGGGCCGCCGTACCGAGGACGAGGGCCAGCGCGAAGCCCAGTGGGCGCCGGGGCAGCGGTACGTCGAAGGCCAGCCGGCCGACCACGACCAGCAGCAGGGCGCTGATCAGGATGGTGGCGAGCGCGATGACCAGTTGGGCGGCCAGCAGCGCGGCCGGGCTGGCCGGGGTGGTGGCCAGCCGGCGTAGCACCCCGCGTTCCCGGTAGGTGGCCAGCACCGTGGGCAGGATGTTCACCGCCGCCATGGCGAGCGTGATCACCAGCAGCGAGGGGGCGAAGTACTGGATGAAGGACAGGCCACCGAACTGCGCCTCCGGCTGGCGCCCCGCCGGGATCAGCCCGAACACCATCAGCAGCGCGAGCGGTAACGCGACGGTCGTCAGCGGCGAGCCGGGGTCCCGCAGGAAGAGGCGTGTCTCGATCTTGAGGATCTGCCCGAAGGCGTGCATACCGGTTCTCTCTCAGTTGGCGGGCCGATGCCCGGTCAGCTCGACGAAGGCGTCGTCGAGGGTGGACTGCTCCAGCCGCAGGTCGGCGGCGACGATCTGGTTGCGGGCCAGCACCGACGTGACCGCGTGCAGCACCTCACCGGTCCCGGTGACCACCACCTGGCTGCCGGTGCGGTGCACGGCGGTCACCTCGGGCAGGTCGGTGAAGAGCCGGTCGTCCACCGGGGCGGACGGCCGGAACCGGACCCGCTGCTCCGGCGCCACCGTCGACACCAGGCCGGCCGGGCTGTCCAGCGCGACAACGCGGCCGCGGTCGATCACGGCCACCCGGTCGCAGAGCCGCTCGGCCTCCTCCATGAAGTGGGTGACCAGCACGATCGTCACCCCGCTGTCCCGGACCTGCTCGATGAGGGTCCAGGTGTCCCGCCGGGCCTGCGGGTCCAGCCCGGTGGTCAGCTCGTCCAGGATCGCGATCCGGGGATTGCCGACCAGCGCGAGCGCGATGGACAGCCGCTGCTTCTGACCGCCGGAGAGGTTCTTGTACGCGGTGTTCCGCTTGTCGCCCAGACCCAGCTTGTCCATCAACCCGGCCGGATCGGCCGGGTCACGGTAGAAGGAGGCGTACAGTTCCAGCGCCTCGGCCACCCGCAACCGGTCGGGCAGCTGGCTCTCCTGGAGCTGCACCCCGACCTGCTGACGGAGTTGGGCCGCGTCCCGGCGCGGATCGAGCCCGAGGACCGACACCCCGCCGGAGTCCGGGACGCGGAGCCCGGAGACACATTCCACCGTGGTGGTCTTGCCCGCGCCGTTCGGGCCCAGGATGCCGAAGATCTCCCCGGCCTCCACCGTGAACGACACGTCGTCCACGGCCACCACGTCGCCGTACCGCTTGTGCAGGTTCGTCACCTCGATGACCGGCATCGCGCCGCCTTCCGCCCTTGGAGATCCGTACGTCGAGGATGGCCGCGCGGACGCGGCGGCGGATCGACCACGCGGCGATCATGGGGGACGGCGCGGGTTGACCCCGGCGATCCACCAACCGGTTGACGCGCCGCCCGCCGTTAGGCTCTCGGTCGTGAACGCACCCCGCCTCGCCGCGCCCGTGACCGGCCCCGCCCGTCGGTTCCTCACCGGCGTCGGGCTGCTGCTGCGCGGTCTCGGCCTGTACGTCCGCAGCCCCGGCCTGATGCTGCTCGGCATCGTGCCGGCGCTGATCTCCGGTGCGCTCTTCGTCGCCGCGTTCGTCACCCTGGCGTTCTTCGTCGACGACCTGGCCGAGCTGGTCACCCCGTTCGCCGACGACTGGTCGGCGACCCTGCGCGACCTGGTCCGGGTGGTCGCCGGGCTGGCCTTCCTCGGGCTCGGCGGCCTGATCGGGGTGCTCGCCTTCACCGCTGTCACCCTGGTGATCGGCGACCCGTTCTACGAGAAGATCTCCGAGCGGGTGGAGGAGCGCCTCGGCGGCACACCGGGCGCAGTCGACGTGGCGTTCTGGTCGTCGCTGCGCCGCAGCCTGGCCGACTCGGTCCGGCTGGTGGCCCTCTCGGCGCTGATCGGCGTCCCGCTCTTCGCGGCGGGCTTCATCCCGGTGGTCGGGCAGACCGTGGTTCCGGTGATCGGCGCGGCGGTGGGTGGCTGGCTGCTCGCGCTGGAACTGGTCGGCGCGCCCTTCTACCGGCGCGGCATGCGACTGCCGGACCGCCGGTCGGTGCTGAAGGCGGACCGGCCCACCGCGCTCGGCTTCGGGGTGGCGGTCTTCGTCTGCTTCCTGATCCCGCTCGGCGCGGTGCTCGTCATGCCGGCCGCGGTCGCCGGCGCCACGCTGCTGGCCCGCCGGTCGCTCGGCCAGTCCATCGAGGAGCGCTGACGTGCGGATCACCCTGGTGGAGGGCGACATCACCACCTAGGAGGTGGACGTGGTCGTCAACGCCGCGAACTCGTCGCTGCTCGGCGGCGGGGGCGCCGACGGCGCGATCCACCGGCGCGGTGGCCCGGCCATCCTGGCCGAGTGCCGGGCGCTGCGTGCCTCCCGCTACGGCCGGGGCCTGCCGACCGGGCAGGCGGTGGCGACCACCGCCGGGAACCTGCCGGCCCGCTGGGTGGTGCACACCGTGGGGCCGGTCTGGTCGGCCGACGAGGACCGCTCGGCGCTGCTGCGCGACTGCTACGCCAACAGCCTCCGGGTCGCCGACGAACTGGGTGCGCGCACGGTGGCGTTCCCGCTGGTGTCGGCCGGGATCTACGGCTGGCCGGTCGAGGACGCGGTCGGTCAGGCCCTGGCCGTGCTGCGCGCCGCGACCCCGGCGAACGTCACCGAGGCGCGGCTGGTGCTCTTCGGGGCGGACACCTATGCGGCCGCTCGGCGCGTCCACGCCGGCTGAGCACTCCGGACGGTCCCGGGCAGGACCGGAGATCGGCCACCCGGCGCCTGTCGTGAAGATGCTTCCCGATCCACCCGTCACGTGTGCCCGGTTTAGGACCCGGATAGCCGTTCCTGCCCAGAACTCTGTTTGGTCACCCTTATCCCTGGATAAGAATTAAAGCCATTCTCCGTCCCTTCTGCCGGATTATTCGTCCGGACAATTCGTCGGAAAATAGCTTTCTCTGCGCTATCTGCTTATACATTTCGTCCGTTGTCGCCAGTGGCATGAACGGAAGCCGACGGGATGGGGTAGCGGATGAGAGCAGCAGGCGTCGCGCGCCTGGCCGCCGCCGGTGTGGCGGTCGGCGCGCTGGTGTGGCCGGCGGCGCCGGCGGCCCGGGCGCAGACCACCATCGACCCGAGCGCCACGCCGCCCGCCGTCCGGCCGTCCGCCGACCCGCCGGCCAGGAGCGAGTCGCCGACGACCGGCTCCTGGGGTGGGGACGTCATCCCGCTGGCGGCTCTCGGCCTCGGCCTGGTCGCGCTCGGCACCGTGCTCAACGGCGCCCACCGGCAGGAGGCGGACGACTGATCCAGCTTTACCCGACGTAGCTCCGACCCCGCGCAGTGCGGTCGCGGGGCCGGGCTACGGAGCCGGGGGCCTCTCCTGCGCCGGGAGAGGCCCCCGCTGCCGTGCGGGTGGGAACCCCGCTCAGCTCGACGGGCGGACGGCGGCCACCGCCTCCACCTCGACCAACTGGTCGGCGTAGCCGAGCACGGCCACCCCCAGCAGGGTGCTCGGCGGATCGTGGTCGCCGAAGTGGTCGCGGACCACCTCCCAGACCGTGACCAGGTCGGCCTGCCGGCCGGACGCCACGTAGACGGTCGTCTTGACCACGTCGGTGAGCCGCGCGCCGGCCGCCGCGAGGGCGGTTTCCAGATTGGCCATCACCTGCCGCGCCTGGGCCGCGTGGTCGCCGGGCGCCACCGTCCGGCCGTCCGGGTCGAGCGGGCAGGCGCCGGCCGTGAAGACCAGCCGGGCCGGCGGCTCCACCGTGGCGGCGTACGCGTACTCGGCGACGTCGGAGAGCGCGGGCACGTGGATCAGGTGGGTCGTCACCGGCCGACGCTATCGCCGCCCCGGCGGGGGCTCGACCGAATATCCCGGCCGCTCAGGCGGACTCGCGCCGGATCAGCTCGGTCGGCAGGACCAGGGCGGTCTCGATGGCCTCGCCGGCGGCCAGCCGGAGCAGCTGGCGGGTCATCTGCCGGCCGATCTCCTGGATCGGCTGCCGGACGGTGGTCAGCGGCGGCTCGGTGTAGGCCGCCGTCTCGATGTCGTCGAAGCCGATCACCGCCACGTCGTCCGGCACCCGTCGCCCGGCCTCCCGCAGGGTACGCAGGGCGGCGTGCGCCATCAGGTCGGAGGCGGCGAAGACCGCGTCGAGGCCGGGGTGCTCGGCGAGCAGTTGCCGCATCGCCGCCGCCCCGGACTCCCGGGTGAAGTCGCCGACCGCCACCAGCTCCGGCAACCCGGCCGCCGCCACCGTGTCCCGGTAGCCGGAGAGCCGCTCGATCCCGGCGACCATGTCCTGCGGGCCGGCGATGGTGGCGATCCGCCGCCGCCCGCCGTCGACCAGGTGCCGCACCGCGGCGGCCACCCCGCCGACGTGGTCGACGTCGACGTACGGCACGTCCGCCTCGCCGAGCGGCCGGCCGCTGCACACCACCGGGATGCCGAGCCGGGCCAGCCGGCCGGGCAGCGGGTCGGCGCCGTGCAGCGAGGCGAAGAGCACCCCGTCGACGTGCCGCCCGGTGGTGTACCGCTCCACCCGGGCGTGCCCGGCCGGCGAGCCGGCCAGCATCAGCACCAGTTGCTTGTCGGCCGCCTCCAGCTCCTGGCTGACGCCCCGGATGATGCCCGGGAAGACCTGGTCGTCGGAGAAGACCCGGGTGGCCGCCTCCGGCATGACCAGGGCGATCGAATCGGTCCGCTGGGTGACCAGGCTGCGGGCGGCCAGGTTCGGCACGTACCCCAGCTCGGCCACCGCCCGGTTGACCGCCTCCCGGATCGGCTCGGCCACCGTGGTGGAGCCGTTCACCACGCGCGAGACGGTGGCCCGGGACACCCCGGCCCGGCGGGCCACCGCTTCGAGCGTCGGTCGTTGCGCCGTCGTCATGGTCGCCATCCCCCCCGCTGGTCACAGCCCGTTCCGGGAGATCACCTCCTGGTACCACCGGGCGCTGGCCTTCGGTGTGCGCCGCTGGGTCAGGTAGTCGACGTGGACGATCCCGAACCGCTTGCGGTAGCCCTCCGCCCACTCGAAGTTGTCCAGCAATGACCATACGAGATAGCCGCGCAGGTCCACCCCCCGGGCGATCGCCTCGTGCGCCGCGCGCAGGTGCCCGTCGAGGTAGGCGATCCGGTCGGTGTCGACGACGCCGCCCCCGCCGTCCGGTCCGTCCGCCCCGGGCTTGTCCGGGAACGCCGCGCCGTTCTCGGTGATCAGCAGCGGCACGCCCGGATAGTCGGTGGCGATCCGCTCCAGCAGCCGGGTCAGCCCGGCCGGCTCGATCATCCAGCCCATGTCGGTCAGCGGCCCGACCGCCGGCAGGAACTCCACCGCACCCTCGGTGCCCGGGTAGGCGCCGCCGCCCCCGGCCCCGCCGGGCCGGCCGGCGACGTAGGTGGGCTGGTAGTAGTTGATCCCCAGCAGGTCGATCGGGGCGGCGATCAGCTTCTCGTCGCCGTCCCGGATGAAGGACGGCTCGACGATCCGGCCGACGTGCTCCAGCACGTCCTCCGGATAGCCGCCGGCCAGCAGCGGGTCCAGGAAGATCCGGTTGTGCAGGCCGTCGACCAGGCGGACCGCGGCCGCGTCGGCGGCGCTGGCCGGGTCGGCCGGGCGCACGTCGGCCGGGTTGAGGGTGATCCCGACGGTCTGCGCGCCGGCCGCGCGCAGCGCCCGGGCCGCCAGGCCGTGCCCGAGCAGCAGATGGTGTACGGCGGTGAAGGCCGCCGCCGGATCCTGCTCGCCCGGGGCGTGCACCCCGTTGCCGTACCCGAGATAAGCCGAGCACCACGGCTCGTTGAGCGTGGTCCAGGTGCCCACCCGGTCACCGAGTCGGGCGTGCACCGCGGTGGCGTACGTGGCGAAGTGCTCGGCGGTCTCCCGGTTGGTCCAGCCGCCCCGGTCGGCCAGGCTCTGCGGCAGGTCCCAGTGGTAGAGCGTGACGATCGGGTCGATGCCGCGGTCGAGCAGCGCGTCGGTCAGCCGGTCGTAGAAGTCCAGCCCGTGCGGGTTGACCGGGCCGGTGCCGTCCGGCTGGATCCGGGGCCAGGCCACCGAGAAGCGGTAGGCCCGCAGCCCCAGCTCCGCCATCAGCGCCACGTCCTGCGGGTACCGGTGGTAGTGGTCGCAGGCCACGTCGCCGGTGTGCCCCTGGAACACCTTCCCCGGCGTACGGCTGAAGGTGTCCCAGATGGACGGGCCGCGGCCGTCGTCGCGAGCCGCGCCCTCGATCTGGTACGCGGCGGTGGCGGCGCCCCAGAGGAAGCTCTCGGGAAATCGGATGTTGCTCAAGCTTTGACCGCACCTTCCATGATCCCGCCGATGATCTGGCGGCCGAACAGGACGAAGACCAGCAGCAGCGGGAGCGTTGCGATGGCCGTCCCGGTGAAGACCTGCGACATGTCCTGGTAGTACCCGTCGGACAGGGCCCGCAGGGACAGCTGGACGGTCGGGTTCTCCGGGTCGTTCAGCACAGCGTACGGCCAGAGGAAGTCGTTCCAGGTGGTCATGAAGGTGAGCAGGCCGAGCACCGCCGCGGCCGGGCGCAGCGCGGGCAGCACCACGTTCCAGTAGATCCGGGCCGTGCCGCAGCCATCGACCCGGGCCGCCTCGATCAGCTCGGTGCTGACCGCCTGGCCGGCGTACTGCCGCACCATGAACACCCCGAAGCCGGTGACCAGTGCTGGCACGATCACCGCCGGCAGCCGGTCGTTCCAGTTCAGCTTCGTCATCAGCAGGTACAGCGGGATGACGCCGAGCTGGGTCGGCACCATCATGGTCGCGATGATCACCAGCAGCAGCGCGTTGCGCCCGCGGAACCGCAGCTTGGCGAAGGCGAACCCGGCCAGGGTGGAGAAGAAGACCACCGAGACGGTGACGGTGGTCGCCACGATCGCCGAATTGATCAGACCGGTCAGGAAGTACGCGTCGGTGTTGTCGAACAGCCGGGCGATGTTCGCGCCGAGGTTGCCGCCGGGGGTGACCGGTGGCGGCACCTGCCCCATCGCGTCACTGGACCGGCTGGCCACCACGAACATCCAGTAGATCGGGAAGATCGACAGGAACGCGGCGGCGACCAGCGCGCCGTACGTCAGCGGGCTGGCCCGCCACAGCCGGCTCATCGGAGGTCTCCCTTCGCCGCCCGGCCACCGGGCGTCTGCCCGCCGAGCCGCCGGATGATCAGTACGTTGACCGCCGCCACGACGGCGATCAGGGCGAAGAGCAGCCACGCCACCGCCGAGCCGTAGCCGAAGTTGTAGTGCGGCGCGAAGGCGTTCTCGAACATGTACATGGTCACCGTCTGCGACTCGCGCAGCGGTCCACCGCGGATCGGGTTGGTCCCGGAGTGGAACAGCCGCGGCTCGGTGAAGAGCTGCAGCCCGCCGATGGTGGAGATGATGACCGCGAAGATGATCGTCGGCTTGAGCAGCGGCACGGTGATGGACCAGAACTGGCGGGCCCGGTTCGCGCCGTCGATCGCCGCGGACTCGTAGAGGTCCCGCGGGATGGCCTGCATGGCGGCCAGGAAGATCAGCGCGTTGTAGCCGGTCCACCGCCAGTCGACCATGGCCGAGATGGCCACCCAGGAGGCGAACCGGTCCGACTTCCAGTTGACCGCGTCGATCCCGACCAGGTCGAGCAGCCAGTTGACCATCCCGAACTCGCGGCCGAAGAGCACCCCGAAGACGATCGCGACGGCCGCGGTGGAGGTGACGTTCGGGATCAGCACCGCCATCCGCCACCCGGTGCGGGCCCGCAGCGACCGGTTGAGCAGGTTGGCCAGCCAGAGCGCGGCGAGCAGCTGCGGGGCGGTGGAGATGACGAAGATGCCGAGGGTGTTGACCACCGCGTGCCAGAAGTCGGCGTCGGCCATCAGCCGCGCGTAGTTCTCCGCGCCGACGAAGGCGTGCTCGGTACCGAGCAGGTCCCAGTCGTGCAGCGAGACCCAGAACGTGTACGCCAGCGGGTACACCCCGAACACCGCGAAGAGCAGGAAGAACGGGGCGATGTAGAGGTAGGGCGAGAACCTGGTGTCGAACCGGCTGAGCCGGTGCCCCCGGGTGGGCCGGGCGGCGGCTGCCGGTACCACCGGAGGCCGCGCGTCGAGCTGGACGCTCATGGCCGGAAACTCCTTTCCACGCCGCCTGCCCGCCCCGTGACCCGCCGGCCACCGGGTCGGCCGAGCCGGGGTGCGGGGGCGGGAGGGGGTTACTTGGCGGCGGCCTTCTTCGCGTTGGTCACCGCGTCGGTCCAGCCTTGGTCGGGGTTGCGCTGGCCCAGCTCAACGGTCCGGACGGCGTTCTCCACCTCGGTCCGGACCGCCTGGTTCTTCGGGCCCATGTAGACCGGCTTCAGGTTCTTGGCCCCGGCGGCGAAGATCTGGCCCACCGGCGCCCCGGAGAAGTACGCGTTGGTCGCCCCGGTGATCGCCGGGTCGTCCAGGGCCTGCGGCGACGACGGCAGCGGCCCCTTGGCCTTGAACGCGCCGATCTGCCCCTTGGCGCTGGTGAGGAACTTGGCCAGCTCGATCGCCTCGGCCTGGTGCTTGCTCTGCTTGGGCACCGCGAGGTAGGAGCCGCCCCAGTTGCCGCCGTTGCCGGGCACCTGGGCGATGTCCCACTGGCCGGACGCGGCCGCGCCGGCGTTGCCTTCGATGACCCCGGTCATCCAGGCCGGGCAGGCGATGGTGGCGAACTTGGCCTGCTTGAAGGCGGAGACCCACTCCTCGGACCAGGCGCCGTACTTGCCGGACAGGCCCGAGTCGATGATGTCCATGGTGGTGTCCCAGGCCTGCCGGACCGCGGGGTTGCTGTCGACGACCAGGTTGTCCGAGGTGTCGTAGTAGCTGTAGCCCTGGGCGTTGCCGGCGGTCTGCAGCAGGATGGTGTTGAAGGTGTTGGTGGCCGCGTCCAGGAAGGACGCCCCGGTCTGCTTCGCGGTGAACTGCTCGCCGACCCGGATGTAGTCCTGCCAGGTGGGCCAGAGCTTCGAGACCGCCTCGCGGTCGGTGGACAGGCCCGCCTTGGCGAACAGGTCCTTGCGGTAGCACATCGCCATGCCGCCCACGTCGGTGCCGAGGCCGATGAGGTGCTTGCCGTCGGCGGTCAGCCCGGCGTTCCACTTCCAGTCCAGGAAGTTGCCCTTGAGCTCGGCGGCGCCGTGGTCGAGCAGGTTCACGAAGTTGCCGGGGTTGGCCTTGTACTCGACCAGCAGCCCCTCCTCGATGGCCACGACGTCGCCGGCGCCCTTGCCGGCGGCGAGCCACTGGGTGAGCTTCGGCGAGTACTCGTCGAGGTTGCCACCGGTGCCCCGTTCGACGATCTTCACGCCGGGGTGGCTGGCCATGTACTCCTGGTAGAGCTGCTCGTAGCCGAACTGGCCGAAGACGTCGACGGTCAGCGTGACCGTGCCGTCCTCGGCAGCGTCGTCGCCACCGCAGCCGGTGGTGACGAGCAGTGCGCTGGCGGCGACGAGGGCGACCGCCGCGAGGCGGCGGCGCGGAAAGGCACCCATCTGTCTCGGACCCCTCTCAGGTCGGGCGGGTGGTGGTGGAATGAATCTGAGAGAGCGCTCTCACGTAGGGTGCGGTCTCGTTGATCCGGTGTCAAGAGAGCGCTCTCTCAGGTGTCGAGACCGTTACCTGGCGGCCGTCGGCCCGGCCTTCGTCGCCGCCGCCTGGCGGGACGGGTCCCCGCAGACGGAAAGAGTGGCCCCCCGGCGACGGGAGGCCACTCTTTCCGTACCTGGTCCGGGACTGGACCCGGGCGGGGTCGGGCTCAGCCGGTGCGGAGGCCGTCGAGCAGGGTGCGGTCGCCCGCGACGTCCAGGTTGTCGAAGCCGACCCGGCCCCACAGCGCCAGTAGCAGGTCGCTCGCCGTGCCGCTGACCTGCACCCGGGCGTGGTGGTCGTCGTGGTCGAAGATGGTGGCGGTGTCCAACAGCGCGACACCCTCGCCGCGCAGCCGCAGGTACCAGTCCTGGGCGGCGTCCACCGCCGACAGGTGCACCACCCCGTGCCACTGGCCCTGGACCCGCCGCCGGCCGGCCGGCAGCCAGGTGTCCAGCACCTCGCTCACCCCGTCGGCCGCGAGCTTCGCCTCGACCGGTTCGCCGGCGGCGATGGCGAGCTGGGCGTCCCAGCGGTGCACGGCCGTCTCGTGCGCCGCCCGGCGCGGCCAGAACCCGGCCTTCTTCGGCTGCGGCGCCCAGTTCCACGCCGGCGCCTCCGGGTCGAGCCCGTCGAAGAGGGTCATCAGCTGGTCGAAGTCGTGCTGCCAGACCTGGAGCGGGGTGGCGCCCGGCTCCAGGTCGGCGAGATCGGGGCGCTTCGCCGGGGCGGTGGTGGCCCCGGACCCGGCGAACGAGTGCACCCACCGGTAGAAGGCGGCCAGGTGCAGGGTGAGGTCGGCGACCGTCCAGCCGGGACAGGACAGCACCGGGGTCTCGGGCGGCGCCTCGGCGACCGCGGCGGCGAACGCCGGCCCTTCCGCCCGCAGCGCGCCGATCCAGAAGTCCTTCGTTACGTGCAGCCTGCTCATCGCCATCCTCCCGGGGGTGACCCGGCCACCAGTAGGTGCCGCGGCTACCCCACAGCCTAGGGTGAAAGGCGTGTCAGACGTCTACGCCCAGCCGACAACCGGACCCGGAGCCGACGCCATGTGCGATCTGGCGCGATACACCACATTGCGCCTGGGCGGGCCGGCCGGGCGGATCGTGACGGCCACCAACGCCGAGGAAATCGTACGAAGCGTCCGCGAGGCACAGGGACGGGACGAGCAGGTGCTCATCCTGGCCGGGGGCAGCAACGTGGTGATCGGTGACGCCGGGTTCCCCGGCACGGTGGTGCTGGTCCGCTCGCGCGGCCTGCGGGTGCTCACCGAGGACGACGACGCGGTCACCGTACGGGTGGAGGCCGGCGAGCCGTGGGACGACCTGGTCGCCGCCACGGTGGCCAACGGCTGGTCCGGTCTGGAGTGCCTCTCCGGCGTCCCCGGCTCGACCGGCGCCACCCCGATCCAGAACGTCGGCGCGTACGGCCAGGAGGTCGCCGAGACCATCACCGCCGTCCAGGTCTACGACCGGGTGGAGGGCATCACCGGGCGGATCGCCGCCGCCGACTGTGGTTTCGCCTACCGGTCCAGCATCTTCAAGTACAGCGACCGGTGGGTGGTGCTCGCCGTCGACTTCCGGCTCGCCCGCGCACCGCTCTCCGGGCCGGTGCGCTACGCCGAGCTGGCCCGGGCGCTCGGCGTAGAGGTGGGTGACCGGGTGCCGCTGGCCGACGCCCGCGCCACCGTGCTGCGGCTGCGCGCCGGCAAGGGCATGGTGCTCGACGCCGCCGACCCGGACACCCGCTCGGTCGGCTCGTTCTTCACCAACCCGGTGCTGGACCGGTCGGCGTACGAGCTGCTGCGCGAGCGCGCGGCCGACATCGGCGAACCGCCGGCCTGGTCGGGCGCGGGTGACGTGGTCAAGGTCAGCGCCGCCTGGCTGATCGACAAGGCCGGCTTCGGCAAGGGCCATCCCGGCCCGGAGGGGGTGGCCATCTCCAGCAAGCACACCCTCGCGCTGACCAACCACGGCGGCAACGCCAGCACCTCCGCCCTGGTCGAGCTGGCCCGGGAGATCCGCGACGGCGTCCACCACCGCTTCGGCGTCACCCTCCACCCCGAACCCGTCCTCATCAACTGCACCATCTGACCCCACCCTTCCCCCTCGGGGTTGCTCCGCGATCTTGCAGTGCTGGCTCCGGCATAACCGGCGAACGGTGCGATCCGCGGGCCGAAGGCAAGATCGGCGGGGTGGGGGTGGCGGTCAGGTGGGGGCGATGGCGGGCCAGGGAAGGGTCAGTTCGCCGAGGCGCCAGCGGCGGGGGCGGTCGAGGATCGGCCAGCCGGCGGCCTTGACCGACTCGACGGCGTGCAGCCAGCGCTGCCGGGGGCCGAAGGGGGCGTAGCCGGCGGCGGCGTGCCAGGCGTCGTCGAGCGCGCGGATCAGATCGTGCACCGGCTCGCCGGGCACGTTGCGGTGGATCAACGCCTTGGGCAGCCGCTCGGCCAGTTCGGCCGGGCTGCCCAGGGTGCCGAGCTTCGCGGCCAGGGTCAGCGTGCGCGGCCCGTCGGCGTCGAGCAGCACCCAGCCGCCGAGCCGGCCCAACTCGTCGCAGGTCCCCTCGACCAGCAGCCCGCCCGGGGCGAGCCCGCCGGTCATCGTGCGCCAGGCGTCGGCGACCTCGCTCTCGTCGTACTGGCGCAGCACGTTGAACGCGCGGACCAGGGCCGGCCGCAGCCCGGCCAGTTCGAAGCCGCCCCGGGCGAAGGTGAGCCATGGCGGATCGGCGGCCGGCGCGGCGGCGGCCACGCGTACCGGATCGATCTCCAGCCCGACCACCCGCACGTCGGCGCGGACCGCGGCGGCCAGCCGGGCGCGCAGTTCGACGGCGGTGACCGGGGTGGCGCCGTAGCCGAGGTCGACCACCAGCGGGTCGGCCGCGGCCCGCAGCCGGTCCCCGCAGGTCGCGACGATCCAGTTGTCCGCCCGGCGCAGCCGGTTGGGGTTGGTTGTCCCCCGGGTCACCACGCCGAGCGGCCGGCGCCGCGCCATCCCCGCCACGCCCGGGCCCGACTCAGCCGACCCGGTGCACCTTGTGCTGGGCGGCCTGCGCCAGCGGGCGGACGACCAGCCGGTCCACGTTCACGTGGTGCGGACGGGTCGCGCACCAGGCGATGCAGTCGGCGACGTCCTCGGCGACCAGCGGCTCCGGCACCCCGGCGTAGACCGCGGCCGCCTTCTCGGCGTCGCCGTCGAAGCGGACCAGCCCGAACTCGTCGGTCTTCACCATCCCGGGGTCGATCTCGATCACCCGGATCGGCCGGCCGCAGAGTTCCAGCCGCAGCGTGCCGGCGATCGCGGTCTGCGCGTGCTTGGCGGCGGTGTAGCCGCCCCCGCCCTCGTACACCGTGAAGCCGGCGGTCGACGAGACGATCACGATGGTGCCGGCCCCGGACGCCTCGAGCGCGGGCAGCAGCGCCTGGGTGACCCGCAGCGTGCCGAGCACGTTGGTGTCGTACATCCACTGCCAGTCGCCGACCGAGCCCGACTCCACCGGGTCCAGGCCCCGCGCGCCGCCGGCGTTGTTCACCAGCAGGGTGACCGGTCCCGGCGCGTGGGCCGCCGCCTCGGCGAGCAGGGCCACCGACTCGTCCGAGGTGACGTCGCAGGTCACCGCGGTGGCGGTGCCACCGGCCGCGGCGATCTCGTCGATCAGGCCGGCCAGCCGGTCGGTACGCCGGGCGGCGGCGAGCACGTGGAAACCCTCGGCGGCGAGCCGGCGGGCGGTGGCCGCACCGATCCCGCTGGACGCCCCGGTGACGATGGCGACTGGACTCATCCGGCCATTGTCCTCCCGGCCCGAGGGGCGGCTCGCGCCGGGCGCGGGCCGTGCCGTGATGAGGTCCGTCACGCCCGGCGGCCGTCCCGGGGCATTACCCACCTCCGATGGGGAAGATGACATTCGGCGAGGACGTTGTCCGAAAAGCGCCGGGCGTGCGGGACGGCATCAACCGTGGCAGAGGGAGCGGACGTGGCGGAAATGCACACCGGTGTCGGTCGTCAGCGAGGTGCCCGGCCGTGGCCCCGGCCCCGGCGGATCGCGACGCTCTCGGTGCACACCTCACCACTGCACCAGCCCGGCACCGGCGACGCCGGCGGGATGAACGTCTACATCCTCGAGGTGGCGCGGCGGCTGGCCGAGGCGGACGTCGAGGTGGAGATCTTCACCCGGGCCACCTCGGGCGACCTGCCACCCGTGGTGGAGATGGCCCCCGGGGTGCACGTCCGGCACGTCATCTCCGGCCCGCTGGAAGGGCTCACCAAGGAGGAGCTGCCCGGGCAGCTCTGTGCCTTCAGTGCGGGCGTGCTCCGTGCCGAGGCCGCCCGCCCGCCCGGCTGGTACGACCTCATCCACTCCCACTACTGGCTCTCCGGGCAGGTCGGCTGGCTGGCCAAGGAGCGCTGGGGGGTGCCGCTGGTGCACACCGCGCACACTCTGGCGAAGGTCAAGAACGCCCAGCTGGCGACCGGTGACCGGCCGGAGCCGAAGGCCCGGGTGATCGGCGAGGAGCAGGTGGTCGCCGAGGCCGACCGGCTGGTCGCCAACACCGGGGTCGAGGCCCGGGACCTGATCGACCGGTACGAGGCCGACCCGGCCCGGGTCGCGGTGGTCGAGCCCGGCGTCGACCTGGCGCGGTTCCGGCCGGTTCGGGGTGACCGGCACGCGGCCACCGTCGCCGCCCGCCGCCGGCTCGGCCTGCCCACCACGGGGTACGTGGTGGCCTTCGTCGGCCGCATCCAACCGCTCAAGGCGCCCGACGTGCTGGTCCGGGCGGCCGCCGCGCTGCGCGAGCGCGACCCGGAGCTGGCTGCCGAGCTGACCGTGGTGGTCTGCGGCGGCCCGAGCGGCAGCGGCCTCGACCGGCCGACCGCGCTGATCGAACTGGCCGGCTCGCTCGGCATCGCCGACCGGGTGTGCTTCCTGCCCCCGCAGACCGGCGACGACCTGCCCGCCCTGTACCAGGCCGCGGACCTGGTCGCGGTGCCGTCGTACAACGAGTCCTTCGGCCTGGTCGCCCTGGAGGCCCAGGCCTGCGGCACGCCGGTGGTGGCGGCCGCCGTCGGCGGCCTGGTCACCGCGGTGCGGGACCGGGTCAGCGGCGTGCTGATCGACGGCCACGACCCGGCCGACTGGGCCGCGGCGCTGGGCCGGCTGCTGCCCGACCGGCCGGGCCGGGCCGAGCTGTCCCGGGGCGCCGAGCGGCACGCCCGTAACTTCTCCTGGCACCGCACCGTGTCCGGGCTGCTCGACGTCTACGGCGAGGCGATCGCCGCGCACCGGGCCCGGCTCGTCGCCGAGCTGGCCGGCGATCCGGCACTCTCTTGTTCCTGGTGACGCCCGCGGCCGTCCCGCCCGTCCGGTGCGCCGGCAGGCCTGCCCGTCCGGTGCGCCGGCCGGGCCGGTCGTAGAGTGGGTCCGGTGAGCGGGAAGAGCGATCTTGCGGCCCTGATCGAGTCGGTCTGCGACGAGCGGGAACTGGCCTGGGAGCCGACCGGCCCGGGGTCGTACGCGGTCACCCTGCCCGGCACCCACAAGCTCAAGACCGTCTGCAACCTGATCGTCGGCGAGCACGCGCTGCGCATCGAGGCGTTCGTGATGCGCCAGCCGGACGAGCGGCGCGAGGAGCTGTGGGCCTGGCTGTTGCAGCGCAACGCCCGGATGTACGGCGTCTCGTTCTCCATCGACGCGGTCGGCGACGTCTACCTGACCGGACGGGTGAACCCGGCCGGGGTCGACTCGGACGAGCTCGACCGGCTGCTCGGCGCGGTGCTCACGTACGCCGACGAGTCGTTCGACACGATGCTGGAGATCGGCTTCGGCAGCTCGATCCGCCGGGAGTGGGAGTGGCGGGTCAAGCGGGGCGAGTCCACCGCCAACCTGGCCGCGTTCGCCCACCTCTTCGAGCCGTCCGGCGGCGCCTCGGGCGAGGGTTCCGCCGCGGGGGCGCCGGGCGGTTCCGGGAACGCCGCTTCCGGCGCGCGGAGCACCGGTGCGGCCGATGGAGGTTCGGACCGGTCCTGACGGGTATGCCGCACCGCGCGGTGCGGCACTTGGGACCCGCCGCGCGCCGAGGACGGACTGTCGAGGAGCGTGAGCGTCCCATGGCTCAGCGGAACAGCTCAGGTCGCGGCGGGACTGCGACCAGGACGAAACGGCAGGCGGGCAACCAGACCCCGAACACCCCGACGATCTCCGAGTCGGAGATCTCCCGGATGCGGGTCGACGACATCCGCGGTCAGCTGCGCCGGCACGGGGTGTCCGGGATCTCCGCACTGCGCAAGCCGGAACTGGTGAAGACGCTGGCCCGGACCCTGCGGTCGGCAGGGGGCGCGGGCCGGCGGACCACCGGGCCGGCGGGCCGTGCCACGGGCACGAAGGCGGCGGCCGGCCGCCCGGCGGCCACGAAGAAGGCCGCGGGCAAGGCGGCCCCGGCCCGTGCCAAGGCCGCGCCGGCGAACAAGACCGCCCCGGCCAAGAAGGCCGCGGTGAAGAAGGCGGCGGCCAAGAAGGCGCCCGCGAAGAAGGCACCCGCGAAGAAGGCCGTCGCGGCGAAGCAGGCGCCCGCGGCGAAGACCGCGGCCGCCCGGCGGACGACGGCGGCGGCCAAGAAGGCACCGGCGAAGAAGGCACCGGCGAAGAAGGCGCCGGCCAAGAAGGCGCCCGCGGCGAAGAAGACCGCGGCGGCCCGGCGGACGACGGCGGCGGCCAAGCAGGCACCCGCGAAGAAGGCGCCCGCAAAGAAGGCGCCGGCGGCCAGGAAGACCACCACGGCGGCGGCGGAGCGGACACCCGCGAAGACCGCCCAGGCCGGGGCGGTCCGGACCGGGCGGACCAGTTCGCGGTCGGTCACCTCGTCACAGGTGATCTCGTCGCTCACCGACCGTCCGGAGCGTCCGGGGCGGAGCCTGGTCACCACGAACCACGAGGTGATCCAGCGCTGGGCCCGGGAACGCGGCGCGAAGCCGGCCACCATCGCCGGCACCGAGCGGGAGGGCCGGGCCGGTGTGCTGACCTTCAACATCCCGGGCTACCGGGAGAGCAGCCGGATCCGGGAGATCACCTGGGACGACTGGTTCCACACCTTCGACCTGCGCAAGCTCAACCTGATCTACCAGGAGCAGCTGCGCGACGGCCGGCAGAGCAACTTCTTCCGTACCGAGTCGCCGGACCGGGAGGACGCGTGAATCCGGGGTGTTTGCGGGAATCGTCGGCGGGTATCCGCTGTTGGCCAGGACGAGGCCCGAAGTATCGGCCACGGCGATCCGCGTGTGACCGGCGAGACAGCCGGAGCGGGTTGAATCCGTAAACCGGGCGAACTAACTTTATTGCACCGCGTCACGCTTGGAAACGTTCGGGGGAGCGGCGGATCGATCAGATCCGTGCACCGAGCGAGGCGCAGGGGACGAGTGGAGCAACGCCGTTGGGGGACGGTGTCCACTCGTTTGGACCGGCGGCGCGAGCGGGCGACGCTTACGGGGGTGAGTGCCGCCCGCCGCCGCCGGTCATACGGTGCGGGTGCCCGTCACGACTCCGGTCGTGGCGGGCGCTTTGCGTCGTACGGGGCTGATTGTCCGGCTGTCAGCGCCCGGTGAGCGCCGGCTCGGCGAGCTCGACCGTGGCTCGGCGCAGGGCGGTGACCCGCCGTTCCCGGGGCGGGCCGGCCCAGAGGTGCCCGACGGCGGCCAGCAGGCCCAGCCCGCCGACCACCAGCCAATGCCGCTCGCCGAGGTACTGCAGGCTCACCCCGCCGAGGGTGGGCGCCACGAACGACGCCGCCGGGAACGCCAGGTAGAAGACGGACTGGTAGCGGGCCCGCAGCTCGGGCGGGGCGAGGTCGGCGTTGATCTGGGCGTTCGGCGGCGCGGCGAGCATCGAGCCCACCGTCCAGACCACCGCGGCGCCCAGGTAGACCACCAGTTCGTCGGCGAACGCGAGGGCGCCGAAGCCGAGCGCGAGCAACCCGGTGGAGACGGCCAGCACGTGGTCCTTGCGGTGCCGCTCGATCAGCCGGGGCACGAAGAGCTGGCCGAGCACGATCAGCACGCCGCCGAGCGCCACCACCGCGCCGTAGGCCGACGGGCGCAGACCGTCCGTCCGCATGGCCAGCGGCATGATCGTCGAGGTCTGCAGGGTCAGCACGGCCAGCACGAAGGTCAGGCCGACGAAGACCAGGAAGATCCGGTCGGTCAGCGCGGTGTGCAACCCCGGCCGGCGGGACCGGCCCGGCGCCCCGCCGGGGGAGGGAGCGCGGCGGGCGCGGCCGGGCAGGGTCTCCGGCACCTTCCAGGCGATCACCACCGCGGCGAGCAGGGTGGCCGCCGCGTCGACCAGGAACAGGGCGACGAAACTCGCCTCGGCGAGGACGCCGGCCAGCAGCGACGCCACCGCCATGCCCAGGTTGAACGCCCAGAACTGGAGGTTGAAGGCGCGCGACCGGCGCTGCTCGGGCACCACGTCGACGATCGCCGCGACGAACGCCGGGCTGGGCATCGAGTGGACGACGCCGACCAGCGCGGCGAGCACCGTGATCACCGCCAGGTGGTGGCTGAACGCCAGCGCGACCATCAGCCCCGCGGTGACCAGGTGCGCCGCGAGCAGCGCGGCCCGCCGGCCCCACCGGTCGGCGAGCACCCCGCCGAGCAGCACGCCGGCCGCCCCGCCGGCCCCGTACGCGCCGACCACCGCGCCGGCCACCGCCTCGCTCGCGCCGCGCGCGGAGGTCAGGTAGAGCGACAGGAAGAGCATCGCGAAGGCGCCGGCCCGGTTGATCAGGAGCCCGGCCCAGAGGTACCAGAACGTGGCGGGTAGCCCGCCGGCGGTGTCGTCCAGCCAGCGTCGCAGCGACCGCACGCGTCCTCCGAACAGTTCAGTTAACTAACAGTTCCGGTCCGACCGTAGGAAGCCCGACCGGCGGGCGCCATGTGTCGCTGGTCACCGCGCTCCGGCCGACTCGGTCGGGCGGGCCCGGCCCGGGCCACCCGTCACCGGCCGTGCCGAACCGCTCCCCTCGGCCGGGTCGGTCGGCAGGACCGGCTCCGCGGGTGCGGTGGCCGCCGCCTCGGCCGCCTCGGGTGCCGGCGGCTGGATCGCGGTGACCGGCACGACCGGCTCGGTGGCCACCCGCAGCGCGGCGGCCCGGCGCTCCCGGGCCGGCCCGGAGACCAGGTGCGCCACCGCCGCCACCCCGCCGATCGCCGCGCAACCGAGCCAGAGGGCCTCGTTGCCGGCCTGCTCCCGCACCAGGCCGCCGAGGACCGGGGCCACGGCGCCGGCCACCTGCCAGGAGAGCGAGAAGACGCCCTGGTAGCGGCCGCGCAACTCGGCGGGCGAGAGTTCGGCGATCAGCGTGGCGTTGGAGGGCGAGTTGAGCATCTCGCCGAGCGTCCAGATCAGCACGGTGAGCCCGTAGAACCAGGCGGCGTCCGCGAACGCGGTCAGCCCGAAGCCGACGCCCATCACCACCGAGGCCAGGGCGAGCACGTGCGACCGGCTCCGGCCGCGGATCAGCCGGGGCACGAAGAGCTGTCCCACCACGATCAGTACGCCGTTGAGCGCGATCACCGAGCCGTACGTGGCGGGGGTCAGGCCCGAGTCGCCCATCGCGATCGGCAGCATCGAGATGTGCTGGAGGAAGACCAGCGCGGCGAGCAGGTTCAACGCCACGAAGCCGAGGTAGACCCGGTCGGTCAGGATGGTGCGCAGCGCCCCGGCCGGCGCGCCGTCCCGGCCCGGTGCCGGCGGCGCGGTGACGGCGGTCCGGGTCTCCCCGACCTTGATGAAGATGATCAGAGCGGTGACCAGCGTGGTGACCGCGTCGACCACGAACAGCAGCAGGTAGCCGGCCTGGGCGGCGAGGCCGGCGAGCACCGCCGCGCAGGCGAAGCCGAGGTTGATCGCCCAGTAGTTCAGCGAGAAGGCGCGCAGTCGGTCCTTCGCCGGCACCACGTCGATCATCATCGCGCCGAACGCCGGCCGGGCCGCCTCGGCGAACGTGCCGAGCAGCAACGCGCCCAGCGCCACCGCCCACAGGTCCCGGGCGAAGCCGAGGCCGAGCATCATGGTGGCCGCGCCCAGGTGCGCGGTGAGCAGCGTGGGCCGGCGCCCCCAGCGGTCGGTCAGCGTGCCGCCGACGGTGGTGCCGACCGCGCCGCCGACGCCCCAGAGCCCGATCACCAGGCCGGCCTGCGAGGCGGAGAAGCCGCGCTCCTGGGTGAGGTAGATGGCCAGGAACACCAGCACGAACGAGCCGAGTCGGTTGATCAGGGTGCCGGTCCAGAGGTACCAGAACCGGGCTGGCAGCCCGCCCGTCGTGTCCCGCAACCAACCCCGCACCGTCCGCATCTGCCGCCCCCGCTGTGGTAATGACCGATCTATCACAAGCGCCTTACAACCTAGTCCCGCCCCGGAGTGCCGGTCATCGGCTTTTCCACGTGGTGGTCGTCACGACCGGTCGCCGCGTGTCCGGCGGCGGCGTACGGCAGGATGATCCGCATGACTGCGAGCGAGGGGCCCACCGTCGGGACGCTGGTCCTGCTGCGGCACGGCGAGAGCGACTGGAACGCCAAGAATCTCTTCACCGGCTGGGTCGACGTCGACCTCACCGAGAAGGGCGAGAACGAGGCGCGCCGCGGCGGCGAGCTGATGCGCGAGCACGGCCTGCTGCCGGACGTGGTGCACACCAGCGTGCTGCGCCGCGCGATCCGCACCGCCGAGCTGTCGCTGAGCGCCGCGGACCGGCACTGGATCGCGGTACGCCGGTCGTGGCGGCTCAACGAGCGCCACTACGGCGCCCTGCAGGGCAAGAACAAGAAGCAGACGCTGGACGAGTACGGCGAGGAGCAGTTCATGCTCTGGCGCCGCTCCTACGACACCCCGCCGCCGCCGATCCCGGACGACGACGAGTGGTCCCAGGTCGGCGACCCCCGGTACGCGCTGCTGCCGAGCGAGCTGATGCCGCGTACCGAGTGCCTCAAGGACGTCGTCGAGCGGATGCTGCCCTACTGGTACGACTCGATCGTGCCGGACATCCTGGCCGGCCGTACGGTGCTGGTGGCCGCGCACGGCAACTCGCTGCGGGCCCTGGTCAAGCACCTGGACCAGATCTCCGACGAGGCGATCGCCAAGCTCAACATCCCGACCGGCATCCCGCTGCGCTACGACCTCGACGCGCAGCTGCGCCCGCACACCCTGGGCGGGACCTACCTCGACCCGGCGGCCGCCAAGGCGGCCGCCGCCGCGGTGGCCAACCAGGGCCGCTGACGTACCCGACGGGGCCGCGGCCGCACCGGCCGGGGCCCCGTCGCGGCGGGGTCAGTTGGGCGAGGGCGCGGTCTGCCCGGTGATCAGGTAGACCACGTGCTCGGCGGTGTTCACCGCGTGGTCGGCGAACCGCTCGTAGAAGCGGCCGAGCAGGGTGGCGTCGATCGCGGTCTCCACCCCGTACGGCCATTCCTCGCCGAGCAGCACCCCGAACAGGCTCTTGTGCAGGTCGTCCATGGCGTCGTCGTCGCGGTCCAGTTCGGCGGCCACGTCGACGTCGGGCTTGGCCAGCACCGACCCGATCTTCCCGGCCATCCGGTCGGCGATGCCGGCCATGTCGGTGAAGATCGGCCGCAGCTCCGCCGGCACGGCCGGCGAGGGGTGCCGGCGCAGCGCGGTCTTCGCCACGTGGTCGGCCAGGTCGCCCATCCGCTCCAGATCGGCGGCGACGTGCAGCGCCGTGATCATGGCGCGCAGGTCGGAGGCGACCGGCGCCTGCCGGGCGAGCAGGTCGCAGACCCGCTCCTCGACGTGCCGGTAGAGGTCGTCGATCTCGGCGTCCCGCTCGATCACCGTCTCCGCGGCCCGGCGGTCCGCGGTGAGCAGGGCGCGGGTGGCCTGCCGCATCGCGGCCCGGACCCCCTCCGCCATGTCCACCAGCAGTTGGCTGACGATCTGCAGGTCAGCCCGGAACTCGTCGCGCATTGTCACGTCCTGTGTCGGTGGCCGCCGGCCGGGCCGGCGCGGGATGGGCAGGTGCGCGGCCCAGGCTAGGTCGCACGGGCGGACCGCAGATGAACCCGGGTGAACGACGCCGGACGCGGGGGTGAACTTTGCCGGAAGCGAGGTTGATTCGTCCTGCTATGGGCGATGCCCAGGTTAACAATGACCCTACGATCGCCGGGTGGAGTGGGCGGTGACCGTCGGTGTGGTCGTGGGCCTGGTGGCCGGGCTGGCCGCCGGGTTCCTGCTGGTCCGGTCGGTCCCGGCGCTGCGCGCCCGCGTCACGTCGGCGGGGGGCCGGTCCGGCCGCCGCCTCGGCAGGGGGAGGCTCGCGATAGCCGACGACCAACAGGCCGGGCTCGGCCGGCGGACGATCGACTCGCTCCGCGCCGGGGTGGTGGTGCTCGACGCCGAGGACCAGCCCGTCCTGGTCAACCCGGCCGCCCGGGCGATGGGGCTGCTCCGCACCGGCGCGACACCCGGTTCGATCGCCGCCCACCCGTTGATCCGTACGCTCGCCGGCCAGGTGCGCCGCACCGGGGTGCGGCGCGAGATCGAGCTGGACCTGCCGCGCGGCCGCGACAGCGCCGGGGAGAACCCGCTCGGGGTGCACCTGCGGGCGATGGGGATCGGCGGCGGGCACGTCGCCGTGGAGGCGGTGGACGTGACCGAGTCGCACCGGCTGGCCCGGGTCCGGCGGGACTTCGTGGCGAACGTCAGCCACGAGCTGAAGACCCCGATCGGCGCCCTCCAACTGCTCGCCGAGGCGCTGCTCGACGCCACCGAGCCGGCCGGCGCGGCGGCGCCGGACCTGTCGGAGGACCTGGTCGCCGCCCGGCGCTTCGCCGAGCGCATCCAGCACGAGTCGACCCGGCTGGGCCGGCTGGTGCAGGAGCTGCTGGAGCTGACCCGGCTGCAGGGCGCCGAGCCGCAGCCGCCGCCCGAGCCGGTCGCGGTCGACTGGGTGGTCGCCGAGGTGGTCGACCGCACCCGCACCAGCGCCGCCGCCCGGCGGATCGAGGTGGCGGTCACCGGGGAGCGTGGCCTGACGGTGTACGGCAGTGACACCCAACTGGCCACCGCGGTGGCCAACCTGGTCGAGAACGCCATCAACTACTCGGGCGAGGACACCACGGTCCGGATCACCACCCGGGCCGACGACGAGCACGTCGAGATCTCCGTGACCGACCAGGGCATCGGGATCGCCCCGACCGACGTCGACCGGATCTTCGAGCGGTTCTACCGGGCCGACCAGGCGCGCTCGCGGGCCACCGGCGGCACCGGCCTCGGCCTGGCCATCGTCAAGCACATCGCGAGCAACCATGGCGGACGGGTCGAGGTGGCGAGCACTCTTGGTGGTGGGTCGACGTTCACCCTGCGGCTGCCCACCCGTCCCCCGGACGACCTCCTGGCGACACTGCCACCCGCTGGGATCGAGGCCGGTCCGGCCGGGCTCCGGCAGGCCTGACAGCAATGGAAAGGAAATCCCCGTTGAGCCGCGTTCTGGTGGTCGAGGACGAGGAGTCGTTCTCCGACGCCTTGTCGTACATGCTCCGCAAGGAGGGCTTCGAGGTGTCCGTCGCCGCGACGGGTCCCTCCGCCCTCACCGAGTTCGACCGGACCGGCGCCGACATCGTGCTGCTCGACCTGATGCTGCCCGAGATGTCGGGCACCGAGGTGTGCCGGCAGCTGCGGCAGCGCTCGCACGTGCCGATCATCATGGTCACCGCACGGGACAGTGAGATCGACAAGGTGGTCGGTCTGGAGATCGGCGCCGACGACTACGTGACCAAGCCGTACTCGCCCCGGGAGCTGGTCGCCCGGATCCGGGCGGTGCTGCGCCGGCAGAGCACCGAGGTGGCCGAGTCCGGCGCCCCGACGCTGGCCGCCGGCCCGGTCCGGATGGACATCGAGCGGCACGTGGTGACCGTGGACGGCGCCGCCGTGCAGCTGCCGCTGAAGGAGTTCGAGCTGCTGGAACTCCTGCTCCGCAACGCCGGCCGGGTGCTCACCCGGGGGCAGCTCATCGACCGGGTCTGGGGCGCCGACTACGTCGGCGACACGAAGACGCTGGACGTGCACGTCAAGCGGCTGCGCTCCAAGATCGAGCCGGAGCCCTCCGCGCCCCGCTTCATCGTCACCGTCCGCGGCCTGGGTTACAAGTTCGAGCCCTGACCGGCAGGTGTTGCGCGAGATCTTGGAAGGAAAGGGCCCGTGACGGGGCCGTTTCCTTCCAAGATCTTCACCGGTCCGGGTCGGCGGGGTGTGGGGCGACCAGGCCCTGGCGGGAGCGGGCCGCGCAGAGTTCGGCCAGCTTGGCGTACGCGGGGGCGCCGATCAGCGCGGTCAGCTCCGGACCGTAGGAGACGTACATCGGGTCGGCGCCGACGTGCGCGTCGGTGGAGGAGGTGCACCACCAGTCCAGGTCGTGCCCGCCGGCGCCCCAGCCCCGCCGGTCGAACTCGGACAGCGTGGAGACCAGCACCTTGGTGTTGTCCGGCCGCTTGACCCAGTCCTGGTCCCGGCGGATCGGCAACTGCCAGCAGACGTCCGGCTTGTACTCCAACGGGTGCACCCCGTCGCGCAGCGCCTGGGCGTGCAGCGCGCAGCCGCCGCCGGCCGGGAAGTCGGCGTCGTTGAGGAAGACGCAGGGGCCCTCCGCGCCCTGGGTCGCGGTCCGCCGGGCCGGGTTCTTGCCGTCGACGGTGTCGTCGTCGGTCCAGTTCTTGAAGCCGCGCCGGAAGTGCTGCCAGGTCTCCGGGGTGAGTCGCTTGACCGCCGTCCGGACCCGCTTCTCGTCGTCGGAGTCGGTGAAGAAGGCACCGTGCGAGCAGCAGCCCTCCGCGGAGCGGCCGGCGATGATGCCGTGGCAGCCGCGGCCGAAGACGCACGTCCAGCGGGAGAGCAACCAGGTGAGGTCGGCCCGGATCAGGTGCTGTTCGTCCGCCGGGTCGACGAACTCGACCCACTCCCGGGGAAAGTCCAGCGGCACCTCGCGGCTGCGCGGGTCCGCCGGGTCGTCCACCAGCACCCGGAGTTCGATCTGCCCTGTCACCCGGCCCAGCGTACGCGCGGTGTGGTGCGCCGGCCGCCGAGCCGCGCAAACGTGTTGGCCCTAGGGTCGACAGCATGCGACTGGGTGTCCTCGACGTCGGTTCCAACACGGTGCACCTGCTGGTGGTCGACGCCCACCACGGCGCGCACCCCTGGCCGGCGCATTCGGAGAAGGTGGTGCTCCGGCTCGCCGAGCAGATCGGCCCGGACGGCGCGCTCACCGAGGCCGGCGCGGACGGCCTGGTCAAGGCGGTCGGCATGGCCAAGGCGGCGGCCGCCGGCCTGGAGACCGACGACCTGATCGCGTTCGCCACCTCCGCCGTCCGGGACGCCACCAACGCCCAGGAGGTGCTGGCCCGGGTCCGCGACGAGACGGGCGTACGCCTGGCGGTGCTCTCCGGGGCGGACGAGGCGCGACTGACCTTCCTCGCCGTCCGGCGCTGGTTCGGCTGGTCCGCCGGGCGGTTGCTGGTGCTGGACATCGGCGGCGGCTCGCTGGAGGTCGCGGCCGGCATCGACGAGGACCCGGATGTCGCGGAGTCGCTGCCGCTCGGTGCGGGGCGGCTGACCCGGGACCGGCTGCACACCACCCCGGACAGCGCCGCCCCGCCGCCGGCCGAGCGGGTGGACGAGCTGCGGGCGTACGTCGACGGGCTGCTGGACCCGGTGGTGAAGAAGATGACCGAGGTGGGCTGGGAGCGCCCGGTGGCCACCTCGAAGACGTTCCGCACCCTGGCCCGGCTGGCCGGGGCGGCTCCCTCCGGCGCCGGGCTCTGGGCCCGCCGCCGGCTGACCCGCGCTGGCCTGCGGCAGGTGCTCGGCTTCATCCGGCACATCCCGCCGGCCCAGCTGGTCGAGCTGGACGGGGTCAGCGCCGGCCGGGCCCACCAGCTGCTGGCCGGCGCCGTGGTCGCCGAGGCGGCGATGCGCCGGCTCGACCTCGACTCGCTGGACATCTGCCCCTGGGCGCTGCGCGAGGGCCTGATCCTGCGCCGGTTGGACCAGCTCGACCCGGTGTGATCCGCCCGAGCGGTTGACCCCGGTTTGCCGCTTCTCGTCCCGATGCCTCGGACCACGGCGGGCTACCCTGACAGGTGTGACTTCCCGCGTCCCGGTGCTCCTGTCCAGTTCCTCGGTCTTCCCTGAGCGGACCGCGGCGGCGTTCCAGCTGGCCGCGGCGCTCGGCTACGACGGCCTTGAGGTGATGGTCTGGACCGACGCCGTCAGCCAGGACACCGGCGCGCTGCGCGGCCTCTCCGAGCACTACGGCGTGCCGGTGCTCTCCGTCCACGCGCCCTGCCTGCTGGTCACCCAGCGGGTGTGGAGCCCCGACCCGTGGGAGCGGCTGCGCCGCTCGGCCGAGATGGCGGCGAGTCTGGGTGCGCCGACGGTGGTGGTCCACCCGCCGTTCACCTGGCAGCGGGACTACGCGCGCAACTTCGCCGACGGGCTGAACAAGATCGCCGGCGAGTACCCCGACGTGCAGTTCCCGGTGGAGAACATGTACCCGGTCCGGATGGCCGGCCGGCAGTTCGTGCCGTACGTGCCGGGCTGGGACCCGACCGAGACCGGCTACCCCTCCTACACCCTCGACCTGTCGCACTGCGCCGCCTCGCACACCGACTCGATGGAGATGGCCGACCGGATGGGTGCCGGCCTGGCGCACGTGCACCTCGGTGACGGCACCGGCGAGGGGCGCGACGAGCACCTGGTGCCCGGGCGCGGCAACCAGCCCTGCGCGGAGCTGCTCTCCTCGCTGGCCGGGCGGGGTTTCACCGGCTCGGTCGCGGTGGAGGTCACCACCCGGGGCGCGAAGAGTCGCGCCGAGCGCGAGGCGGACCTGCGCGCCGCGCTGGAGTTCGCCCGCGAGCACCTGAGCACCCCGTCCCCGGTGGACGCCTGACCGGCGCCCGCCGGGCGGGACGGCTCAGCTGACCGGGGCCAGCGACTCGGCGGCCGGGGCCGGCTGGGCGGCCACCGTGGCCTGCTCGCCGATGGCGGCGCGCTTGCGGGCGCGGTGCGCGGCCACGTGCGAGCGGGTGGCGCAGCGCTCCGAGCAGAACCGCCGGCAGCAGTTGGACGAGGTGTCCAGGTAGACGTTGCCGCAGCGCTCGTCCGCGCAGACGCCGAACCGGGCGCTGCCGTACTCGCAGAGCCAGACCGACAGGCCCCACACCGCGCCGGCGAGGTATTCCGCGCTCACCGAGGAGCCCCGGCTGGTCACGTGCATGTGCCAGTCGCTGGAGTCGTGCCCCGAGATGCGCGGCTGCACCGGGTAGGCCTCCAGCAGCGAGTTGAGCTCGGCCACCGCCTGGCCGTCCCGCCCGGAGGTGCCGTACTCGAAGACGTCACGCAGTCGCTTCTGCGCGCGCCGGAAGATCGCGAGGTCCCGCTCCGCCACCTCGTCGCGCATCCACGCGTTGTCGTCGGGGAAGAGGGCCCGCAGGTCGTCGAGGTCGTCCAGGCGGGCGTTGACGAGATCAACACCGGTCCGGGCGTACGCGTCGAAGTTCACGCCCCAACGGTAGACGACTCAACCGCCGCGCGGCGCGTCGATGTAGTGCGGCAGGAACCGCGCGTAACCGTCGGTGATCAGACTCACGCTCTCCCGTACCCCGGCCCCGGCGGACTCGCCGTCGACGATCCAGCTGCCCAGCACCATCCGGTTGCCGGCGAACCCGGGCAGCGCCCGGAACTCCTGGTAGCACCACCCCTCCTCGCCGTAGATCCCGGGGTTGGTGATCTCGGTGCCGGCGGTGACGATCCGCACCGAGCCACCCTCCCGGCCGAGCAGCGGCTTGGCCACGTACTCGGACATTCCGCGCGGCGAGTCGAGATACGCCGGCAGCAGCAGCTCGTGCCCCGGATAGAGCTCCCAGAGCACGGCCAGCAGCGCCTTGTTCGACAGCAGCAGCTTCCAGGCCGGCTCGATCCAGGTGGTCGGGGTGCCCGGGTCGAGCGCCGGCGGCCCGTACGGCTCGGCGAGCATCCACTCCCAGGGGTAGAGCTTGAAGCAGGTGGTCACCGGCCGGTCGGCGGCGTCGACGAAGCGGCGGCCGTCCCAGCCGATCTCCTGGATCGGCAGCAGCTCGACCTCCAGCCCGGCCTGGCGGGCGGTCTCGGCCAGGTAGCCGGCGGTCATGTGGTCCTCGCCCGACTCCTCCTCGTTCGACCAGACCACGTGCACCCGCCGGTCGTGCAGGCCGGCCCCGATCTTCGCCCAGGCGCCGACCAGGCGCTCGTGCAGGCTGTTCCACTGGTCCAGCTCGGGCCGGGTGTGCTCCAGCCAGTACCACTGGACGATGCTCGCCTCGACCAGCGCGGTCGGGGTGTCCGCGTTGTACTCCAGCAGCTTCGGCGGCCAGCTGCCGTCGTACCAGAGGTCGAAGCGCCCGTAGAGGGTCGGCGGCCGCTCCCGCAGTGACCGGGCCACCGCCTCGGCCGCCCAGGCCGGGATGCCGTACTCGGCGTACCGGTGCCGGGCGACCACGTGCTCGGCGGCGGCCACCGACATCCGGTGCAGCTCCTCGGTCGCCTCCTCCAGCCGGAGCACCTCGGCCAGGTCGAAGGCGTACGCCGCGGTCTCGTCCCAGTACGACATCACCCCGCCGTCGGGCAGCTCGGTGTCGACGTAGACCAGGCCCTGCTCCCGGATGGTGGCGTCCCAGCCGGGACGCGGGGTGACCGACTCCCGGCGCACCTCAGCCGCCGCAGGCGGCGAGGTGGGTGCCGAACCCGCCGCGGTCCGGCACCGCCGCGGCCACCGGCTCCGGGGCGGTGCGTCCGGCGGTGGCCGCCGGCGCCCGCAGCGCCAGCGCGACGGTGCCGTCGCCGCCGGCCGGCCCGAGCGCGCAGTCGTCGTCATCGTCGTCCGAGGTGAGGTTGCAGCCGGAGAGGGCGAGCGCCAGCGCGGTGAGCGCGCCGAGCTGCACGGAGGCCGAGCGGAGCCGGCGGCGAGGGCGTTGTTCCACGGCATCGTTGTAGCCGATCGCCGCCACTTCCGCCGCCCCGGGCCGGCCGGCCCGGGTGCCCGGGCGGCGGCCCGCGAGCCACCCCCGGACAGGGGCGCGAGTGGTGCACCGCGCACCCCGCCGCCCCCCGGCGCGGATCCGCACAGGGGCGTTACGCTCGGCTCATGCTCCGTTCCGTCATCCTCGCCGCCTCCCGGTCATCCCAGGTCGAGCGGCTCGTCGCGACGGCCCCGTTCACCCGGGACGTCGTCCGCCGGTTCGTCGCCGGCGCCAAGACTGACGACGCGTTGCGCGCGACCCGCGGGCTCGTCGACGACGGTCTCGCGGTCACCCTCGACAACCTCGGCGAGGACACCGTCACCCCCGAGCAGGCCAACGCCACCCGCGACGAGTACCTGAAGCTGTTGAAGCTGCTCTCCGGGGCAGGGCTCACCCCGGGCGCCGAGGTGAGCGTCAAGCTCTCCGCGCTGGGGCAGGCGTTCGACGAGCAGCTCGCGTACGACAACGCGCGGGCGATCTGCCTGGCGGCCGACGAGGTGGGCACCACGGTCACCCTGGACATGGAGGACCACACCACCACCGACTCGACTCTGGACATCCTGGCCAAGCTGCGCAAGGACTTCCCGTCGACTGGCGCGGTGCTCCAGGCGTACCTGCGGCGCACCGAGTCGGACTGCCGCGAGCTGGCCACGGCCGGTTCCCGGGTGCGGCTGTGCAAGGGCGCGTACAAGGAGCCGGAGTCGGTGGCCTACCAGTCCGCCCGCGAGGTGGACAAGTCCTACGTCCGCTGCCTGAACATCCTGATGTCCGGCGAGGGCTACCCGATGCTGGCCACCCACGACCCGCGGCTGATCGCCATCGGCGAGGACCGGGCCCGCTGGTTCGACCGGGGGCCGGAGCAGTTCGAGTTCCAGATGCTCTTCGGCATCCGGCCGGAGGAGCAGGCCCGGCTGGTCGGCGAGGGCTACACCGTGCGCACCTACCTGCCCTACGGCGAGGACTGGTACGGCTACCTGATGCGCCGGCTCGCCGAGCGCCCGGCCAACCTGATGTTCTTCGGCCGGGCCCTGATCTCCAAGAAGTGAGTCAGTCGTTCGACCAGCCCCGGGTGCTCAGCACCAGGCGGTAGCCGTCCGGATCGGCTACCGTCACCCCCCAGCGGTCCCAGTACGGGCCGGCGGAGACTCTCGTCCCGCCGGCCTGTTCCAGTTCCCGGACCAGGTCGGCGTCGACCGGCCCGTCCAGGTAGAGCACGAGCAGGTCCTCGTCGGTGGGCGCCGGGCCGACGGCGAGCGCCGGGCCGCCGACGAGTTCCAGATGCCACCGCGCGCCGGGCCAACCGACCATGAGCAGGTCGTGCTCGCCCGGCTCGGCGGCGCTGGACCGCCAGAGCACGTCGAGGCCGAGCCCGCGAACCCAGAAGCGTTCGGCGGCCGCCAGGTCGTGGCTCGGGCGGGCGATGCGGAGGTGCGGGACGGCGGTGCGGGGAAGTGGCATCCCCGGATGGTGCAACCTGAAGGCGGGTTGAGGTCAAGCCTTGACGGTATTAGCTAATAGCATTAGCCTTTTGGTTATGAGTGTTAGCTACGTGGCGCGGGACGGCGGACGGATCGCCTACGAGGTGCACGGCGAGGGGCCGCTGGTGGTGCTCTCGCACGGCATGGGAGAGAACCGGGGCTCGTTCCGCCATCTGGTCCCGCTCCTCGTCGCGGCGGGCCACCGGGTGGCGTCGGTGGACGTCCGGGGGCACGGCGAGTCCAGTGCCGGCTGGCCGTCGTACGCCCCCGCGGAGGTGGGCGCCGACCTGCTGGCGGTGGTCCGCGATCTCGGCGGCGGGCCGGCCACCCTGGTCGGCAGCTCGTCCAGCGCGGCGGCGGTGGTCTTCGCCGCCGCCGACGAGCCGGCGCTGGTCAACGGCATCGTCCAGGTCAGCCCGTTCGTCGGGCAGCCGAAGCTCAACCCGTTCCTGCGGGTGGCGCAGGCCGCCGTGCTGCGCAGCCCCCGGCTGTTCGGGCTGTTCCACCGCACGCTCTTTCCCGCCGCCCGGCCGGCCGACGACGCGGCGTACCGGAAGGCGATGGTCGCCACCCTGCGCGAGCCCGGCCGGATGGCGGCGACCCGCGGGGTGGTCGCCCCGGCCGAGCCGCACTGGACCACCCGCGCCCGCGAGGTCCGGCAGCCGGTGCTGGTGCTGATGGGCACGAAGGACCCGGACTTCCCCGACCCCGGCGCGGAGGCCCGCGCGGCCCGCCGGCTCTTCGCCACCGCCGAGGCGCGGATGATCGACGAGTCCGGCCACTACCCGCACGCCGACCAGCCGGCGCGCACCGCCGCCCAGCTCGTCGAGTTCCTGGCGGTGACCGGTGCCTAGGGCCGGGCTCAACCAGCAGACCGTGGTGCGCGAGGCGGCCCGGCTCGCCGACGAGGTCGGCGCCGGCCAGCTCACCCTCGCCGCGCTGGCCAACCGGCTCGGCGTCGCGCTGCCCAGCCTCTACAAGCACGTCCGGGGCGCGGACGCCCTGGCCCAGAAGCTCTCCGCGCTGGCCACCGCCGAACTCGCGGCCGACCTGACCGCGGCCGTCGCCGGCCGGGCCGGCGGCGACGCGCTGCGGACGCTGGCCAGCGCCTACCGGGCGTACGCCCACCGGCACCCCGGCCGCTACCCGGCCACCCAGCGGGTGCCGGACCGGACCGATCCGGAGCACGTCGCCGCCGGAGAGCGCGCCGTGGGAGCCATCTACGCGATCCTGCGCGGCTACGGGCTCGACGGCGACGCCGCCGTCGACGCGGCCCGGATGCTGCGCAGCACCCTGCACGGGTTCGTCTCGCTGGAGGCGGCCGGCGGGTTCGGGCTGCCCCGTGACGTCGACCGTTCGTTCGACCACCTGGTCACGGCCCTGGATTTTGCGTTCGGGTCCTGGCCCCGGAAGGACCGCTGATGTACGCCCTGGGCCTGCTGCTGCTCTTCGTGCTCGAGCTGGCCGTGCTGGTGGTGGGGGGCTGGTGGGGCTGGACGCTGGACGCCGGCCTCCTGGTCCGATTGGGCGCGGCCGCCGGCGTACCGCTGCTGCTCGCCGCGCTGTGGGGCGTCCTCGGCTCCCCCAAGGCCCGGGTGCCGCTGCGGCCGGCCGCCAAGCACGCGTTCCAGGCGGCCTGGTTCGCCGTCGGCGGCACGCTGCTGGCCCTGCTCGGCCGGCCGGTGGCCGGCGTCGCGCTGGTCGTGGTCTGGGCGGCCACCGTCACCCTGCTCCGGCGGGCCGGCCGCCCGGCCTGACCCGGTCCACCCGATCGCCGGGCGCCCCGGCCGGTCGGACACCGCGATCCGCCGGGTCGCCCTCGCCGGATCGGCCGCAGGGTCGTACCCTTCGGCGGGTGACTGACGGGGCGCCGGGTGACGACCGGCTGGACGAGTCGCCCACCCGCCGGCGCCGGCCGTTGTGGACGGCCCTCACGGTGGTCCTGCTGCTACTGACCTGCGGTCTGCCCGCGGCGCTGCTGGTCGTGGTGGTGCGCGACGCCGGCGCCCGGGCGGTGGTGGACCGCCTCGGCACCCCCACCGCGGACCCGGCCACGCTCGCCGCCCGCCAGCTCGCCGAGCGGATGACCGCGCAGCTCGACCGGCAGGCCAGCGCCCTGCTCGCCGGGGACCGGGCTGGCTTCCTGGCGGTGGCCGAGCCGGCCGCGCACCCCGACCTGCGGCGGCGCTTCGCCGCGCTCCGGGCGCTCCGGGTGGCCGTCTGGCAGGCCAGCCCCAACGGCCTGCCGGAGACCGTTGCGGACCGGCCGGGGGAGTGGCGCCTGCTGGTGGAGTTCCGCTACTGCTTCGTGACGCCGGACTGCCGGCCCAGCCCAGTGCTCATCGGCACCCGTTGGCGGGAGGGCGGGGCCCAGCCCCGACTGGTCGCGGTGGAGGAGTCCCGGTCGGCGGCCACCGGCACCCGGCCGTGGGAGCTCAGCGAGCTGGCGGTCGCCGTCGGCGCGCGCACCCTGGTGGCGACCACCCCGGCGATGCGCGGGCAACTGCTCCGCCTGCTGGCCCAGGCCGAGGCGGCGGCGAGGGTCGCCGACTCGTACGTGGTGGACGGCGCGCCGCCCGACCGGTACCGGGTCTTCTACGCCGGCCGCACCGAGTGGGAGCGCTGGTACGGCGGCGGCCGGCCGAAGTGGACCGGCGGGTACGCGGTCACCGTGGGCGGCGGTCACCACGAGGTGGTGCTCAACGCCGACGGGGTCACCCCCGGCGGGCTGGACGACCTGCTCCGGCACGAGTTGACGCACGCCGCATCGCTGCCCGACCGCGGCTACCCGGGCACCTCGACCTGGTGGCTGGTGGAGGGGCTGGCCGAGTTCGCCGGCGTCGACGGCCAACCGGTCGACCGGTACGAGGGGCTGGACGAGGTGCGCCGGCTGGCCGGTGGCGGCTGGACCGGCCGGCTCGACGACCTCAACCCGGCCGACGACGCCCCGGCCGACCGGGTCGCCGGCAGCTATGGCATCTCCTACCTGGCGGTCCGGCACCTCGTCGACCGCTTCGGGCAGGAGCGGCTGCTCGCCTTCTTCCGGGCGGTGGTGCACGAGCGCCGGCCGGTGACCGAGGCCGCCGAGGAGGTCTTCGGCGAACCCTGGCCGGCCCTGCACGACGCGTGCGTCGGGTACGTCCGCGGCCTGTCCGGTTGAGCGCGACCGGCCGGGTGCCGGGGATCCGCACCGGCTCCGCGGCATGGTGCTGGTAGCGCCGCGTTCGTAAGATCGACGGGGTGCGCCGCACCCACTCGCCGCGGCTGCGCGCAGCGACGCGGCCCCGCCTGCTCACCGCCCTGCTGGCCGTCACCGTCCTGACCGGAGCCGCCGGCGCGTCCTGCGGCGACGAGCAGCCCGACGTCGCGCTGGCGGCCGCGGAACGCGCCCCGGTCGCCGAGGTGGTGGACGCGCCCGCGACCGTCACCGCCCGCGCGGCCGCGACCCTCACGGCCGCCGCCGACGGCACCCTCGTCAGCCTGCGGGTCCAACCCGGCCAGCGGGTCCGGAAGGGCCAGGTGCTGGCCGTGATCGACTCGCCGTCCGCGCAGGCCCGGCTCAGCCAGGCCCGGGAGGCGCTCGCCGCCGCGAAGCGGGCCGGGCGGGGGACCGGCGGCATCGAGCTGGGCGGTTCCCGCCGGGGAACCGACCGGGCCGCCACCGACGCGTTCCGGGCGGCCCGTACCGCCGCCGGGAAGATCAGCGATCCGCGGCTGCGCGGGGCGCTGCTCGCGCAGGTGGCCGCCGCGCAGGAGCAGTACCGGGCCGCGGCCCGGGCGGCCGACCAGGCCGTCCGCGCCGTGCAGCGGGGCGTCGCCGGCATAGACTCGGCGGTCGGTGCGCTCTCCGCCGCGCAACGGCTCCAGGCCCGGCAGGCGTACGACCTGGCGAAGGCGACCGTGGACGCGCTGACCCTACGCGCCCCCATCGCGGGCGTGGTGCAGCCGGGCGGGACGGCCGCCGCGGGCGGGTCGGCGCTCGACGACCTGCTCGGCGCGCCGGGCGGCGCGGCGGCCGGCCTGGACCCGTCCGCCTTCGCACCCTTCGGGGCCCGGCCGCCGGAGGGCGTGGACGACGCGGTGCCCGTCGGCGGCCCGGTCACCGCCGGCACGCCCGTGCTGACCATCGTGGACGTCGGCGCGTTGGGCCTGCTCGCCGAGGTCGACGAGACCGACGTGCTGCTGGTGCGCCCCGGTCTGGCCGGCACCGCCGAACTGGACGCGGTGACCGGCGCGACCTATCCGGCGACGGTGCGCTCGGTCGACGTGCTGCCCACCACCTCGGCCCGGGGCGGGGTCTCCTACCGGGTGCGCCTCAGCCTCGACGCCGGCAGTTACGGCGAGGGTGAGGCGGCGCCGGCACCCCGCCCCGGCATGAACGCGGTGGTACGGCTGCGGGTGCGGGAGGCCGCCGACGCGGTGACCGTGCCGGCCTCGGCGGTCTTCTCCGCCGACGGCCGGGACGCGGTCTGGCTGGTCCGCGACGGCCGTGCCGACCGCGCCACGGTGACCCTGGGGGTGCAGGGCGAGGATCTGGTGCAGATCGTCAGCGGCGTGCGGGCCGGCGACCGGGTGGTGGTCCGGGGTACCGACCAGGTCCGCGACGGCCAGGAGCTGCGGTGACGTGTCCACCCGCGGCGCCCCGGTGAGCGTGGCACCCGCCGCCGTCGAGGCGACGGACGTCTCCCGGACCTACCAGCTCGACGGGGTGTCGGTGCCGGCGCTGCGCGGAGTGTCGCTGACGGTCGCCCCCGGCGACTACGTGGCCCTGGTCGGGCCGTCCGGTTCCGGCAAGTCGACCCTCATGCATCTGCTCGGCGGGCTAGACCGGCCGACCGGCGGCCGGCTGGTGATCGGCGGCCGGGACGTGGCGGCGCTCTCCGCGGCGGAGCTGGCGGCCCTGCGGAACCGGACCATCGGCTTCGTCTTCCAGGCGTTCCACCTGCTGCCGCGGACCTCCGCGGTGGACAACGTGGCCTTGCCCCTGGTCTACCGGGGGATCGGCGCCCGGCAGCGGCGGGACCGGGCGGCCGCGATGCTCGACCGGGTCGGTCTCGGCCACCGGCTGAACCACCGCCCCAACCAGCTCTCCGGGGGCGAGCAGCAGCGGGTCGCGATCGCCCGCGCACTGGTCACCGACCCGGCGGTGCTGCTCGCCGACGAACCCACCGGCAACCTCGACAGCGTGACCGGCGCGGCGGTGCTGGAGCTGCTGGAGCGGCTCAACACCGAGTCGGGCGTCGCGTTGGTGCTGGTCACGCACGACCACGAGGTGGCCGCCCGGGCCCGGCGGCAGATCGCCCTGCGCGACGGCGTGGTCGCCTCGGACACCGCCGCGCCGGCGCCCGTCGAGGGCCGGCCGGAGCTTCATGATCGACCGCTGTCCGGTGGCGTGGCGGGACCTGACACACTGGTGGCCGCTCCCAGCGCGGAGCCCCGGTCCGCGTCCGGAAGCGGCCCGGGGTGCCCGCCCGGTGGCTCCGGTGGCGCCACCGGAGCCACCGGGCGCCTTCCGCCGTCCGGCCCCACCGACGACCCGAACGGATCCGGCTCGTGAGGGTGGCGGAGGCGTGGCGGGTGGCGCTGGGCGCGCTGCGGGCGAACCGGCTGCGCAGCGCGCTGACCATGCTCGGCGTGATCATCGGGGTCGCCTCGGTGGTGATCCTGGTGGCCATCGGCACCGGCACCAAGCGGAAGGTCGAGCAGCAGGTCGAAGGGCTCGGCTCCAACCTGCTGCTGGTGGTGCCCGGCCGGCTGGACGTGGGCGCCGCCCCGGCCGTCTCCCCGCTCACCCTGGCCGACGTGGACGCCGTCGCCCGGGTGGTCGGCGACCGCGACCGGGTCGCGGTGACCGTCGCCTCCGGCGCGACCGTACGGGCCGGCAGCCGGGCCGACTTCAGCACCGTGCAGGGCGTGCTGGAGACCACCCCGTCGGTGTTCACCCGGGAGCTGGCCCGGGGGCGCTACCTGAGCGGCTCCGACGTGGACACCAGCCGGCGGGTGGCGGTGCTCGGCGCCGCGGTGGCGCGCGCCCTCTTCCCCGACCGTGACCCGGTCGGCCGCCAGATCACCGTGGCCGGGGTGCGGTTCCGGGTGATCGGCGTCTTCGCCCCGCTCGGCCAGAGCCTGGGCGTGGACCGCGACGACGAGGTGCACGTGCCGGTGACCGCCGCGCAGCGGCTCTACGGCACCCAGCGGGTCGACGGGATCGCGGTGAAGGCGCCGGACCGGGAGCGGATCGACGAGCTGGGTGACCGGATCGTGGCGGAGCTGACCCGCCGGCACCCGGGCACCGAGTTCAGCGCGGTGACCCAGGAGCAGATCCTCGGCGTGCTCGGCGACATCCTGGGCGTCCTCACCGGCGTACTGGCGGCGATCGCGGGCATCTCGCTGCTGGTGGGCGGGGTCGGCGTCTCCAACATCATGCTGGTCAGCGTCCGGGAACGGACCAGGGAGATCGGCCTGCGCAAGGCGGTCGGCGCCCGACCCCGGGACATCGGCGTGCAGTTCCTGCTGGAGGCGGTACTGCTCACCTCGGTCGGCGGGCTCACCGGGATGGCCCTGGGGGTGGGCACCGCCCTGCTGGTGGACGCCCTGTCCCCGATCCCGGCGGCGATCACCTGGTGGTCGCTGGCGCTCGCGTTCGGCGTGTCCGCGGCGGTCGGCATCGTCTTCGGTGTGGTGCCCGCGCAGCGGGCCGGCCGCCTCGACCCGGTGGTGGCGCTCCGTGCCGAGTGAGCCCCTCCGGTGGGCCGTACGGGCAACGGGACACCGGGCGTAGCCAGGCGGATATCGGCAGGTCGGAACGGGTGAATCGGGGGCCGAATTATGATCAGTTGTACGAAGGGATCGCGCCGGTAACAGCGGCCCCGCTACCGTACTGGTAACACGCGCGTTCGCCGCTCCGGGCGGGAGGATCCGTCCGGTGGCACGCGCCGGGCATGGGATGGGTCGGTGAGCCATGGCCGGGTCGCAGTCCGACGGTCGGCTGTCGGAGGTCAAGTTCCTGACCGTCGCCGAGGTGGCGACGGTGATGCGGGTGTCGAAGATGACGGTCTACCGCCTGGTGCACAGCGGTGAGCTGACCGCGGTGCGGGTGGGCCGCTCGTTCCGGGTGCCCGAGCACGCGGTGCACGAATATCTCCGGGGCGCCTTTCAGGAAACCGCCTGAGCCACCCGCGAGTCCCCCGGCGGGCGCGCGCTGACGCCCGTCGACGGGGTCGCGTTGGTCCTGCTGAAGCTCTCCGGCTACCCTGGACCCGACCGTGACCGCACGCCGGTGCGTCCTGCCGCCCCCGAGCTGGTCCGGTCCGTTGTCCGCAAGCGGTCGCCGACGCCACCGGAGGGTGGTGTCATCCGGTCGCCCCGCACGTTGCATCGAAAGGCTTTCGTATGGGCTCGGTGGTCAAGAAGCGCCGCAAGCGCATGGCTAAGAAGAAGCACCGCAAGCTGCTGCGCAAGACCCGCGTCCAGCGTCGCCGTCTCGGCAAGTGACCGGAGCCGGGCCTCGGCCCGGCGTCCGCCGTCACTCGCCAACTGTCGACTCCCGGAGGCTCAGGTGACCAGGCCGTGGCTGTCCCGGCTCGATCCCACCTGCCGGGAGAGGTGCGAGACATGACCCCCGGTGGCACCCCAGGTGCTCCGGGGGTCGTCGTCGTGACCGGGGTCGGGCGCTACCTCGGCGCGCACGTCGCCGCCCGGCTCGCCGCCGACCCGCGGATCGAGCGGGTCATCGGCGTCGACCCGCCGGATCCCGGTGCCGAGTTCACCGACCTGCTCGACCGGGTCGAGCGGATCCGCGTCGACGCCGGCTCGCTCGGCGGGCTGCTGGCCGACCTCGAGGTGGACGCGGTGGTGCACCTCGCCCTCGTCTCCGCCCCGGATCCGCAGCACGGCGGCCGGTCGGCGATGAAGGAGCAGAACGTCATCGGCACCATGCAGCTGCTCGCCGCGTGCCAGCGCGCGCCGCGGCTGCGCAAGCTGGTGGTCCGCTCGTCGACCGCCGCGTACGGGGCGTCGTTCCGTGACCCGGCCGTGTTCACGGAGGAGACCGAGCCGCGCGAGGTGCCGCGCGGCGGGTTCGGCCGCGACATCCTCGACATCGAGGGGTACGTCCGCGGCTTCCGGCGGCGCCGGCCCGACGTCACCGCCACCGTGCTGCGCTTCGCGCCGTTCATCGGCTCGACCGCCGACACCACCCTCACCCGGTACTTCTCCCAGCCCGTGGTGCCCACCGTGTTCGGCCGCGACCCCCGGTTGCAGTTCCTGCACTTCGACGACGCGTTGGAGGTGCTGCACCGGTCGATCGTGGAGGACCACCCGGGCACCTACAACGTCGCCGGGCCCGGGGTGCTCTCCCTCTCTCAGGCGATCCGCCGGGCCGGCCGGGTCGCCGTGCCGGTGCTGGAGCCGGGGCTCTCCGGGGCCGCCGCGCTCGCCCGCAACCTCGGCTTCGGCCGCTACGGCCTCGACCAGGTCGACCTCTTCGTGCACGGCCGGGTGGTCGACACCAGCCGGCTGGAGCGTGAGTACGGCTTCACGCCCCGCTCCACCGCGGCCGCGTTCGACGACTTCATCCGCGCCCACCACGGCGGTGTCGTGGTGTCCCGGGACCAGCTGGCCGCCGCCGAGCGGCTCGTGCTGGACGGGATCCGGCAGGTCCGGGCCGCCGTACGGGAGCGCTCGTGACCGGGCCCGAGGAGCAGCGTGACCGCCGGTACGACGTACCGTTGACCGTGGCCGACCCGGGTGCGGCGCGGGCCAACGGGCACCGGCCCGCGGCCGACGAGCCGGACACCGCGGCCACCGACGAGCCGGTGGTGTCCGCGGCGGGCGACGCCGCCACCGACGACCCGCCCGCCCCCGACCAGCGGGCCACCGACGCTCCGGCCGGTGCGCCGACCGCCGACCGGCCGGTGACGCCGAGGGCGGACGCCGGCAGGGCCGGCGACGGCGGAGCCCGGCGGGGGCCGGCGGTGCCGGACCGGCCCGGCGACCACTGGGACCGCAAGGTCGCGAACGGCCTGGCCTTCCTGCGCCGGCGGCTCTCCGGCGACTACGAGGTGGACGAGTTCGGCTTCGACCCGGAGCTGACCAGCGCCGTCTTCCATCCGCTGCTGCGGCTGCTCTACCGCGACTGGTTCCGCACCGAGGTCACCGGCATCGAGCACGTGCCGGCCGACGGGGCCGGCCTGGTGGTGGGCAACCACTCCGGCACGGTGGCGCTGGACGCGCTGATCCTCTCGGCGGCCCTGCACGACCGGCACCCGGCGCACCGCTACCTGCGGCTGCTCGGCGCCGACCTGGTCTTCCGGATGCCGGTGGTCTCCGAGTTGGCCCGCAAGTCCGGCGGCACGGTGGCCTGCAACCCGGACGCGGAGCGGCTGCTCGGCAACGGCGAGCTGGTCGGCGTCTTCCCGGAGGGCTTCAAGGGCGTCGGGAAGCTCTACTCCGAGCGCTACAAGTTGCAGCGCTTCGGCCGGGGCGGGTTCGTCTCGGCGGCGCTGCGCACCGGCACCCCGATCGTGCCGGTGGCCATCGTTGGCGGCGAGGAGATCTACCCGATGCTCGCCGACATCAAGCCGCTCGCCCGGCTGCTCAAGCTGCCGTACTTCCCGATCACCCCGACCTTCCCGTGGCTCGGGCCGCTGGGCATGGTGCCGCTGCCGAGCAAGTGGCTGATCGAATTCTGCCCGCCGATCCCGACGGCCCACCTGACCGACTCCGCGGACGACCCGCTGGTCGTGTTCAACCTCGCCGACCAGGTGCGGGAGACCATCCAGCAGACCCTGCACAAGCTGCTGGAGCGCCGGCCGGACCCGTTCGGCCCCTGACCTCGCGTCCCGCCGGCGAGGCGGACGGGAGCCGTCAGCTGCCGCGGCGGCGGCGGTGCAGCGCCATCCCGGCGGTGACCGCCCCGGCGACCAGGCCCGCGGCGGCGGTGGACGGGACCGCGATCTTGACCGCCCGGCGGCCGGTGCGGAAGTCCCGCACCTCCCAGCCGAGCTGCCGGGCCTGCTGCAGCAGGGTGCCGTCCGGGTTGACCGCCACCGCCCGGCCGACCGCCGAGAGCATCGGCAGGTCGTTCGCCGAGTCGCTGTAGGCCGCACAGCGGGCCAGGTCCAGCCCTTCGACCGTGGCGAGCTGGGTGATCGCCTCGGCCTTGGCCGGGCCGTGCATCAGGTCGCCGACCAGCCGCCCGGTGTACGCGCCGTCCACGATCTCGGCCACCGTGCCGATCGCGCCGGTCAGCCCGAGGCGGGCGGCGATCACCCGGCCGATCTCCACCGGCGCGGCGCTGACCAGCCAGACCCGCTCGCCCGCGTCGAGGTGGCGCTGGGCCAGCCGTCGGGTGCCGGTCCAGATCCGGGGTGCCATCAGCTCGTCGAAGATCTCCTCGGTGAGCCGCTCCACGTCCTCCACCCGCCAGCCCTCGATGAAGGCGAGAGCCGCCTCCTTGGCCTGCGACATGTCCCCGGCGTGCTCGGTGGCGAGCAACCGGAACCGGAGCTGCTGCCAGGCGAACCGGGCCAGGTCGCCGGTGGTGAAGTACTTGCGCGCGGCGAGCCCGCGGGCGAACCAGTAGATCGAGGCGCCCTGCATCATCGTGTTGTCCACGTCGAAGAAGGCCGCCGCGGCCGGGTCCGGCGCCGGGGGAGTGGGCGCCGCGGGGTCGGTCTCCGCCCAGCCGGCGGTGTGACCGTGGGCGTCGGTGCTGACGGTCACCTTACGGCTGCGGGCCACGCGACCTCCCTCCGCTCGACCGGCGCGACATGGGCCTCCCCGCGAGGGTAGCCGGGAGAAGGCGTCGGCCGGCCGGCCGACGGGTGAACTGTGGCGCGTCCGGCTCCCCGGCTGGTGCCGGGGGAACCGGGGCGTCGACGGTCGTGGCGTCCGCGGCCGGCAGCGCTCGCCGGGGCGGGACCGCGCGGTCAGCGGCCGGTGGGGCAGGCGGCCGGGGCCGGGCCGAGGGCGTCGCTGGCGACGGGAGCCGGCAGGCCGCAGGTGATCGCGGCGCGCAGGGCGTCGGAGCGCTTGCGGATCGCGTCCAGCAGGGCCAGCGAGCGCCGGGCGCGGTCCCGCTCGGCCCGGGTGGTGTCGTCCAGCAGCGCGTTCACCGCCCGTCGCTGCCCGGTCAGGAAGGAGTTCACCGCGTCCAGCGCCGCCGGGTCGGAGCGCTGCACCGCCGCGCCGGTCAGCAGCCGTACGCCCTGGCGGGTGTCGGCGTCCATGTCGTCGAGCACGGCGCTGAAGCCGGCGTCGTCCCCGCGCAGCGCGGCCGCCTCGCCCAAGCGGGTGCGGGCGAAGTCCAGGAAGAGCTGCCCCCGGCTGATGTCGGAGCTGGTCAGGGCGAGCTGGGCCCGCTCGGTCGAGCGCTTCATCCCGTAGAGCGCGTCGCCCGGCACCGCGTTCTCGCTGGCCGCCGAGATGCCGGAGACGGCGATCGCCCCGGCGGCGATGCCGACCAGGATGGCACCCCGGGCGCGGGCCCGGCGCGCGGTGACGGCGGGCAGCAGCGGACCGCGGCCGGTGCTGGCGGTGGAGCGCTGGGCGGCCGGTTCCGCCGCGGCGGGAGCGCCGATGCCCTCCCGTTCCGCCGTGGCCAGCAGCATCGCCCGCAGCCCGGTGCGGAACTCCGGGTCGACCTCGACGGCCGGCGCCTCCGTGCGCAGCCGCTGCCCGACCGCGACGAGCGCGGCGAGCTGGTCGTCGCCCCGGGACCGGACGTGGTGGCGTCGGCCGCCGTTGGCCTCGTCGAGAAGTTGCGCGAAGCGCTCGGCGCGCCGACGGGAGAAGAGGTTGCTGTCCACCGCAGGCACCTCCTCTCGCTGGTCACGGCCGGTCGGCCGCTGTCGTCGCCGACGACCGGTGACGGCAGGGCACCACGGACGCACGTTCGTGGTCGGCCATACCGCCGGACCTCTCGGGGGCCCGGGGGGATGTCCGGAGCTACCAACCGGTCGCACCCGGAGAAACGGTCCGCACCGGGCACGGGTTACGGGGCCGACGGGGGCGAAATCACGGAAAGTGACCGGATTCACTCGACGAGAAGGGCGCTGAGCTGCGGAAACGCCGATCGGCGAAAGCGAGTCCCGTTGATGGGACTACGGTTGGAAGCCGTCCGGGAGCAGCCGCGCCAGGGCCCGGACGGCCCGGTACTGGAGCGCCTTGATGGCCCCCTCGTTCTTGCCCATCGCCCGAGCCGTCTCCGCCACCGAGAAGCCCTGCAGGAAGCGGAGCACGATGCACTCCTGCTGCTCCGGGTTGAGCTGCTTGACGGCGCTGAGCAGGGCCACGTTGGTGATGTGCTCGACCACCGCCGCCTCCGGGCTGCCCTCCGGCCCGCGGTCCTCGCGGTCGGCGTCGAGCACGTCGCCGGTGGTCACCTCCAGCCGGTACCGGCCGGACTTGAAGTGGTCGGCGACCAGGTTGCGGGCGATGGTGACCAGCCAGGCGCCGAGGTCCCGGCCCTGCCAGGTGAAGCTGCCGATCCGCTTCAGCGCGCGCAGGAACGTGTCGGAGGTGAGGTCCTCGGCCAGTTGCCGGTTGCCGACCCGGAAGTAGACGAACCGGAAGACGGTGTCGACGTACCGGTCGTAGATCAGCCCGAACGCCTCGGACTCGCCCGCCTGGGCGCGCTCGACCAGGGCCCAGACCTCGGTGGCCGGGTCGGACGGGTCCGGCCGGCTCGGGTAGCCCGTGGAGGCGTTGACCGGGGCGGCCGCCGGCACCGCGGGGAGCACCGCGGTCTCGGTCGTCGACGGGTCGGCCACCGCGGGTGGCTCCCCGGTGCGGCGTCCCTGCGCCGGCATGGTCGGTCGGGCGGGAACCGCCACCCGGCCGCCGACCGGCTTCGCGTTTCCCCCCGGTGTGGCCGGTCGCGGCGGCGGGTCGTTGTGGTGCGGCCGGCTGCGCAGCCGGTTCGACGCGCCCTCCCCCCGGGCCGGGAGGCTGCCGGTGTCCTCCACCGGGCCGCGGGCGGCGAGCCGTTCGTTCACTGTGGGGCGGGCCGCCGGGCCGGTCAGGCCGAGGGGGCGCTCCGCGTAGCCGAAGGTCGTCACCGGGCCGCCTCCGTCCCGCCGGCGGCCGAGCACGCCGGCCGGTGCGTCGGCGGCGACACCCGGTCGGGTAGGTGGTCGGGCACGGCGGGTCGGGGGTGTGCCGACGGGCGGCAGATCCCCTTGAGGTGCTGGTCCAATGCGCTCACAGGCACGGGGGCCTCCTCGGGCTGAGGGGTGTCGACTCACGGCAAATGGGGTGAGCCGACCCGAGTGATGATAGGGGCCAACGTCACCCGCGCGTGGCAAGTCCGTTACACAGGGCGGAAGTATTTCCCGCCGCGTCGCACGGATGGCGGACCGGTTGTCCGTCGTGTGCGGTTGACTTTCGGATTGGCAGATGGTCCGGAGTGGAAACCCTGGTCATCGGCGTGAACCAGGTTCGCTGAGCGTCCCGGGCGGACGGTGCCGCGGTGCGTCCGGCCCGGTGTCGAGCCGGCCCGGGTGCGTCCTGTCGACGGGACTGATCTTGTCCCGGGCGTCGTCATCGGCGTGTCCCGTCCACGGGACCCATCCCCCGCCCGGAGGAGCCCGCCCCACCGACCCGGCTGCGCCGCCCCGCCGACCGGACGATCCGCCCCCGTCCCGACCGCCAGCGGCCGCTCCGGCCGGCCCCGTCCGCCCGTCGTACGGGGGAGAGCCGCTCGCCGGCGACGTCCCGGACCGGGCGGCGTCCAGCGCACCGGTTGCCCCGCGCTCCACTCCGGCCGGCGGTGGACGCCCCGCCCGGCGCGGGCCGCTCCGGCATGGCCGGCGGGCCCGCGCTGTGCCAGACTCAGCCACCGTGCAGGACGCAGCCGACAGTTCCGCGCCGAACCTCGCCGACCGGCTCCACCGGGCGGCCGTCGCCCATGGCGACCGACCCGCGCTGCACTGGCGCGAGCAGACCCTGAGCTGGTCCGAACTGGACGCGGCGGTGACCGAGGTGGCCACCGCGCTGGCCGCGGCGGTGCCGGCGGCCGACCCGGCCGGGCGGCCCGCGCGCGTCGCGGTCGCCCTGCCCAACTCGCCGGACTTCGTGCTCGGCCTGCTCGGCGCCCTCCGGGCCGGGCTGGTCGCGGTGCCGGTCAACCCCGGATTCACCGCCCCCGAGCTGCGCCACGTGCTCGCCGACTCCGGCGCCTCCGTGCTGATCGGCACGGACCGGGTCGGCGACCTGGTGGCCGGCGTCGCCGGGGAACTGCCCGCGCTCACCGCCGTGCACAGCACGCCGCCCCGGCGGTCGGCCACCGGCGGCCCGTTCCCCGCCCGGCACGGCGACGACCTCGCGGTACTGCTCTACACCTCGGGCACCGAGGGGCGGCCGAAGGGCGCGATGCTCTCGCACCGGGCGTTGCTGGCCAACCACGAGCAGGTGGAGCGGATCGAACCGCCGGTGGTCGGCCCGGACGACCCCGTGCTGCTGGCGCTGCCGCTGTTTCACGCGTACGGGCTGAACTCGGGGCTCGGCGCGGTCGTCCACCATGGCGCGACCGGGGTGCTCGTCGACGACCTCGGCGCCGACGGAGGGCTCGCCGAGATCGCCCGGCACGGGGTCAGCGTGCTGGTCGGCGTACCGTCGATGTTTCTGGCCTGGTCCACGGCGGACGCCGGCGCGACCGCCGCGGCGATGGCGTCGGTGCGGGTCGCGGTCTGCGGCGCGGCGCCGCTGGAGCCGGCCGTGGCGGCGCGCTACGCCGAGGTCGCCGGCCACCCGGTGCACGTCGGCTACGGCCTCACCGAGACCGCCCCGGTGCTGACCACCACCCTGGTCGGCGGAGTCGCGAAGGCCGGCTCGATCGGCCGGCCGCTGCCCGGCGTCGAGCTGCGGCTGGTCGGCCCGGACGGCGCTGACCTGTGGCGCGACGGCGCGGCCGAGCCGGACGAGGACGCCGACGAGCTGGACTTCGCCGACTCGGCGCCGGGCACCGATCCGGGGCAGATCGTGGTGCGCGGGGCCAACCTCTTCTCCGGGTACTGGCCGGACGGCCGGGGCGGGCCGGACGCGGACGGCTGGTGGGCCACCGGCGACGTGGCGTACGCCGACGCCGACGGCGACCTCTTCCTGGTCGACCGGATCGGCGAGTTGATCCTGGTCAACGGCTTCAACGTCTATCCGCACGAGGTCGAGTCGGTGCTCTCCGCGCACCCGGGCGTGGCCGAGTCGGCGGTACTGGGTGTGCCGCACCCGCGGACCGGCGAGACTGTCCGGGCGTACGTGGTGCTGGCGCCGGGGCGTCCGGTGACCGGCGAGGAACTGCTCGCCCACTGCGCCCGCAACCTGGCCCGGTTCAAGTGCCCGACCGCCGTCGAGTTCGTCGACGCGCTGCCCCACTCCGCGATCGGCAAGGTGCGCAAGACCCTGCTCCGGCCGGTGCCGTCCCCGGCGGCCCCGGCCGGCGACCGCCCGTCGGCTCCGGCCGGCGCCAGCAGCACGGAGGACACCGATGCGTGAACCCCGACTCACCCTGATCACCCGGCCCGGCTGCCACCTCTGCGACGACGCCAAGGCGGCGTTGGACCGGGTGGTGGCGGTCACCGGCGACAAGTGGGTCGAGCAGGACGTCACCGGCGACATCGAGCTGGAACGCGAGTACGGCGACCGGTTGCCCGTGGTGCTGCTCGACGGCAAGGAGCACGGCTACTGGCGGGTGGAGGAGGAGCGGCTGCTGCGGGACCTGACCACCCCGCAGCTGTAACGGGGTTGGATAGGGTGCGGCGATGACCCCTGCGCGCACCCACCTGGTGTGGGACTGGAACGGCACCCTGCTCAACGACCTGAGCCTGGTGGTCGCCGCCACCAACGCCGCGTTCGCCAGCGTCGGCGGGCCCAGCGTGACCGCCGACGAGCACCGGGTCAGGTTCCGCCGGCCGGTCGCCGACTACTACGCCGAGGTGCTCGGCCAGGCCGTCGACGACGAGGCGTTCGGGCGGCTGGACCGGATCTTCCACGACGCGTACCGGGACGGGCTGACCACCTGCGAGCTGGCGCACGACGCCTCGTCGGCGATGGCGGCCTGGCCCGGCAGCCAGTCGCTGCTCTCCATGTGGTTCCACGACGAGCTGGTGCCGACCGTGCACACCTACGGGCTGAGCGGGCACTTCGTCCGGGTGGACGGCCTGCGGGCCGAGGTGGGCGGCGACCGCAAGGCCGAGTCGCTGGAACGGCACCTGGCCGAGCTGGGCCTGGACGGCGGCGCCGTGGTGCTGATCGGCGACTCCATCGACGACGCCGACGCGGCCGCGTCGGTGGGCGCCCGGGCGGTCCTCTACACCGGCGGTTTCACCGACCCCGACCGCCTGCTCGCCTCCGGCCACCCTGTTGCCGACACCCTCACCGAAGCGGTCAAACTAGCCCAAACCCTCCCCTGATCCCGGGCCTCCCCTGGCCGAGGGGCGGGGGTCAGTTGCGGAGGTAGGCGAGGACGGCCAGGACGCGGCGGTGTTGTTCGGTGTCGGGCGGCAGGTTGAGCTTGGTGAAGATGTTGCGGACGTGCTTCTCCACGGCCCCGTCGCTGACCACCAGGGTGCGCGCGATGGCGGTGTTGGACCGGCCCTCGGCCATCAGGGCGAGCACCTCCCGCTCACGCGGGGTCAGCTCGCGGAGCGGGTCGTCGCGGCGGCGCCGGGCGAAGAGTTGGCCGACCACCTCCGGGTCGAGCACGGTGCCGCCGCCGGCCACCCGGTCCAGCGCGTCGAGGAACTCGTCGATCGCGGCCACCCGGTCCTTGAGCAGGTAGCCGATCCCGCCCCCGCCGGCACCCGTGGTGGCGAGCAGGTCGTCGGCGTACGAGACCTCGACGTACTGGGAAAGGACCAGGATCGGCGTACGGGGCACCAGCCGGCGGGCCTCCACCGCCGCCCGCAGCCCCTCGTCGGTGTGCGAGGGCGGCATCCGCACGTCGACGATCGAGACGTCGGGCCGGTGCGCCACCACCGCCTCGACCAGCGCCTCGCCGTCCCCGACCGCGGCCACCACCTGGTGCCCCCGCTCGCTGAGCAGCCGGATCAGCCCCTCCCGCAGGAGCACGGCGTCGTCCGCGATCACGATCCGCATGGTGCTGTTGTCTACCACGTCCCGACCCCGCCCACGGGCGGTCGCGGCGCGCGGACCGCGGGTACCTCGGTCACAGCGGCAGTTCCGCGCGGACCTCGGTGGGCCCGCCGGCCGGGCTGACCACGTCCAGCCGGCCGCCGGCGGCGCGGACCCGGTCGGCGATCCCGACCAGCCCGTGCCCCTTGGCCAGGTGCGCCCCGCCCTGGCCGTCGTCGCCCACGGCGACCACCAGCCGCTGGTCCTGCCGCGCCACCGCGACCTGGCACTCGGTGGCCCGGCTGTGCTTGGCGACGTTGGTCAGCGCCTCGGCCACCACGAAGTACGCGGTGTTCTCCACCGCCGGGTCGAGCCGCCCGGCCGGGGTGCCGAGGTCCGGATCCACCCGCAGCTCGATCGGGATCAACCCGCGCCCGGCGAGCGCGGCGAGGGCGCTGGGCAGCCCCCGGTCGACCAGGATCGGCGGGGCGATGCCCCGGGACAGCGCGCGGAGCTCGGCGAGGGTCTCCCGGGTCTGGGTGACCGCCTCGTCCAGGGTCCGTCCGGCCGCCTCCGGGTCGGTGGCGAGCTGCTGGCGGGCCCGGCTCAGGTCCATGGCCAGCCGGACCAGGCGCTGCTGCGGGCCGTCGTGGATGTCGCGTTCGAGCCGGCGCAGCGCGCTGGCCTCGGCCGACACGGCGGCCCGCTTCTGCTCCTCCAGCACGGTGATCCGGTTGCGCATCTCGGCCACCCCGGTGAGCATCGCCCGGCCGAAGCTGGCCTGCAGCAGCGCGCAGCCGCGGGCCACGATCGGCAGGGTGATCAGGAAGAACAGCCCGATCGCGGTGTGCAGGCCGATCCGGGCGGTGGTCGAGTCGCCCAGGCCGAGGAGCTGGGGAAGGTCGACGTCCTCCGGGTCGGCGCGGGGCAGCGCCCAGTCGTACGCCCAGTAGAGCGAGCCGGCGACGGCGCCGGCCCACCAGACCAGCGTGACCACGAAGGTGATGATGGCCACGATCAGCTTGAAGATGCCGTGCGCCAGGTCGAGCCAGGACTGGGCGTCCGCCATCGGCACGAAGATCCGCCGCCAGGCGCTGGCGCCGGGTTCGGCGAGCCGGTACTGCGGGCGGATCCGGGCCTGACGCAGCACGGCCGGCAGCCGCAGCCGCTCGATGTCCGCCAGTCCCCGGGCGGCGTAGAGGGTGCCGCTGAGGATCGGCAGGCCGATCACCGTCACCACCAGCCCGAGGCCGGCGGCGAGGCCCACCACGAGCACGACGAAGCTGGCCAGGGCCAGCGGGAGGCCGAGCAGGACGTACCCGGAGTCGAGGAAGAGCTGGCGGGGGATGCTCGGCGCCAGCGGCGGCTGGGCGGCGGCGGGAACAGCGGTCATGTCACGAGGCTAGGCAGCGCGGTGGGGCCGGACCCATCCCGCCGGCCGCCGTTTCCGCCGTAGGGCTGGCCCTACCGGCGCCCGGCGGGGCGGGCGCGGCTTGCCGGTCGGGCCGCGACGCGCGGTCGCGCGATTGGTCAGAGAAGTCGGGATTGAGCAATAATTGCCGAGCGGCGCCGGCACTGGTTGCCGGATTGATCTTGCGGAATGGAGAGCCTGGTGGAGCCGCGTCGCGAGCTGTCAAGATCGCGATTTGTGCGTGCGTTCACAAGCGCCTACTCTGTAATTCCGACGCGCCCTGCTAGCACAGCCGGCAATCTCGGTCGCCAGCGGGAGTCCCGAAACGGCCGGCCGGTGGAGTTGGTCGAGGATCGCACCGCACGGAGTCTCATGAGTCAGCACCGTCACCCTGGCGCGCCCGGTCGCGCCGGTGCCGTACCGGCGCTACCGGACCTGCCCGAGGCGACCGTCGCACGGCTCCCCGAATACCTCCGCGCCCTGCACAATCTCGCCGAAACGGGCCACGAGACGGTGTCCAGCGAGGGGCTGGCCAGTGCCGCCGGCGTCAACTCCGCGAAGCTGCGGAAGGATCTGTCCCACCTCGGCTCGTACGGCACCCGCGGGGTCGGCTACGACGTGGCGCTGCTGATCGAGCAGATCGAGTTCGTGCTCGGGCTCACCCAGCGCCGGGCGGTCGCCCTGGTCGGCGTGGGTAACCTCGGTCACGCCCTGGCCGGCTACGACGGCTTCGCCAGCCGCGGCTTCCGGATCGCCGCGCTCCTCGACGCGGACCCGTCGCGGGTCGGCGAGGAGATCAACGGCCTGGTCGTCCGGCACGTCGACGAGCTGCCCCGGGTCGCCGCCGAGGAGTCCATCGCGATCGGCGTGATCGCCACCCCCGCCTCGGCCGCCCAGCGGGTCGCCGACCAGCTCGTCGCGGTCGGTGTGACGAGCATCCTGAACTTCGCGCCGTGCGTACTCTCGGTCCCGGAGGGGGTCGACGTGCGCAAGGTCGACCTCGCCATCGAGCTGCAGATCCTGTCCTTCCACGAGCACCGCAAGGCGTCGCTGACCGCGCTCCCCGCCACCGGCGGGTCCGCCCTCACCGCCCTGCCGGGCGGGCTCGCGGTCACCGAGACCCAGGAGGCGATCGGCACGTGAAACTGCTCGTCGTCGGCGCGTCGTACCGCACCGCTCCGGTCGCCACGCTGGAACAGCTGGCGGTGGCCCCGGCCGACCTCACCCGGACCCTGGACCGGCTGGTCGCCCAGCCGTACGTGGCCGAGGCGGTGCTGGTCTCCACCTGCAACCGGGTGGAGGTCTACGCCGCCGTGTCCGGTTTCCACGGCGGCCTCGGCGACATCTGCGCCGTCCTGGCCGAGCACGCCGGCAGCCCGCCGGCCGCGCTCGCCAACCACCTCTACGTGCACTACGACGCCGCCGCGGTCGACCACGTCTTCCGGGTGGCCGCCGGGCTGGACTCGATGGTGGTCGGCGAGGCGCAGATCCTCGGCCAGCTCCGCGACGCCTACCACTGGGCCAGCGGGGCGGACACCGCCGGGCGGCTGCTGCACGAGCTGATGCAGCAGGCGTTGCGGGTCGGCAAGCGGGCCCACGCGGAGACCGGCATCGACCGGGCCGGCCAGAGCGTGGTCACCGCCGCGCTGGAGCTCGCGGCCGGCCACCTCGACGGTGACCTCGCCGGCCGTCCGGCGCTGGTGGTCGGGGCCGGCGCGATGGGCTCGCTGGGCGTGGCGACGCTGTCCCGGCTGGGCGCCGGGCCGCTCACCGTGACCAACCGGGGCGCCGACCGGGCCGTCCGGCTGGCCGAGTCGTACGGCGCCGCCGCGGCCCCGATGGCCGAACTGACCGCCACCGTCTCCACAGTGGACATCGTAGTGGCCGCCACCGCGGCCACCGAACCGGTCCTCACCCTGGACACGGTCACCCGGGCGCTGGCCGATCGCGACCCGGGCCGGGGCCCGCTGGTCCTGCTCGACCTGGCCGTCCCGCGCGACGTCGAGCCCGGTGTCGCCGAGCTGCCCGGCGTCGAGGTGATCGACATCGACCGGATGGCGGCGCTGCTCGCCGACGGCCCGGCCGCCGCCGACGCCGCCGCCGTGGAGCAGATCGTCGCCGGCGAGGTGGAGAGCTTCCTCACCTGGCTGCGCGGGGCGGACGTGGCGCCGACCGTGGCCGCCCTGCGCGGGCGCGCCGACGACGTGGTCACCGCCGAGCTGCGCCGGCTCGCCCAGCGCCGCCCCGACCTCAGCGACGACCAGCGCGCCGAGGTCGCCCGCACCGTGCACCGCGTGGTCCAGCGGCTGCTGCACCAGCCGACTGTGCGGGTCCGCCAGTTGGCCGCGGAGCCCGGCGGCGACCAGTACGCGGCGCTGCTGCGCGAGCTGTTCGACCTGCAGGTCCCGCAGACCTCACCGGTCGACACCGTCCCCGACGTCATGGATTCCGACGTCACCACGGCGTTCGGCGCCGCCGACGTCACCCCGCCCGCCGGAGGTGAGCGATGAGCACGCCCCTGCGCCTCGGTACCCGGGGCAGCGCCCTGGCGATGGCCCAGTCCGGCCACGTCGCCGAGGCCCTGACCGCCGCCACCGGGCGCCCGGTCGAACTGGTCGAGGTGGTCACCGCCGGCGACCGCTCCGCCGCGCCGGTGCACCGGCTCGGGGTCGGCGTCTTCGTCTCCGCGCTGCGCGACGCGCTCGTCGCGCGGACCATCGACTTCGCCGTGCACTCCTACAAGGACCTGCCGACCGCCGCGGCGCCCGGGCTGCACATCGCCGCCGTGCCGCCGCGGCAGGATCCGCGCGACGCGCTGGTCGCTCGCGACGGGCGGACGCTCACCGAGCTGCCGCCCGGCGCGACCGTCGGCACCGGCGCGCTGCGCCGCATCGCCCAGCTGCACGCCCTCGGCATGCAGCTGGAGGTCACCCCGATCCGCGGCAACGTGGACACCCGCCTCGCGCGGGTGCTCGGCTCGGAGGCCGACCTGGACGCCGTCGTGCTGGCCCGGGCCGGCCTGGCCCGGCTGGGCCGCACCGACGTGGTCACCGAGACGCTCGACCCGATGCTGATGCTGCCCGCGCCCGCCCAGGGTGCGCTGGCGGTGGAGTGCCGGGTCGACGCCCCGGACCTGGTCGAGCTGCTGGCCGTGCTCGACCACGCACCGTCGCGCGCCGCGGTCGTCGCGGAGCGGGCGTTCCTGGCCACCCTGGAGGCCGGGTGCAGCGCACCCGTCGCCGCCTACGCCGAACTCGCCGAGGGCGACGCCGGCGAGGAGATCTACCTGCGCGGGGCGGTGATCAGTCCGGACGGTACGCGTGACCTCCGGCTGTCCCGCACCGGTACGCCCGCCGACGCGGCGGAGATCGGCAAGGCACTCGCCGCCGAACTCCTCGACCTCGGCGCCGACTCGATCCTCGGCCAAGAAGGACACGCCGGCCCGGGGACCCAGCAATTTGGGAGCACAGAATGACCCGCACCCGTAAGCCCGTAGGCCGTATCGCGTTCGTCGGGGCCGGTCCCGGCGATCCGGGCCTGCTGACCCGTCGGGCGCACGACGCCCTGGTCGACGCCGACCAGGTGGTGTACGACCGGGGAGTCCCCGAGTCGCTGCTCGACGCCGTCCGCGCCCAGGCCAAGACCGACGCCCAGTTCACGCCTGCCGAGGGCGCGCCGGGTGACGTGGCGAAGGTGCTGATCTCGGCGGCCCGCTCCGGGCTGAACGCCGTGCACCTGGTCGCCGGTGACCCGTTCGGCCACGACTCGGTGGTCAAGGAGGTGCAGGCGGTGGCGCGTACCGCCGCGCACTTCGAGGTGGTGCCGGGGGTCGGCCAGGCCGAGGGGGTGGCCACCTACGCGGGCGTGCCGCTGCCGGGCGTACGGACCGCGGCCGACGTCGAGGACGTCAGTACGCTGGACTTCGAGGCGCTGGCCGCGGCCGTCGGCCGGGGCTCGCTGGCGCTGGCCGTGGACGCGGGCGACCTGGCCGCGGTCCGGGACGGCCTGCTCGCCGCCGGGGTGGACGGCGCCACCGCCGTCGGGGTGACCGGCGACGGCACCGGGGAGACGCAGTACACCACCACGTCGACCGTGGACAGCTTCGTCGCCGCCGCGCTCGGTTTCACCGGCCGGGTGGTGCTCACCGTCGGCGCCGGGGTCGGCCAGCGGGACAAGCTCAGCTGGTGGGAGAACCGGCCGCTGTACGGCTGGAAGGTGCTGGTCCCGCGGACCAAGGAGCAGGCCGGCGTGATGAGCGCCCGGCTGCGCGCGTACGGGGCGATCCCGTGCGAGGTGCCGACCATCGCCGTGGAGCCGCCGCGCACCCCGGCCCAGATGGAGCGGGCGGTCAAGGGCCTGGTCGACGGCCGGTACGCCTGGGTGATCTTCACCTCGGTGAACGCGGTCCGGGCGGTCTGGGAGAAGTTCGCCGAGCACGGCCTGGACGCCCGGCACTTCGGCGGCGTCAAGATCGCCTGCATCGGCGAGGCGACCGCCGACGCGGTCCGCGCGTTCGGCATCCAGCCGGAGCTGATCCCGTCCGGGGAGCAGTCCTCCGAGGGGCTGCTGGCCGAGTTCTCGCCGCACGACGAGGTGCTCGACCCGGTCGGCCGGGTGCTGCTGCCGCGCGCCGACATCGCCACCGAGACGCTGGCCGCCGGGCTCACCGAGCGCGGCTGGGAGGTCGACGACGTGACCGCGTACCGGACGGTGCGGGCCGCCCCGCCGCCCGCCGAGATCCGGGACGCGATCAAGTCGGGCGGCTTCGACGCGGTGCTCTTCACCTCGTCGTCGACCGTCCGGAACCTGGTCGGTATCGCCGGGAAGCCGCATGCGCGTACCGTTGTTGCCGTCATCGGGCCCAAGACGGCGGAGACCGCGACGGAGTTCGGCCTGCGGGTCGACGTCCAGCCGCCGCACGCCTCGGTGCCCGACCTGGTGGAGGCGCTCGCCGCCTACGCCGTCGAGCTGCGCGAGAAGCTCGCCGCCATGCCGGCGAAGCAGCGCCGCGGCTCGAAGGTGCAGGGGCCGACCGCCCTCCGCTTCCGGTAGTCGCAGGAGGAGGCCCGCATGTCGTACCCCGAGATCCGGCCCCGTCGGCTGCGCCGCACCGCGGCGCTCCGGCGGCTGGTCTCCGAGACCCGCGTCGACCCGGCCGAGCTGGTCGTGCCGATGTTCGTCAAGGAGGGGCTGACCGAGCCGCGGGCGATCGCCTCGCTCCCGGGCGTGCTTCAGCACTCCCGGGACTCGCTGCGTAAGGCCGCGGTCGAGGCGGTCCAGGCCGGCGTCGGCGGGATCATGCTCTTCGGCGTGCCCGCGCAGCGGGACCCGGAGGGCTCCGGCGGGATCGACCCGAACGGCATCCTGAACGTGGCCATCCGGGACGTGGTCTCCGAGGTCGGCGACGCCACCGTGGTGATGAGCGACCTCTGCCTGGACGAGTTTACCTCGCACGGGCACTGCGGCCTGCTCACCCAGGACGGCGAGGTGGACAACGACGCCACCCTGGCGGCGTATGCCGAGATGGCGGTGGCCCAGGCCGCCGCCGGGGTTGGCGTGGTCGGGCCGTCCGGCATGATGGACGGCCAGGTCGGGGTGGTCCGCAAGGCGCTCGACACCGCCGGCCACACCGACGTCGCCGTGCTGGCGTACGCGGTGAAGTACGCCTCGGCGTTCTACGGCCCGTTCCGGGACGCGGTGGAGTCGGCGCTGGAGGGGGATCGGCGCACCTATCAGCAGGACCCGGCGAACCTGCGGGAGTCGCTGCGCGAGGTGGCGCTGGACGTCGCCGAGGGCGCCGACATGGTGATGGTCAAGCCGGCGCTGCCGTACCTCGACGTGGTGGCTGCGGTCCGCGCGGCGGTCGACGTCCCGGTCGCCGCCTACCAGGTCTCGGGCGAGTACGCGATGGTCGAGGCGGCCGCGGCGAACGGCTGGATCGACCGGGAGCGGGTGATGCTGGAGACGCTCACCTCGATCCGCCGGGCCGGCGCGCAGATCATCCTCACCTACTGGGCGGTCGAGGCCGCCCAACTGCTCCGCGACCGTTACTGACGAGCCCTCGGCCGGCTCGGGCAACCCCGGTCCGGGCAGGTAAGCCTGCCGGCACGGCCACCGGGCACGTCCGGAAGCGCACCGCGGCCGTGCCCGACGACCTGGCCGCGGCCCCGTTCGGACGCCCCGCGGGTAGCCCCCCTTGCCCCCTTTGCTCTGCTTCAACCCACGCAGCGTTTTGCGGCCGGATCCTGTGCGTTGGTTGAAGCAGAGCAAAGGGGCCAGTGCGAGGGTGTCTGTCAGCCGCCCGGCGCGTTGTCCACAGGTTCGTCCACAGGGGTTGCTCCGCAGCCGGACGGCCGGGGAAGGTTCGGCCATGCCCTCCGCGCTCGATCCGCCCGCCGCCGGGCCAACCGTCGGTCGGTTTCCCATCGCCGGCCTGGTCCGGCGGGCCAGCCGCATGGTCGGCGTCGGCCAGCTCCGGATGGCCCGTTTCGCCAAGGTGGCGCCGTCGACCGTCTCGCGGGTCGAGGCCGGGACGTTGACACCGAGCCTGGCGGTGCTCGAACGGCTGCTCGGGGCCGCCGGCCTCTACCTCGTCGTGGTCGATCAGGACGGCCGGATCATCCAGCCGATGGAGACCTGGGACGACACCCGGGACGGTGCCGGCCGGCGCTACCCGGCCCATCTCGACACGATCATCGAACCCGAACCCGGCGAGTGGTGGGGTGACCTCTACGGCCTGGCCCGTCCGCCGGAGACCTATCATCGTTGCCCGGTGGACCGCGAGGAACGGCGACGCCGCAGCGAGTGGGAGGTGCGCCCGCCCCACGCGCTACCGGACGGCGACGGTCACCACCTTCACCCCCTCGTCCACCGAATGCACGCCGCGCGCGCCCTCCGGAGGGTCGGTCCAGGCGACCCGCACCGTCGTGTCGTCGGCCCAGGCGACCCCCTGGATCGCGTCCGCCCCGGAGGCCCGGCGGGACGTGGTGACCGGCTGGTCGGCCCGGAGCGCCCCGCTGCTGATGTCGAAGACCGCGAGCCGCCGCTCCCGATCGCCGGTCCGGTCGGGGAAGCGCTGGTACGGGACCGCGACCAGACGGCCATCCGGCGACAGCCGGAGACCGTTCTCGCAAAGACCCTCGACCGTGAGCCGAGCGATCCGCTTCCCGTCGGTCAGCCGGCGCACGTCTGTGCGGCAGCCGTCGTCGGTCCGCTGCTCGGCCAGGTGGCCGGGCCCGAGCGCGGTCTGGCTGGCCGCCAGCAGGTCGACGCCCGCGGTCGACGAACGGAGCAGGAACTCCTCCCGACCGGTGGCCAGGTCGTGCGCCAGGATGCCACCGTCCCGGGCCAGGTAGGCGGACGTCCCGTCGGCGCCGACCAGCTCCACGCCGGCACCCCTGACCCGGACCTCCCGGCTCTGCTCGACGGTGTCGTCGGGGCTCAGCACCACCAGCTTGATCGACAGGCCCTCGACCTCCGGGCCGTCCCGCCGGGGCACCCCCGGCCGCAGATCGGTCAACTGCAGTCCGACCAGCCGTCCGTCGGCCAGCGCGACGGTCTGCTCCCACCCGTCGGGTACCCGGTGCCGCCGCAGCGTTCCGTCGGGTAGCACCTCGACCGCCATGCCGCCCAGCAGCCGCTGGGCCGGTGCGACCGTGGGCACGACCGGGGTCGCCGGTGGACTCGTGGCGGGGAGCGCCGGGATCGTCGGCGGGGTCGCCGGCGCGGGCGCGGTCCGGGCGTCGGCCAGCATCGGAAGAGCGCCGCCGGTGAGCGCCACCAGAGCCGCGAGTCCGCCAGCCGTGGCGGCCGCTCGCCGGCGGCGCCGGGCACGCCGGCGGCGGTGCACGTTCGCGAGGTCGGCAGCGTGCGGCGGGGTCGCCCGCGCGGCCTGGTGCACCGCTTCGATCAGGTCGTCGGGTACGGCGGTCATGGTCACTCCTTCTCGACCAGCGCGGCGCGCAGCCCGGCGAGCCCCCGGGACAGCCGGCTCTTCACCGTGCCCTCGGTCAGGTCGAGCACGGCAGCCGTCTCGGCGGTGGAGAGGTCGAGCAGGATCCGGCAGACGATCACGGTGCGCTGCGCGGTGGGCAGTCCGTCCAGGGCCGACCGGGCGGCCAGGGCGGCCGGATCCGGCCCGGCCTGGGACGGATGCAGTTCGTCGATGGCGGGCGGGCGCTCCCGGCGTACCTTGCGCCACCAGGAGGTGGCCCAGTTCAACCCGACCCGGAACACCCAGCCGGCGGGGTTGTCGAGCCGACGCACGTGTTCCCACCGCGCGTACGCCCGCGCCATCGCCTCGTCGGCCGCCTCGCGAGCCAGCGCGACGTCCCCGGTGGCCAGCGCCAGCGCCCGGTGGACCCGGTCGACGTGCGCCCGGTAGAACCGCTCGAACGGCAGGTCCGGATCGGGATCCGGCCGAGCGGGGACGAGCTCGTCCGGTGGGCGGGCCGGCGGTGCCGCGTTCCTTCCCATGCCAGGTACACGCCCGGCGGTCCGGATCCGTTCCCGTCCGTGCCGGCCGTCTTCTCCTTGGCCGCCCCGTGTCACCGTGAGCGCCAGTGCGACGGCCGACGGCCCGTCGGCCAGGCGCAAACCTGGCCGACGGGCCGTCGTCTTCCGCTGCCGACGTCAGTCGTCGTTGGCGATGGTGCCGGTGGCGATCGGGTCGGCCAGGCGCAGCCCCGGCACGCCGGTCACCACGAGGGTGAACTTCTCGTCCGGCTCCGGCTTCCGGTCGCCGCGTACGGTCACCGGGAAGGCCAGCGAGGTCTGCCCTGCGGCCAGCGTGCGGCAGCCGGCGTACGGGTCGTAGTCCTGGCCGGACTGGGCGGTGATGCCGATGGTCGCGGCGCAGACCAGCACCGGCTGGGACAGCGGCCGGGAGACGGTGACGGTGAAGGTAAGCGGGCTGGTGCCCTTGTCGCCCTCGGCCACCGTCGCGTTCCCGACGCTCAGCGAGGCGCGCGAGCGGAACCGGGCCACCTGCGGGTCGTGGTCGCTGGAGCCGCGGGTGCCGTCACCGGCGTGGTCCGCCGGCCAGTCGGCGTTGATGTGCGCGGCCCGCATCTGCACTAGGTCCCCGTGCAGCGCCTCGTTGACGAAGAGGTGGTCCAGCGTCTGCGCCTGCCCCTCGAAGCTGTACGAGTAGGCGGACGACGGCGCGTCGGCGAGCAGGTCCTCCCAGAGGTTGCGCATGCCCGCCTCGTACAGCGGGGCGAGCTGGTCCGACGGGGTCGGCCGGTCGGCCGTGGCGATCGGGTCGTCGGGGCGGGGGAAGACGTTCAGGTCCCCGCCGTAGACCACCCGGGCGTGCGGGTCCGACGCCTCGATCGCGGTGACGATCGCGGCCCCGTACGCGGCCTGCTCCCGGCGCTGGCCGACCCGGCTGTCCGGGCCGGACGAGTAGTGGTTGCTCGCCGCCCAGAGGGTGAACCGCTCGGTCGAACCGGGCGCGGCCGCCACGGTGAACTTGCCGAGCTGCGGTGCGCGGGTGAAGACGTTGTTGCCGTCCCGGCCGGTCGAGGTGTCCACGTCGGCCGGCAGCACCGCGTTGAGCGCCTTCGGGTTCTGCACGTCCGCGTTGCCGGGCAGCCCCGGCGCGCGGTACTGCACGGTGGGCGCGGAGCCCAGCAGCGGGTCGGTCGCGGTCGCCTCGGCCAGCGCCACCCGGTCGGTGCGGTAGAGGAAGGCGGCGGTGATGCCGCGGGCGTCCGCGCCGGTCCGGTCGTACGCGGCGGCGTAGGCGGGACCGCCGGCCGCCGCGATGGTCAGCGCCAGGTCCTGCAGGGTGTCCGGCGCGCCGTCGGCGTTGTTCGTGCTGCCGCAGCTCAGCTGCCCGCCGGAGACCGCGCAGATGTCCTGGTCCTCGGCCTCCTGGACGAGGATCAGGTCCGGGCTGTGCAGGTCGGTGGTGATCTGGTCGGCCAGCGCGGCCAGCTGGTCGCGGTACTCCTGCTCGCTGCCCGGCACGTAGTCGAACGGCGGGCTCACCCCGGCACAGCCCGCGTTGCCGGCGAAGTCGCAGCCGTCGAACGGGTCGTCCCGGAAGTCGTACAGGTTCTCGACGTTGTAGGTCGCGACGGCGACCTCCTCCGACCGGTTGGCCGGCTGCGGCGGGTGGTTCGTTGACGGGTCGGTGCCCGCCGCGAACTCGGCCCGCTCGACCTGCACGCCGTACTTCTCGAACGAGTAGTAGAGGCCGCCGACGGCGTCGGCGCTCAGCGTGTCGAAGGTGTGCACCGGCGGCAGCAGCGCGCCGCTGTTCCCGGTGCTGCCCTTCACACCCATGCTGCCGAGCATGATCCGCTGGCCGTTGCCGTCGTCGAAGCGGCGGGTCGGGTCGTTGTCCAGCGGGTGCGCGTCGCGGAACACCCGGCGGGCGTACGGGTCGGCGCGGTCCAGCAGCGGGTCGTCCCGGTCGATGACCCACAGCTCGGCGTCGGCGGTGGAGGCGAAGACGTCCCGCCCGCTCACCGCGCCGCTGCCGGCGCGCACCCGCAGCCGGGCGCCCTCGTGCCGCTCCCAGAAGCGGCCCGCCTCGACCAGATCGGCCGGCGGCACCGCGTCGGTGACCTCGACGGCGGCGTCCACGTCGACCCCGGAGGCGACCTTGCGGACCAGCGAGGCGCTGGAGAGCTGGGTCATGGTGAAGTACTCGGACACCCGGGCGCGGAGCACCACCTCGTCGCCGACGGTCGGCACGTAGCCGCCGATCAGCGAGGTGAACGAGCCCATGAACACGAAGATGCCGTCGGAGCTGGTCGGGTCGCCGTCGGTGGCGTCGGCCCGGCTCTGCAGGAAGAAGCCGCGCTGGTCCCGCCCGGAGGAGTCCCGGGCCAGGGTCAGCTGGGTGATCACGCCGCGGACGTCGTAGAGGGCGCTGCTGGTCCCGTTGCCGCTGGCCGGCGCGTACGGGGACCGGTCGGCCGGCCCGGACTCGCCGTCGGTGGTCGGGCCCTGCACCTCGCCGACCGTCAGCTCCCGGGTGACCTGCACGGAGAGCGTGCAGGTGGCGGTGCCGCCGCCGGCGTCGGTCGCGGTCAGCACGACGGTGTACGCCCCGGCGGCCAGGTCGGCGCTCGCCGCGACCGTGGCCCGGGCGGTGCCGCCGACCGCGTCGGCGGGGGTGAGCGCGGTGCGGCTGATCGAACCGGCGGTCGGGGTGGGGGTGACCGAGGTGACCGTCAGGTCGACGATCCGGTCGTCGGCGTCGGTCGCGGTGACCTCGCGGGTCGCCGCGGTGCCGGCCGGGGTGACCAGCGCCCCGCCGCAGTTCAGCGTGGCCGGCGCGTCGACCGGGCCACCTCCGTCCAGGGAGTGGGCGCCGAGCCCGTCGAAGGTGTCGGTGGCGAAGCCGGACCACTGGGCGGCCGGATCGAAGGCATCGGACGGCTCGGTGTCGCCGGCGGTGACGCTGGCCAGCCGGCGGAGGGTGTTGTCCGCGGTGCTGGTCAGGCCGCCGCCCCACTCGGTGCCCGGGTCGACGCCGACCTGGCCGAGCGAGTCGAGCACGGTGCCGGCGCGGCTCAGCACGACGGCGTCGTCGCCGTTGAACAGCCCCACGCTGGTGGTCTGGTCGGCCTGGGCGAGGATCGCCGGCCCGGCGGAGGCGTGGGCGAAGACGAAGACCTCCCCGGCCGCGACGCTGCCGGTCAGCGGCACGTTCGTCGGGGTGGTGGAGCCGTTGAAGTAGAGCTGGAGCTGGTATCCGCCGGCGGCCAGGTCGACGGCGGCGCCGGTGCCGTTGTAGAGCTCGATCGCCTTGTTGTTCGACGAGCCTTCGACGTACTCGGAGATGAACAGGTCGGTGGGCGCGGCGCTGGCCGCGGTGGGTGCGACGGCGACGGCCGTGGTGGTGACGGCTGCGGCGGTCGCGAGCGCGGCGATTGTGCGGCGCGGGCGCATGTGGCCTCCACGATGGGTGGACGTGAACTAACGCACGTTAAGGGGCGTCGCTGTCCAGCGTCCATCCCCCGGTGGACTGTTTCGTGAACTCCGGTCAGCGCGGGGCGTCGAGCCGGTGGACGAGGTCGGCGACGTCGACACTGTATTCGCACCAGTCCCGGTCGGGGCGGTAGCCCAGCTCCGCGTTGACCTTGAGCATCGCCTCGTTGGCCTGCGCGTTCCAGGTCTGCACCTCGGTCAGGTCGGGCTCGGCGGAGCGCAGCTCCAGCAGCATCCGCGCCTTGATCGCCCGGTCGATCCCGTAGCCCCGGTGGTCCTGCCCCACGATGGTGTCGTACTGGTCGGCCCGGGTGGGGTGCTGTGCCGGCACCACGACCTCGGTCAGGCCGGCCACCTCGCCGGTCTGCTCGTGCAGGGCGAGCACGATGTACGGCTTCATGCCGCGCCGGTGCAGGCAGTCCAGGCTGTCCCGCAGCCGCTCCGGGTCGTACGAGCTGGGGCGCAGTTCGCCGTCGTCGACGTCACGCACCTCGGCCTTGGCCCGCGCGTACGCCTCGATCAGGTCGTCCGGCGGCCCGCCGGGGCAGAACTCCAGGTGGTAGCCGGCGCCGACGCCGGTGGCCATCTCGGCCAGGTCGGCCCAGTCCACCGTGGAGAGGTCGAGCACGCTGCGGGTCTCGACGTATTCCCGGGTGAAGCCGAGCGACTCGTAGAAGGCCACCGCCGGGGTGTCGCCGACCACCTCGACCCCGATCGACTGGAAGCCCTCGTGGTAGGCCCGGCGGGCGGCGGTCCGCACCAGGTCGCGGCCGAGCCCGGAGCGCCGCTCCGAGGGGTGCACCAGCACCTCCAGCACGCCGATGTCGCCGAGCAGCAGCACCTGGACGTGGCCCAGGATCGCCCCCGGCGCCCCGTTGGCGGCCGGCTCCGCCTGGGCGACCCAGGAGAGCCGCCGTTCGCCGGGCATCACCTCGGAGAGGTATTCACGCAGGGAACTCTCCCGCCACGGCGGATCCTGCGGGAGATCGACCGCGAGGACCGCGTTGAGCGTGTCCAGCAGCGACGCGATCTCGGCGGACGACGCGGTCCTGGGGTCCCACTCGCGCACCATCACCCGTCTAGCTTGCCGCTAACAGCTGCCCGGGGGAAGTGTCCAGTTCTCCAATGTATGCGGACGATCACTTCACGTGCGGCTGGCCTGTCCGTACCGGTTGGCGGTGTCGAAGACGTCCTGGGCGTAACGGCGCACGTCGTTGTACGACAGGATCGCGTTCCACCAGTCGCCCGGAATGGTGAGGTTCCGGCCACCCTTGCAGAGGTAGTTGCCGGCGGCCAGGGCGGCGTCGTCCAGGTCGTGCGGGTCCTTGCGGCCGTCGTTGTCCGCGTCGGCGCCGATCTCCTGCCAGGTGGTCGGGATGAACTGCATCGGCCCGATCGCCCGGTCGTAGCTGGTGTCCCGGTCCAGCAGGCCGCGGTCGGTGTCGGTGATCCGCATCCGGCCGCCCTGCCCGTCCAGCGGCAGGCCGATGATCTCGGGCAGCGCCCGGCCGTCGGTGCCCAGCCGGGCGTTGTTCGCCTGGCCGTGCGCGGACTCGACGAACCCGATCGCGGCCAGCGTGGTCCAGCTCAGGCCGCAGCTGCGGTTCGTCTCGGCGAGCACCAGTTCGGCGTAGCCGTAGGCCTGCATGGCGACCGGCGAGATGCCGACCTTCGGGCCGACCTGCTGGGCCCACGCGGCGAGCGCGTCGGCCGGCCGGCCGGTGGCCACCGGGCCGACGGTGGGCCCGGTGGGCAGCGCGCCGCCCGGCGGCAGCGTCCCGGTGGGCAGCGGCGTGCCGGGCAGCCCCGGCAGGGCGGGCGGTGGGGTGGCGCTGGCGTCGGCGGCGACCGTGTGGGGCGCGCGCACGGCGCCGGGCACCACCAGCGCGCCCGCCGCGGCGGTACCCAGGACCAGCGCGAGCAGGAACACCCCGGGCAGGGTGAGCCGCCCGCTGGAGCGCCGCGACCAGTCCCGGGTCGCCCGGGCGGCGGTCAGCGCCACCCGGTGCGGCGGCTGCCGTAGGGCGTGCGCGAACGGCACCCGGCGGCGCCGGGCTCCCGCCGGTCGGTCCGTGGTCTTCGCGTCGCCCCCGGTCGCCGCGGTGTCGGGTTGCTCCGCGGTGGCCTTCGACGCACCCGCGCCGTCAGCCGGCTTGGCGGCGGTGTCCGCGCCCTCGCCCGGCTTGGTCGGGGCGTCCGCGCTGTCACGTGGCTTCGTGGTGGCGGTGTCCGCGCTGTCGCCCGGCTTGGTCGTGGCGTCGGCGTCGCCGTCCGGCTTCGTGGCGGCGGGGGCTGGCGCGTCCGTGCCGGTCGGCGCGGCGGAGACGGCAGCCGACTCGACGGCGGACTCCGCACCGGCGTCGCCGGTCTCCGCCTCGGCCGGCCCGGTCGAGGCGTCCGCCGGCGCGGCGGTTCTCAGCCACGGACGGCGCGGGCGGGGTAGCCGGGTCGCCGGGTCGTCGGGCGCCGCGCCCGAGCCGGCGAGCGGCCCGTCGAGCGGCGCGGCCGGTCGCAGGGGCCGAAGGGTCGGTCTGTCCTCGCCGTCCACCACCCGTCGAGTATCACCCATGTCCCGTCCGAAGTCAGGTCCGGTCGTACCCTGATGCCATGCCCCGCTACGAGTTCCGTTGCCGTGCCTGCGGCGACACCTTCGAGGTCAACCGTCCGATGATCCGGGCCGGTGAGCCGGCCTCCTGCCCGCAGGGGCACGACGACACGGTCAAGCTGCTTTCGACGGTCGCGGTGACCGGTCGCGGCGGCGCCCCGGCGTCCGGTGGCGCGTCCGCGCCCGGTGGCGGCGGTGGCTGCTGCGGTGGTGCCTGCGGCTGCTGATCCCGTCCGCTCGGGCCGTCGCGCTTGCCCGCGTCGAGGTCCAGTGGCACCTTGGGTCGGAACCTGCCCGGCCGTTCTCACGATGCGTGATGGCCCGGTATCAGGCAGCATGAACCCGACGTCACGGGCGGAGGTTCCACGCATGTCGCCACGGATCCACCTCCCGACCGGGTGGGTGACCTTCGTCTTCACCGACATCGAAGGCTCGACCCGGCTGGCTCAGCTGCTCGGGCCGGACTACCGTCCGGTGCTGCGCGAGCACCGCCGCCTGCTGCGCCGGACGATCGCCGCCACCGAGGGCGCGGAGCTGCTGACCGAGGGCGACTCGTTCTTCCTCGCGTTCGGCGACGCGACCGCGGCGCTCACCGCGTGCCTGACCGCGCAACGCGCACTGTCCGACCACGACTGGCCCACCGCCGAGGCCGCGCCCCGGGTACGGATGGGGCTGCACACCGGTTGGGCCGAGCCGCGCGACGGCGAGTACGCCAGCCCCGAGGTGCACCGGGCGGCCCGGATCGCCGCCGCGGCGCACGGCGCTCAGGTGCTCTGCTCGGCCGCCACCGCGCGGCACGCCGACCCGCTCCCGACCGGCGCCTCCCTGCTCGACCTCGGCCTGCACCGGCTGCGTGGCTTCGACGACCGGGAGCGGCTGTTCCAACTGGTCGCCCCGGGCCTGGAGCGGCAGTTCCCGCGGCCGCGTACCGCCGACGCGGTGGCGCACAACCTGCCCACCCAGGTCACCTCGTTCGTCGGCCGGCAGGCCGAGCGCGCCGAGCTGCGCCGGCTGGTCGAGGAGCACCGGCTGGTCACCGTGCTGGGCGCGGGCGGGGCGGGCAAGACCCGCCTGGCCGTGGAGCTCGCCACCGACCTGGTGGAGACGTATCCGGACGGGGTCTGGTTCGTCGACATCGCCACGGTGACCGACCCGGGGCTGGTGGCGTTCGCGATCGCCGCCGTGCTCGGCCTGCGCCCCGAGCCCGGTCGTCCGATGGTGGACACCCTGGTCGAGTACGCGGCCGCCCGCCGGATGCTGGTCGTGCTGGACACCTGCGACGCCCAACCCGCCGCCTCGGCCGACGTGATCTCCCGGCTGCTCGCCGGCGGGGTGGGCGTGCGGGTGCTGGCCACCAGCCGGGAGTCGTTCGGCCTGCCCGGCGAGGTGGTCTGGCGGATCCCGCCGCTCTCGGTCGACCCGCCGGTCGACGGCGCGGAGAGCGACGCGGTCGCGCTGCTGCTGGACCGGACCGCGGCGGCCCGGGGCGGCCGGCAGCCGGACCCGGCCGAGTCGGCCGACCTGCGCCGGGTGGTGCAGCGGCTGGACGGGTTGCCGCTCGCCATCGAGCTGGCCGCGGCCCGGTTGCGGGTGCTCTCGGTCGGCCAGCTCGCCGAGCGCCTCGACGACGTGCTCGGCACTCTGGACGCCGGACGGGACGACCCGGAGCCGCCCCCGGTGGAGCGCGGCTGGATGGGCAACCAGCAGGACACCGTGGACCTGGTCGCGGCGGCGGCCGGCGCCACGCCACCGACCCCGGCCACCCGGGCGGTGCAGCGGTCGGCCAGCGAGCGGCACCTCACCATGCAGGCGACGGTCACCTGGTCGTACCGGACGCTGGGGCCGCGGGCGGCCCGGCTGCTGCGCTGGCTGGCGATCTTCGCCGGCCCGGTGGACCTGGCCACCGTCGAGTGGCTGCTCGGCGACGACCCGCTCGACCCGCTCTCCGTCCTGGTGGACAAGTCGATGGTGCTGGCCGAGCCGCACGCCGCGGGCAGCACCTACCGGATGCTCGACCCGATCCGGGCGTACGCGGCGCGCCGGCTGGCCGAGGCCGGCGAGGAGCAGGCCGCCCGGGACCGGCACGTGGCCTGGTCGGCGCACGCGCTGGAGCGGGCCCACCTCGGCCCGGACGGGCGCCCGGTCACCCTCTCCCTCTACGCCCTCGACCCGCTCGCCGGGGAGCTGCGCGCCGCGCTGCGCTGGTGCGCCACCGGCGGCAGCGCCCGGGCGGGCCTGCGGCTGGCCGGTGGGCTCGACCAGTGGTGGCGGGAGCGGGGCCTGGCCCGGGAGGGACGGCTCTGGCTGTTCCGGCTCTACGGCCGGATCGCGGAGACCGGGGAGCCGATCCCGGAGGACGAGCTGGCGGCGGCGTACCACATGCACTCGCTGCACGCCGGCGCGGACGGCGAGTTCGCCGAGGAGCTGCGCTTCTCGCAGCGGGCCGAGGCGGCGGCCCGGCAGGCCGGCGACGCCGGGCTGCTGGCCCGGGTGCTCGCCGGGCGGGCGGCCCCGCTGGTCGACATGGGACAGTTCGCCGAGGCCGAGCGGGTCTGCCGGGAGGTCATCGAGTGGGCGCACGGCCAGGACGTGCTGGGCGACGCGCTGTTCGCCGTGTTCGGCCTGGCCGAGCTGCTCTGGCGGCGGGGCGCGCTGGACGAGGCGGCGGAGCTGCTCGGCGCCGCCCGCCCGGTCGAGGCGGCCCGCCCGGTGGAGCGGGGCCGGCGCTCGGTGGACATGCTGCTCGGCATGGTCGCCCTGGCCCGTGGTGACCTGATCGCCGCGCACGAGCACCTGCTGGTGGCGCTCCGGTCCCGGATGAGCCACGGCTTCCACGGCCGGGCCTGCGACACCCTGAACGGCGTGGCGGTGCGCTGTGCCGCCGGGGGCCATCCGCTGACCGCGGCCCGGCTCTTCGGCGCGGCCCAGGCCACCCGGGCCAGCCTGCGCTCCACCCCGGGCATCTACGGGACGTACTGGGCGGAGCGGCAGGCGCAGCTGCGCCGGGAGCTGGGCGACGCGGCCTTCGACGACGCGTACGGCGAGGGGGCCGAGCTGGGGCTGGAGGAGGCGGCGGCCCTCGCGCTCGGCGTGGAGCACCCCGACCTGGCGGCCGACTCGACCCGGTTCAGCACCGGCGTGCCGACCCCGGCTCCCCGCCGCCCGGCGGCGGACCCCCACCGCCACCCCACCCCTCACACCGAACACGCCTGACCCACCCCCCGGGCCCCGCCCCCGACCCGGTGATCATGAAGTTCACGTCCGGGTCCGGCCCGGAAATGACGCAAACCTCATGATCGACCTGGAGGTCGAGGGGGCGGGGAGAGGTGGGGTGGGAGGGAGGGTTCAGGAACGGGCGGCGGCGCGGCGTTCCGCGTCGGCCTTCATCCGGGCGGCGCGGTCGATGTCGGCCTGCTGGACGGCGGCGACCGAACCGAAGATGCTGACCGCCTGGTAGTAGGTCCAGGCCAGGCTGTAGCAGGCGGGCCGGACGACGGAGCTGTACGTGGCGCAGACCCGCTTCAGGTCCGCGTAGAAGGCGCTGTCCAGCCGGGACTTGTTGGCCGAGAACTGGCCCATCGCCTTGTAGTTGCGGTAGCCGAAGTCGTGCCGGTAGCAGGAGAGGTTGAAGGTGAACCCGAGGGGGTTGTCCGGGCTGGACGAGCAGTAGTCGGTGGACCAGTCGAACGCGTAGTCGGCCCAGGCGGCCTTGTTCAGCCGCGCCGCGTTCCAGGCGTTGTAGCTGGTGGCGCTGGTCTGGGTCCAGCTGGACAGGACGGAGAGCTTCTGTTGGGGCGTGACGGCGGCGGCGGGGGTGGCGATCCCGAGCGCGACCAGCAGGCCGAGCGCGCCCGAGGCGAGGAGGGTGGCGAGACGACGGGGCATGGCAACCTCCGCGAGGGTGTGCGGAACCATTTGTTACCGGCGGGTCACCGGATGTCGATTAGTGTCGATGAACCGCCCGCCCCGGATCTTGTATCGGTGTGAACTATTGGTGACATACGTTGAAACAGACGAATGCCCCGGGCGTCGGTGACGCCCGGGGCACTCGGTCGGTGGATCAGCGCACGACGTGCGGCGGGCTGAGCGGGCTCTCGTTGGCCAGCCGGTCGAGCGCCGTCACGTAGTAGGTGTAGCGCTTGCCCGGCTCGGCGGTGGTGTCCACCCAGGACTGCACCGCGCCCGGGGTGGCCCGGACGGTGTCCACCAGGTGCGTGGCGTCCGCGACGTCGCACTTGCCGGCCAACTGCACCCCGTCGAAGCGGTAGATCGCGTACGAGGCGGCCGTGCCGAGCGGGCCCATCCCGTCGGCCGGCTGCCGCCAGCTCAGCCGGACCCCGTCGTCCTGCCGAGCCGACCCGGTGACCACCGGCATGAGCAGCGGCTTGGCCGGCAGGTGCGACATGGTCGGGATCAGCGCCGGGCGGGAGTAGTGCTCGGCGGCGTAGATGTCGGTCGCGCCGAGCCGGTTCGCCCGGACCTGGACCGCCGAGAAGTGCACGTTGCCCAGCACCTCCGGGTGCGACCGGTTCAGCGTCAGGTGGTTGGACAGCTCCTGCGGGTTCATCCAGAACGAGCCGTACACCGGGTCACCGCTCTTGTAGTCGGCCTGTCCGATGTAGAGCTGCACCCGGGTGCCCTTCACCACGTCCGCCCACCACGGCACCAGCCGGGCGTAGTCGGCGGCCGGGTACTGGCCGATGTACCAGTAGAGCTGCGGCACCACGTAGTCGATCCACTCCTCCTTGACCCACTTGCGGGTGTCGGCGGAGATGATGTCGTACGACTGGCTGCCGGTGGTGTCCGAGCCGAGCGGGTCGGCGGACTTGTTACGCCAGATGCCGAACGGGCTGACCCCGAACTTCACCCACGGCTTCTCCGCCTTGATCTTGGCGTTCATCTCCTGGACCAGCAGGTTGATGTTGTCCCGCCGCCAGTCGGCCTTGTTGGTGAAGCCGCGGTTGTACGCCGCGAACGTCGCGTCGTCGGGCACCTGGTGGGTGCCGCTCGGGTACGGGTAGAAGTAGTCGTCGAAGTGCACACCGTCGATGTCGTACCGCTTGACGGCGTCCATCATCGCGGTCTGCACGAACTCGCGGACCTCGGGGATGCCGGGGTTGTAGTAGAGCCGGCTGCCGGCGACCCCGGCCGGCGGGTACGCGAAGGTCCACTCCGGGTGCTGCCGCGCCGGGTGGTTCGGGGCCAGCTTGCTGATGTCCGCGCCGGCGCCGCTCGGGGCCGGCATGGAGACGCGGTACGGGTTGAACCAGCCGTGGAACTCGAGGTTCCGCTTGTGCGCCTCCTCCACCACGAAGGCCAGCGGGTCCCACCCCGGGTCCTTGCCGCGCACCCCGGTCAGGTACTCCGACCAGGGCTCGTGCGGCGACGGCCAGAACGCGTCGGCGGTCGGGCGGACCTGGACCACGACGGCGTTGTGGTTCAGCCGCTCGGCCAGGTCCAGCCAGCCCAGGTATTCGGCCTTCTGGGTGGCGATCTGGTCCGGCGAGGTCCAGGACGCCTTGCTGGGCCAGTCGATGTTGGTGACGGAGGCGATCCACATGGCCCGGAACTGCCGCTTGGGCGTGGCCGGGTCGGTGACGCAGGTGGTGGCGGAGACGTCGGTCGCCGCCGCTTCGGTGGCGTTCGCGGGGGTGCTGGCGACGAGCGCGCCGAGCAGTGCCGCGGCCAGCCCGGCGGCTCCGAGCCGAGTTGCCTTCATGCGGTGTGTCCCTTCGTGGGGAATCCCGTGGCAGGTTTCGTCGCGGCGGCCCTCGGCAAGATTCGCCGTCGGCTATCTGCCGCTGGTAGGAAATTTTCACACCAGGTGTGCCGCGCGCAAGTGGTGCGGGGCGGAACGGTCCGTCCGTCGGATAGGCGGCGGTCCGGACTCCCGCGTCACGTTCCGGCGGGTGACCGGGAGCACACGGTGGGTGGTGACCGGGTTGGCCCGAAGAATGGCGGTTGGCGACGGTCCGCGGTGGGTACCGACGGCGGTCACCGGCCGCCAGCGTGGTGGTCGGCACGGTGGGGAGGGGTGACCGGGTGTCCGTGCTGCGTACCAAACCGATCAAGGACGTGCTGGCCCAGAGCGAGGCCGACGGCTCGGACGGCGGGCCCGGACTGAAGCGGCGGCTCGGCGCGCTCGACCTGACCGGTTTCGGCATCGGCATCGTCATCGGGACCGGCATCTTCACGCTCACCGGCATCGAGGCCCGGGACAGCGCCGGCCCCGGCGTGGTGATCTCCTTCGCCATCGCCGGCGTGGTGGCGCTGCTCGCCGCGCTCTGCTACGCCGAACTCGCCTCCAGCGTGCCGGCCGCCGGCAGCGCCTACACCTACGCGTACGCCACCATGGGCGAGATCGTCGCCTGGATCATCGGGTGGGACCTGCTGCTGGAGTTCGCGCTCGGTGCCGCGGTGGTCGCCCGCGGCTGGTCCGGCTACCTCGCCGAACTGTTCGACCTGCCCGCCGCCTGGTTCGCCGAGGACGGCAGCGTGGTCAACCTCGGCGCGATCGCGATCGTGCTGCTGCTCGGCGTGGTGGCCATCGTCGGCATCCGGGAGTCCGCCCGGGTGACCAACCTGCTGGTGCTGGTGAAGGTCGGCATCTGCGTCTTCGTGGTGCTCGCCGGCGCGTTCTTCGTCAAGGCCGCCAACCTGACCCCGTTCATCCCCTCGCCGCAGCCCGCCGAGGCCGGCGAGGACGGCATCAAGCAGCCCGTCACCCAGGCGCTGTTCGGGCTGGAGCCGTCGGTCTTCGGGTTCGTCGGCGTGCTCAGCGCCGCCGCGGTGGTCTTCTTCGCGTACACCGGCTTCGAGGCGGTGGCCAACCTGGGCGAGGAGACCCGCCGGCCGCGCCGGGACCTGACCCTCGGCCTGCTCGGCACGCTGCTGGTCTCCACCGTGCTCTACATCGGCGTCTCGCTGGTGGTGGTCGGCATGGTGCCGTACACCGAGATCGACCGGGGCGCGCCGATCGCCGCGGCGTTCGAGTCGGTCGGCGCCGGGTGGGCCGCCGTGCTCGTCTCCATCGCCGCGGTCGCCGGCCTGACCAGCGTCATCCTGGTCGACCTGGTGGCGATGGGCCGGATCGGCTTCGCCATCAGCCGGGACGGGCTGATCCCGCCGTCGATCGCCACGGTGCACCCGCGCTGGGGCACCCCGTACCGGATCTCGGCCATCATGACCGTGGCCGTCGCGCTGCTGGCCGGCTTCCTGCCGCTGTCCGCGCTGGCCGACCTGGTCAGCATCGGCGCGCTCTGCGCGTTCGTGCTGGTGTCGGTCGCGGTGCCGATCCTGCGCCGCAAGCGCCCGGACCTGGACCGGCCGTTCACCGTGCCGTTCTCCCCGGTGCTGCCGGTCGTCTCGGCGCTGGCCTGCCTCTACCTGATGCTCAACCTGTCGGTGGAGACCTGGCTGCGGTTCGGCGGCTGGATGCTGCTCGGCGCGGTCATCTACTTCGGCTACGGCTACCGGCGGAACCGTCTGGCCCGTCGTTCCTCGTCCTCGTCCTCTCCGGCTACCGAATCGGCTTCCGTGTGATCTCTGGGTGGGTTTCCGGGGAGCCCGGCCCGCTCCGGGCGGTCAGGCTTGATCCCTCCGCGGGCCGGGCTCCCCGGAAACCCTCCGGTGGTCCCACGCCGCGCTCCGGTCACGCTTCCTTTGCTGTACGCGACGGCGCGGCACCCGATCGTGTCGGGTGCCGCGCTGTCGGTGACTCCGGACCCCGGCGTGTCTTCCGGGTGGTCGGATTTATGGAAGGTCCCTGGTCAGGGTTTTTTCTGGGGTTCGGCCGTGGGGCCGTTGATCCTGGGTTTGCCGTCGGGCCAGGTGACCTCGTCGAGCCAGAGTTGGCGGCCCGGGTCGACGCTGCCCTCCTGGCCGGGCGGCCAGGCGTGGTAGAGCAGCCAGGTGCGGCCGTCCTTGACCACCATCGAGGCGTGGCCCGGGCCGGAGGCCGCCTCGTTGGTCTTCAGGATCGGGTTCTCCGGGGCCTTCAGGCAGGGGCCGGTGGGCGACTCGCAGACCGCGTAGCCCTCGGCGTACTCGGCCCGGTCGTAGGCGTTGGCGGCGAAGAAGAGGAACAGCTGTCCGTCCTGGCGGTGGAAGAACGGCCCCTCGATCAGGTTGCCCTCCCACGGCTCGGTCTGCTTGAGCAGCTTCGTCGGCTCGCCGACCAGGCGCAGCCCGTCGTCGGAGAGGCGCTGCGACCAGAGCCAGGTGTCCACCCCGATGGCGTTGCCGTCGTTCTTCCACAGCAGCCACAGGCTGCCGTCGGTGTCCCGGAACGGGCTCGCGTCGATCGCCCCGCCCAGCTCCGCCTGGCAGATCAGCGGCCTGGTCGAGTCGTCCCGGTACGGCCCCTGCGGCGCGCCGGCCACCGCCCGGCCGACGCACTGCCGGCCCGACTCGCGCCCGGCCACCGTGTAGTAGAGCAGGAACCGGTCCGGCGCCAGCTGGATCGCCTCCGGGGCCCAGGTCTTCCCGGCGTCCGCCCAGCCGGGCAGCTCGGGCAGCGCGTCGCCGGCCGGGGTCCAGTCGACCAGGTCGGGCGAGGTGAGCACCGGGACGTTCCGGCCGCCGGCGTTGGTGTGGAACAGGTACCAGGTGTCGCCCACCCGGATCGCCTGCGGGTCGGGCGCGTCGGTGCGTCCGACCGGGTTGGTGAACATGCTCGGGTCGCTCCCGGTGCTCGTCGGTTTCGGATCTTCGGCGCCGCCGCAGCCGGCGACGAGCAGCGCGGCGGCGAAGGCCGCCGCCGCGCCGCGCCACCGGGTCGTCCCGGCCGTCATCCCTTCAGGCCGCTGCGCGACACGCCCTGGATGATGTGCCGTTGGGCGAGCACGAAGAGGATCAGCACCGGCACGCTGGCCAGCACCGCACCCGCCATGATCACCGGGTAGTCGGTCACGTAGGCGCCCTGGAGCAGGCCCAGGCCCGGCGGCAGGGTGAGCATCTCCGGGCTGAACAGCACGAAGATCGGCCAGAGGAAGTCGTTCCAGTTGGTCAGGAACGACAGCACCGCCAGGGTGGCCAGCGCTGGCCTGGACAGCGGCAGCACCACCTTGAAGAAGATCTGCCACTGGTTGGCGCCGTCCAGCACCGCGGCCTCCTCCAGCTCCCGGGGCAGGGAGAGGAAGAACTGCCGCAGGAAGAACACCCCGAACGCGCTCGCCGCGCCCGGCACGATCACCACGGTGAGGGTGTCGATCCAGCCCAGCGTGTCGACGATCAGGAAGTTCGGGATGATCAGCGAGGTCGGCGGAATGAAGAGCGTCCCGACGATCAGCGCGAACGTCACCCCGCGGCCGCGGAACCGCATCCGGGCCAGGGCGTACGCGGCCATCGAGGCGGTCACCAGCACCAGCACCGCGTGCAGGGTGGCGGCCAGCATGCTGTTGGCGAACCAGCGCAGCACCGGGTTGGCCGTGTTGTTCAGGATCTGCTCGTAGCCGTACCCGGAGACCGGATCCGGCAGCCAGCTCGGCGGGATCTGCTGGGCGCCGGCGTAGGTCTTCAGCGAGGTGATGACCATCCAGACCAGCGGGGTCAGGAAGACCAGGGCGAGCGCCACCAGGGTGGCGTAGAGCACGGTCCGGCGCAGCACGGTCCCCGGGGCGCGCGTGGTGCGCGTGGGCGTCGTCATGGCGGTCCCCTCAGTCTTCCCGGTAGCGGAAGAGGCGGAAGTTGGCGATGCTCACCACCGCCAGCATCAGGGCGAACACGATGCTCATCGCGGCGGCCCGACCGGCGTCGTTGTCCCGCAGCCCCTCCTCGACGATGAACCAGACCACCGAGCGGGTCTCGGTGCCCGGCGCGCCCTGGGTGATCAGGAACGACTGGCCGAACACGTTCGCCGAGGCGAGCACGGTCGTGGTGATCACGAAGAGCAGCACCGGACGCAGCCCCGGGAGGGTGACGTGCCGGAACCGTTCCCAGGCGCTCGCGCCGTCCACCTTCGCCGCCTCGTACAGCTCGGCCGGGATGTCCTGCAGGCCGGCCAGGTAGATCACCGCGTTGAAGCCGGAGGTCCACCAGACGGTGACCCCGACCAGCGAGACCCAGGCCCACGGCACGTCGGTCACCCAGGGGGTGTCCGCCGGCAGGCCGACCGCGCCGAGCAGCCGGTTGACCAGGCCCAGGTTGGCGTCGAGCAGGAACCGCCAGAGCAGGCCGATCACCGCCACGCCCAGCACGTACGGCGCGAAGTAGATCGCCCGGAAGAAGGTCCGGCCGGGGAACGAGCGGTTGAGCAGCAGCGCCAGCCCCAGCGGGACCACCACCAGCAGCGGCACCGAGAAGACGGTGAAGATCGCCGTGGCCCGGACGCTCTGCCACCAGTCGCCGTAGACGGCCGAGTCGCTGGAGAAGAGCTCCTGGTAGTTGTCCAGCCCGACGAAGGGCCGGTTGGGCAGCTGGAAGTCCCACTGGTGCACGCTCAGCCAGAGCCCGAGCAGGATCGGCAGCAGGCCGAAGACCCCGAACAGCACCAGGTACGGGGCGAGGAAGAGGTAGGGCGTCAGCCGCCCGGTCCGGCGCGCCGAGGCGCCCCGGCGGGTGGTGCCGGCCGCCGGGGGCGGCGCGTCACCACGCGCCGCCCCGACCTCGATCACGTCCGCCACGGGGCATCAGCTCCCGTACTTCTTGCGGTTGTCCTCGAGCTGCTTGTTGGCCTTGGCCACCCCGTCGTCCATCGCCTGCTTGGGCGACTTCTTGCCGAGCGCGGCCTCGTTGAAGGAGTTGTAGAAGGTGGTCATGACCTCGCCGAGGCCCGGCGTCGCCGGCGGGAAGGCCGCGTACTCCAGCTCGGGGGCGAGCGAGTTGACCTCGGCCAGCGCCTTGAACTCGGCGCTGTCCCGGACCGTCTTGCGGGCCGGCACCTGGCCACCCTTGGCCCAGTCGAGGGAGTGCTGGCTGAGCCAGTTGATGAAGACCTTCGACGCGGAGACCTTGTTGGCGTCGTTGGCCCGCTGCTTGACGATGGTGAAGTTGTGCGAGTTCGCCCAGGCCGCCGGCTTGCTGCCGATCTGCGGCAGGGGCGCCACGCCCCACTGGATCTCCGGGCTCTTCTTCAGGTCGTTGATCTGCCAGATGCCGTTCCAGTTGAAGGCGTTCTTGCCGCTCTTGAACGCCAGGTAGTCGGCGTCCTGGCCGACGTTCGCCGGGGAGTGGCCCTGCTTGATCAGGTCGACCAGCCAGGTGCACGCCTCGACGGCCTGGTCGGAGTTGAAGACCGCCTTGGTGGCCTCGGCGTCGAACACGCTGCCGCCCCACTGGTGCACCAGCGAGTAGAAGGTCATGCCGCCGGTGAACTGGAACGGGCTGACCCAGAAGCCCTGCACGCCGGACTTCTTCAGCTCGGTCAGCGCGGCGGTGTACTCGTCCTTCGTCGTCGGCGGCTTGTTCGGGTCCAGGCCGGCCTTCTGCATGACCCCCTTGTTGTAGTAGAACCCGAGCGGGTGCATGTCCAGCGGGATGCCGTACCGCTTGTTGTTGTAGAGGCCGCCCTGCCAGACGGTGGGGGCGAAGTCGCCCTCGGAGAGCTCCAGGGTCTTGGCCACGTCGTCCAGCTCGGTGATCACGCCGCGGGCGGCGAAGGTGGCGAGCTGGTCCATGTGCATGACCGCGATGTCCGGGCCGTTGCCGCTGGAGGCGGCGCCGGGCAGCTTGTTGTAGTAGTCGTCCCACTGGTAGGTGGCGATCGACACGGCGATGTTCTGGTGCTCGCTGTTGAACTGGTTCACCAGGGTCTTGAAAATGTCGCCGTCACCGCCGGTGAAGCCGTTCCACAGCTTCAGGTCGACCTTCGGCCCGGTGTAGTCCTTGCCACCGTTGCCCGCCGCCGGGCCGGACGCGTCGTCGCCGCCGCCACAGCCGGCCAGGGTCAGCGTGGCCGCGGCGCCGAGCCCGAGCCCGAGGCCGAGCAGCCGCCGCCGGCTCATGTCGTTCTGCATCATGGCTGGTATCTCTCCTTGGGGGGACGGATTGAAATTGTGCCCTGGTCAGGGCCGGTCCGGCGTCAGGCGCCGGCAGGGGCGAAACGCAGCACGTTCCAGGAGACGGCGGGCAGGCGCACGGAGCACCGGCCGCCGTCGATGGTGGGGGTGTTCAACTCCCGGGGCGTCACCCGGTCGGGCTCGGCCTCGGTGTTCGTCGCCGACGGGTCATCCCCGGCGGCGAGGCTCACATGGGATGAAGCGGACAGGCCCGGCAGGCCGCGCAGGTCGAGCCGCAGCTCCAGGTCCGTCTCGTCGCGGTTGACCGCGAAGACGGTCAGTTCGCCGGTCTCCTCGTCGTGCACGGCGACCGTGTCCAGCACCGGGACGTCCCCGTACCGCTTGGTGTCGTAGCGGGGGGAGACCGGCTCGGTGCGCAGCACGGTGCCCCGGGCGTACCGGGCGGTCAGCGCGAACGGGTGGAAGATGCTCTGCCGCCAGGCCGGCCCGCCGGTGCGGGTGCGGATCGGGGCGATCACGTTGGCCAACTGCGCCTGGCAGGCCACGCCCACCCGGTCGGCGTGCCGGAGCAGGGTGATCAGCAGGTCGCCGACCACCACCGCGTCGACCGCGGTGAAGTCGTCCTCGATCAGCGCCGGTGCCTCCACCCAGCCGCGCCGGTCCAGGTCGGCCTTCAGCCGGGACTCGTACCAGACGTTCCACTCGTCGAAGGAGATCTTGAGCTTCCGCTTGTGCCGCTGCTTGGCGGCCACGTGGTCCGCGGTGGCGACCACCTCGCGGATGAAGTTGTCCATGTCCACGGCCGAGGCCAGGATGCTGGCCCGGTCGCCGTCGGAGGGGTCGTAGTAGGTGTGCGCGGAGATGTAGTCGACGTGCTCGTAGGTGTGCTCCAGGACGGTGGCCTCCCACGCCGCGAAGGTGGGCATCCGCCGGTTGGAGCTGCCGCAGGCGACCAGGCTGATCGACGGGTCGATCATCTTCATCGCGCGGGCGGTCTCGGCGGCCAGCCGGCCGTACTCGTCGGCGGTCTTGTGGCCGACCTGCCACGGGCCGTCCAGCTCGTTGCCGAGGCACCAGAGCCGCACCCCGTACGGATCCTCGGCGCCGTGCTTGCGGCGTAGGTCGGACAGCTGGGTGCCGCCCGGGTGGTTGGCGTACTCGAGCAGGTCGCAGGCCTCCTGCACGCCCCGGGTGCCGAGGTTGACCGCCATCATCGGCTCGACGCCGGCCTCGGCGGCCCAGGTCATGAACTCGTCCAGGCCGAAGGCGTTGGTCTCGATGGTCTTCCAGGCCAGGTCGAGCCGGCGCGGCCGGTCGCCGACCGGGCCGATCCCGTCCTCCCAGCGGTAGCCGGAGACGAAGTTGCCGCCCGGGTAGCGGACCACCGAGACGCCGAGCTCGCGGGTCAGCTCGAGCACGTCGCCGCGCAGCCCCCGCGTGTCGGCGGTGGGGTGCCCGGGCTCGTAGACCCCGCCGTAGACGCAGCGGCCCATGTGCTCGACGAACGAGCCGAAGAGGCGCCGGTCGGCCGGTCCGATCGCGAAGGCCGGGTCGATGGTGAGCTGCGCGGTCCGCAAGGGTGCCACCTTTCCTGTTGCCGGTCCCCGGTGACCGCGGTCACCGGGTATCCATGGTTTGTACAACGTTGTAAGCAACGTTGTAAAGAGGCTGTAATGCGGTCGTGACACGGTAAAGTGCGGTCAGCAACTGGGGGAGGAAGTCAGTGCGGCACAGGCTCAAGGACGTCGCGGAACGGGCCGGCGTGTCGGTGAAGACCGTCTCGAACGTCGTGAACGGCTACGTGCACGTACGGCCGGACACCCGGGCCCGGGTCGAGGAGGCCATCGCCGAGCTGAACTACCGGCCCAACCTCTCCGCCCGCAACCTGCGCAAGGGGCGCACCGGCGTGATCGCGCTGGCCGTGCCGGAACTGGACATCCCGTACTTCGCCGAACTGGCCCGGCACGTGGTCACCGCCGCCGCCGAGCTGGGCTGGACGGTGCTCATCGACCAGACCGGCGGCGGGCGCGAGCAGGAGCGGGTGGTCGCCTCCGGGATCACCGACCACCTGATCGACGGCCTGATCTTCAGCCCGCTGGCGCTCGCCGCCGAGGACCTCGCCAGCCTCGACGGCACCCCGATGGTGCTGCTCGGCGAGCGGGTGGACCACGGCCCGGCCGACCACGTGGTGATCGACAACGTGGCCGCGGCCCGGGAGATGACCGCGCACCTGATCGGGCTCGGCCGCCGGCGGATCGCCGCCATCGGCTCGCAGCGCACCCCGGAGGGGGCCAGCGCCCGGCTCCGGCTCGCCGGCTACACCGCCGCGCTCGCCGACGCCGGCATCGACTACGACGAGCGCCTGGTGGCGCCCGCGCCGGCCTGGCACCGCGCCGACGGCGCGGCCGCGATGCGCGCCCTGCTGGCCTCCGGCGTACGCCCCGACGCGGTCTTCTGCTTCAACGACACGCTGGCCCTCGGCGCCCTCCGCGCGCTGCACGAGGCCGGCCTGCGGGTGCCGGAGGACGTCGCGGTGGCCGGCTTCGACGACATCGAGGACGGCCGGTTCTCCATCCCCACCCTCAGCACCATCGCGCCGGACAAGGAGCGGATCGCCCGCCTGGCCGTCGAACTGCTGTCGAACCGCCTGGACACCGACCCCACCGCCCCACCGCGAGAACTCTCCGCCCCCTACCACCTGACCCCCCGAGAATCCACCCTCGGCCGCTAACCCCCTCCCCTCCCCTCCCGTCCCCGGGCCGGCCCCCGGGTCCCCCCGTTGATCATGGAGCTAGCGGCATTTTCGATCTCCGGAAGTGCCGCTAACCTCATGATCAACGAGCGTTGTGGGTGGGGTCAGGCGAAGAAGCGGGAGAGGTGGGTGGTGGGTGGGGGATCGGCGTCGGGGGGCAGGGGGGTGAGGTCGGCGAAGATGGAGGCGCCGTCGCAGCCGGCGTGCAGGGGGTACCAGCGCGGGGTGCCCGGCGGGCGCTGAAGGCAGATCCCCTTGATCGTCTGGACGTCCAGCAGCCGGACGTGAGTCGGGTCGGCGACCGCGTTCACGTGCCCCCACCACGGGCTCATCACGTGCAGCACGCCGCCCGGCCGGAGCACCCGGTGGCACTCGTCCACCAGCGGCAGGAAGTCGATCAGGTGCTCCAGGATGTGCACCGCGAAGAACACGTCCACCGAGTCGTCGGCCAGCGGCAGCGAGCCGGACAGGTCCGCCACCGCGTCCACCCCGGGCGCCGGGAAGATGTCCAGCCCCAGGTTGCCCGGCCACTGCTTGGTGGCGCCGCAGCCGAGATCCACCACCACCGGGTCGCGCCCGCCGACCCGGACCCGGCACCAGACACCGAACACCCCGGCCAGCCGGCCGACCAGGTCCCGGACCAGGCGCAACTGCGCCGGCTCGGCGACCTCGCCGCTCAGGTGGGCCACCCCGCGATCGAAGCGCACCTCGACCGCCAGGTCCCGCAGCCGGGCGTCGTGCCGGACCTGATCCGCCCACGCCTCGGCGAGAAAACCGTCGACCGACCGCAGCCGCTCGGCCGAGGGCGCGGTCTGTGCCAACGCGACCATGGGTCACCTCCCGCCGCCCGTTACCCGCATCCACGTCCGATATGCCTGCCGTTGCGGAGGCTCGTCGAACCGTGGCGCCCCGGCCAGGGCCGGGGCCCGGGCCACGGGGCGCGTGTCCCCCGGGCCAGGGGTCCGGGCAGGTTGCGGCCGGGAATCCGGCGGTCAGCCGGCGATGCTCCGCCGGGGACGGCCAGCGGCCCGCATCCGCTGCCGGGGCGGCGGGGTGGCCCGCTTCGGCCGCTTCAGGTGGTAGCGGTGCAGCTCGTTGTTGCCGGGCAGGGACGGGTCCTCGCTCATCGCGACCAACTCCCAGCCCTGGTCACCGGCCCGGTTCAGGTGGGCCAGCGCGGTGTCGCCGTAGGGCGTCACGTCGACCATGGAGCCGTCCGGGCCGTACCAGACGAAGACGACCTCCCAGCCGATGTCGTTGGTCGCCGCCTGGCGGCGGCGGACCAGCAGCGCGTACTCCCACTTGAGCATGGGGTCATTGTCACCCGCCGCGAGCGGGTCGGCACGGATCAATCCTCGGCGATCCGTCCGGCGTCCACCCGCAGCCGCCGGTTGGTGGCCACGGCGTCGAGCATCCGCCGGTCGTGGGTGACCAGCAGCAGCGTGCCGGGGTAGCTGGCCAACGCGGATTCCAGCTGCTCGATGGCGGGCAGGTCGAGGTGGTTGGTCGGCTCGTCCAGCACCAGCAGGTTGACCCCGCGTCCCTGCAACAGGGCGAGCGCCGCCCGGGTCCGCTCGCCCGGCGACAGCGTGGCCGCCGGGCGCAGCACGTGCGCCGCGCGCAGGCCGAACTTGGCCAGCAGGGTCCGCGCGTCCGCCGGCGACAGCTCCGGTACGGCGGCCTGGAACGCGTCGATCAGCGGCTGCCCGCCCAGGAACAGCCCGCGGGCCTGGTCCACCTCGCCGACCACCACCCCGGGGCCGAGGGTGGCGTACCCGGCGTCCAGCGGCAGCCGGCCGAGCAGGGCGGCCAGCAGGGTGGACTTGCCGGAGCCGTTCGCCCCGGTGACCGCGACCCGGTCGGCCCAGTCGATCTGGAGGTTCACCGGCCCGAGGGTGAAGCCGCCGCGGCGTACCACCGCGTCGCGGAGCGCGGCCACGACGGCGCCGGCGCGGGGCGCGGCGGCGATCTCCATCCGCAGCTCCCACTCCTTGCGCGGCTCCTCGACCACCTCCAGCCGCTCGATCAGCCGCGCGGTCTGCTTGGCCTTGGCGGCCTGCTTCTCGGTCGCCTCCGACCGGAACTTCCGGCCGATCTTGTCGTTGTCGGTGGCCTTGCGCCGGGCGTTCTTCACGCCCTTCTCCATCCAGGCCCGCTGGGTCCGGGCCCGCGCCTCCAGCGCCGACCGGGTGTCGGCGTACTCCTCGTAGTCCGCCCGGGCGTGCCGGCGGGCGACCTCGCGCTCCTCCAGGTAGGCCGCGTAGCCGCCGCCGAAGTGGTTGACCTGCTGCTGGGGCAGGTCCAGCTCCAGCAACCGGGTGACGGTACGGGTGAGGAACTCCCGGTCGTGGCTGACCAGCACCGTGCCGGCCCGCAGCCCGGTGACGAACTGCTCCAGCCGCTCCAGCCCGGCCAGGTCCAGGTCGTTGGTCGGCTCGTCGAGCAGGAAGACGTCGTAGCGGCTGAGCAGCAGCGAGGCCAGCCCGGCCCGGGCCGCCTGGCCGCCGGAGAGCCCGGTCATCGGGTGCTCCAGGTCGACCGCGAGGCCCAACTCGGCGGCCACCTGCTCGGCCCGCTCGTCCAGGTCCGCGCCGCCGAGGGCGAGCCAGCGCTCCAGTGCCTCGGCGTACGCGTCGTCGGCGCCCGCCGCGCCGGCGGTGAGCGCCTCGGTGGCGGCGTCCAGCGCGGCCTGCGCGCCGGTCACCCCGGTGCGCCGGGCCAGGAAGCCGCGGACCGTCTCGCCGGGCCGGCGCTCCGGCTCCTGCGGCAGGTGCCCGACGCTCGCGGTGGGCGGGCTGAGCGTGACGCTGCCGGCCTCCACCGGCAGCAACCCGGCGAGGGTACGCAGCAGCGTCGACTTGCCCGCCCCGTTCGGCCCGACCAGGCCGATCACGTCGCCCGGGGCGACCACCAGGTCGAGCCCGGCGAAGAGCGGACGGTCGCCGTGTCCGGCGGCCAGGTCTTTGACGATCATCGTGGCGCTCATGAGGACGCGAGCGTATCCGCCCGGGCGCACGCGAGCCGCCGGCACCGGGCAGACTCGGCGGAGTGGTGACCACACTGGCGATCGACTGCGGCGGCGGCGGGATCAAGGCGTCCGTGCTGGACGAGGCGGGCACGATGCGGGCCCGGCCGCTGCGGGTGCCCACCCCGTACCCGCTGCCGCCGACGCTCTTCGTCAAGACGCTGCTGGACCTCGGCGCCCGGCTGCCCGCGGCGGACCGGCTGACCGTCGGGATGCCCGGCATGATCCGGCACGGCGTGGTGGTGGCCACCCCGCACTACGTCACCCGGTCCGGCCCGCGCAGCAAGGTCCTGCCCGACCTGCTCACCGAGTGGTCCGGGTACGACGCGCGGACCGCCCTCGCCGAGGCGTTCGGGGTGCCCGCGCTGGTGCTCAACGACGCCGAGGTGCACGGCGCCGGGGTGGTCGCCGGGACCGGCTGCGAGCTGGTGCTGACCCTGGGCACGGGGCTGGGCAGCGCGCTCTTCGACGGCGGGGTGCTCGCCCCGCACCTGGAGCTGTCGCACGCCCCGGTGCGCTGGGGCACCACCTACGACACGTACGTGGGTGAGCCGGAGCGCCGCCGGCTCGGCGACGCGTTCTGGTCCCGCCGGATCCGGCAGGTGGTGGAGGGGTTGCGCCCGGTGTTCCGCTGGGACCGGCTCTACCTGGGCGGGGGCAACTCCCGGCTGATCCGGCCCGAGCAGCTGGCCCGGATGGGCGACGACGTGGTGGTGGTGCCGAACAGCGCCGGCATCGTCGGCGGCGTCCGCGCCTGGGAACTGGCCGCCGGCCGGCACGACGCCACCGCCTGAGCTCGAGCGTTCGGGGAACAGTCGCGGTACGGCCGGTGTTGTGCCAGCGTCGGGGGAGTGGCGGCGCGAACGAGGGGGTGGGTGCAATGGATCTTCTGGCCGAGTACCGGCGGGCGACCCTGTTCTTCGAGACCGGTGACCCGACCGGAGCGGCCCGGCTGCTCGAACCGATCGTCGAGGCCGAGCCGGGCAACGCCTCGGTACGCCAGCTGCTGGCCCGGGCCTACTTCCAGTCGGCCCAGCTCAACCGGGCCGAGGAGCAGCTGCGGGAACTGGTCGACCGGGACCCCAGCGACCATTACGCCCACCACGTGCTGGGCCGGACGCTGGAGCGGCTGAACCGGCACACCGACGCGCTGCGGCACCTGCGCATCGCCGCGGCGATGCATTCGGAGAACGACGACTACCGCACCGCCCTGCGCCGGGTCGAGACCCGGGTCGCCGGCGGTCGGTGACGCGGAGACCGGGCGACGCGCCCGGGTTGTGGTCGCAGGGACGGGGCAGCTCGACAGGGCTGCCCCGTCCCTGTCTTCGCGGGCCCTCGGATCCGCGCCCGGAGATGCCGCCGCGGTGCGGCCTACCATCGAACCCATGGGACCTGACCTGCCGGTGGGTGCGGCGTGAAGCTGAAGCTGGACCTGCACGACATCTTCAACAAGGGCCATGACATCGACCGCGCGCTGCGCGGGATCATGGACGAGGCGGTGGCGAAGAAGGCCACCCTCGTCGAGATCATCCCCGGCAAGGGCTCCGGCCAGCTGAAGAAGCGGGTGCTGCGGTTCCTCGACCAGAAGGACGTCAAGCAGCTCTACCACCGGGTCGAGAAGGACTCGAAGAACTTCGGCCGCCTCTTCGTCCACTTCCGCTGGAAGTAAAAGCCCCGGCTTTCCGACCTCCCATGCCACCCCGGGCGTGTTCCCTGACCTGCGGAAACGTCTTCCGTCGGTTTCCGGCATCTTCCGCCGTTACTCGCGCTCGGTTGTGCCGGATCTGTACCACCTGATCATGGCCACACCGGTCGATCCGACCCGGATCCCGGCCTGGCCAGCCGCGCGCGACGGGCCTTCAACGTCGGCGGCGAGCCGTCGAAGCCGCCGACGCCACCTTCCGCGTCCACGACGGCAACCAGCTCCTCACCGAAGTCCCCTGCACCACCACCAAGCCCATCGCCCGGTTCAAGGCCCGTAAACCGGAACCACCACGGCAGACGACGATCGGCAGGCGAAACGGACAATGACCCTCTACCGCCTCGACGGCCGGTGCCATACTCCTCGGATGCCAGACAGAGCCGCAACGACTCGGCTGGTCACAGCGGCGGCAGGCCAGCATCTGCAGCCGCTTGGACTGCACCGGCGAGGCGCATCACGCGTCTGGTTCGATGACCGAGGCTGGTGGCTGATCGTCGTTGAGTTCCAGCCTTCCCGCTCACACGGCACCTACCTCAACGTCGGCGCGATGTGGCTGTGGCATGAACGCGACCACTGGTCATTCAACGACGGCAGCCGCATCTACTGGCGCAACGACACCACCTTTGTCACGCAGCCGCCGATCGGCGAAGCCGGATGGACAAGCCTTCTCGACTTCGTCAACGCCGAGCAATTCACCCGCGACATGGACATGGTCGCCAGGATTGCCGCACAACGGGTCGAGCAACTGCGCAGCCAGTTTCCCGACCCCGCAGCCACCGCTCGCCAACTGGCCTCCCACCCGACCGGGCACGGCGAGTCGCCCTGGTGGCAGGCCTACCACACCGGGAGCGCAGCAGCTCTGGCCGGCGACCCCGACACCGCACGCCACGCATTCCAACGCATCACCGTCGGCAACCTAGACGCGGACTGGGCCCACGACCTCGCCCAGCACGCAAGACAACTTGCTGACCTCGCCGACAACCCGCGTGCTCTGCAGCAGCGCGTCATCGAAGCCATCCACGCCACCCGCCAGCGGCTCAAGCTACCGCCGGCCCCACCCCAGACCATGCCCACACCGCCCGCCTAGCGATCGGGGCGAGAACATCAGCGCGGGCAACTGACCGACTACCCTGACAATGAAGATCGTCTAGCCGGACGTGTCACCCACGTCCCGAGACTGATCACGCAGGTCCTGAGACCCGACACGCCGGCAGCCGGCAGCCGCCGGTTCGGACGCGTGTTCGATATAGCCGCTCCGGGTGGCGGTGCATGATCGCCGGTGGAATCGGGCACGGGCCGCATGGGCCGGCGGGACGTCTGGGTGGCGATCGGTCAGACGGGGCGTGGTGCCGCGCCCGCTCCGGCAGACTGCGCTGAGGACGTCACGATTCGATAATCGAGGAGTCACGAATGCGCCTGACCAAGTACGGCCATTCCTGCGTACGCATCGAGCACGACGGGGGAGTGCTGGTCATCGACCCAGGAGTAGTCAGCGAGCGGGCGGCACTGGACGGCGTGGACGCCGTGCTGATCACCCACGAGCACCCGGACCACGTGCACGTCGAGGCGCTGACCGCCCAGCACGAGCGGCGCCCGTTCACCCTGCACGGGCCGGCGTCGCTGGCCTCCGCTCTGGACGGCCTGGATGGCCTGGCCGACCTGCTCGAGCCGGTGGAGTCGGGCGCAGGTTTCACCGCCGCCGGCATCCCGGTCCGCGCCTACGGCGGGCGACACGCCGTGATCCACCCCGACATCCCGGTGGTGGACAACCTGGCGTACCTGGTCGACGACCGGGTCTACCACCCCGGCGACTCGCTCGTCGTGCCGGAGGACATCCAGATCGACACCCTCTTCCTGCCCATCCACGCCCCGTGGACGAAGTTCTCCGAGTCGCTGGACTTCCTCCGGGCGGTTGGCCCGCGCCGGGCGTACGCGCTGCACGACGGGTACCTCAACGACAACGGGCTGGGCGTGTTGAACGGCAACTTCAGCCGGCTCTACGAGGGGGAGTACCGCCGGCTCGAACCGGGTACGCGGGTCGACGCCTGACCCGGCGATGCCCGGCCCACCCGGAGGGCTGGTGCAGCGGATCTACACCACCTCACCGGACCGGTTCGTCGCGATCCGCGCGGCCACCACGGAGGGTGCCCGCTGGCCAGGAATCTGCCACTGGCCGAGGTGGAGGTGACCCTGAGCGCGCTCTCCGATCCGCCATGGTCCCGCGACCGGTGGCGTCACCGGCTCAACGGCAAGGTGTCTGCCCGCAGTGCATGCCACACCATTCCGACAGGTCCGCTCCACACCCGCCAGCCGCTAGCGTCTCGCCGTGTCTCGAGCCGCCGGGGGTATTCCTTGCCGTTGACAATTGTCTGGCCCCTCCACAGATGGCCCGGACGTACGCAGTGACCTTCGCTCGATCCTCGCCCTGGTCCTCGACTCCCATCGGTCCGACCGTCCCAAGCTCCGCCACAGTCGTCCGGTTTGATCGGCTACACCCAGAGTCTTGATCAATACCGCTGGAAGTAAGAGCCCCGCCTGCCCGACCTCCTGCCGGATCTGTGCGCCAGGGGACAGAGTAAGGGTTGACCCGGCTCGTGGATCCTCCCCACGTTCGCCCGATCTGGCCGCATGGTTTACGCATTACCGTCTAGCATCGGGTAAAACCGACATTGCGGGCGCGGGCGGCACCCTCCCTGCGCGACATTTCAGCGGTTCTGCGGTACCAGCCGGTCTGGCCGGCATGCCGACCGTGGCGCATCGGAAGGACAGCGGCATGAGCTACATCACCGCCAGGGACGGCACCGAGATCTATTACAAGGACTGGGGTGCGGGCCCGGTTGTCACCTTCTCTCACGGTTGGCCGCTGAACGCGGACGCGTGGGACGGGCAGATGCTCTTCCTCATGCAGAACGGTTTCCGGGTCGTCGCGCACGACCGCCGTGGTCACGGCCGGTCGGGCCAAGCCTCCAGCGGCAACGACATGAACGCCTACGCCGACGATCTCGCGGCGGTCATCGAGGCGCTCGACCTCACCGACGTCACGCTGATCGGGCACTCGACCGGCGGTGGCGAGGTGGCGCGCTACATCGGCCGCCACGGAACGGGGCGGGTCGCCAGAGCCGTCCTCATCTCCGCCGTGCCGCCGATCATGGTGCAGACGCCGGACAACCCCGAGGGCCTGCCCATCGCCGTCTTCGACGAGCTACGCGCCAACCTGGTGAAGGACCGGTCGCAGTTCTACCAGGACCTGGCGCAGATGTTCTACGGCGCCAACCGGCAGGGCGCGAAGGTCTCGAAGGGGATCCTCGACCAGTTCTGGCTATGGAGCATGCAGGCCGGCCTGTTGAACGCGTACGAGAGCATCAAGGCCTTCTCCGAGACGGACTTCCGTGACGATCTCGCCAAGTTCGACATCCCCACGCTGGTGCTGCACGGCGAGGACGACCAGATCGTCCCGGTCAAGGACTCGGCGAGAAAGACGGCCCAGCTCATCGCGAACGCCAAGGACATCTACTACCCGGGCGCGCCGCACGGCATCACGGCCACCCTCCAGGACCAGGTCAACAGTGATCTGCTCGCGTTCCTGAGGAGTTGACCGAGGCGACACAGCCTTTGAACTCCCGAGCTGGCCAGGCCCGGCCCCTGCCCCTCCCTGGCCGCTATCGAGGACGCGTAGCCAACCCCTGCGTCCGTACCGTGATCCACTTCCCGAGTGACTCAATCGCTCTCGACACCCCTCACGTGACGCCGGTCTGGTTCGTCTACGCCGACGGCATCTGGTGGATCGGATGCGACGGTCGCAGCGCCAAGGCCCGGAACGTGGCGGCCGACGCTCGGGTGTCCCTGGCCTTGGAGGATGCGACCGCTCCCGTCGTAGCAGAGGGCGTCGCCCACGTGCACCGCGACTTCCCAACCAAAGTCATCGAGGCGTTCGCAGGCAAATACGGAGGGTGGGACGTCAGGCAGCGGGTCATGCTGGAGGGTGACCGGGTGCTGCTGGAGATTCCCGTCCGACGGTGGCTGCTCACGGGCACGGCTCAGTAGTTCATGACAGCCAGCACGCGGTGACGCGATCGGCGCGGGCGCCCGTCGGCAGGGCGCGGTGCCGCCTGCGCGCGGACCAGGGCGTCGGTGAACCGTTCGAAGTCCGCGACCTGACCGCCCGCGGTCAGCCCGACCGTCTCGGACACCTCGGGCAGCGGTGGTGGAGCGGAGACGTCCTGCGTCTCGTACCGCGGTTCGATCCGCGGTGGCAGCCGGCGGAAGCGGTCGCTCATGCGGCCAGGGTGACAGACGGGCGCCAAGGCGGCGGATGCCGCCGGGCGGGAGTGGGCACGGCTGCGACGGCCACTCCCGGTGCCGGTTAGAGCGGATAGGTGCGGGCGACCGCGAGCATCTCCGAGCTGTGCGAGCCGACCACCCCGACGTCCGGTGGGCGGGGCCGGAACCCGGGCAGCGCGTCCAGGCCGTCGCTGGCGTCCATCGCCCGCAACTCCACCCGCTCCGCCTTCGGCGCGAGGGTCAGCGTGACCTCGATGCCCTCGGCGGGCGGGGCGTGGAAGACCACGCCGAAGCCCCACTTGCCCTCCCGCGCCTCGACCGGCACCGGCCGGCCGGCCACCTCGGCGCGCAGCACGGTCGCCGTCGCCGAGTCGACGTGCAGGCTGGCCAGGCGGACCGCGCGTTGCGGGGTGAGCCGCAGCCGCAGGGTGCGCTCGGCGCCGGCGGTGCTGTCGCCGAGCACGTCCAGCTTCGGCGCGGGCAGGTTCGCCGCCTGCGCCGGCCCGCCGAGCAGTTCGGCGTCGCCCAGGCCCGGAAAGTCGTCCGCCACCGAAACCTGACCGTCCACGTACTGGCTGGTCCAGGGCTGCGGGTCGGCCTCGTGGCTGAGCCAGCGGGCCTGGCCGGTGCCCGCGTCGAGGGCGTACATCAGGTGGGTGGGCGCAGGGTGCGCGGCGTCGAACCGGTCGACGGCGAGCCCCACCCCGGCGAACACCACCGCCGCGAGCGCGGCGGCCCCGGCCGGCAGCGCGCCGAGCCGGCGGGCGCGCAGCGCGACCAGTCCCCGCCGGCCGCCGGCCTGCGGGTGCAGCAGGTCTACCACCGGCAGCGCGGCCAGCCCGAGCAGCACCGCGACCAGCGCGGCCACCCCGCCCATCGCCATGCCGAGCGCCGGGAAGAGCAGCACGACCGTTGGCAGCAGGATCACCACGGCCACCGCGCCGGCCACCGTCACCGCGAGCACCGGCCACGGGCCGTCGAGCCGGGTGGCCAGCGCCACCAGCCCGCCGAGCGCGCCGGCCAGGGCCGGCAGGCTGAGCAGGTACGCCCCGCCGGGCACCAGCACGGCGAGCAGCACGCCGAGCAGGGCCAGCCAGCCCAGCGCGCCGACCGCCAGCGCGGCCGGGCCGATCCAGCGGCGGGTCAGCGCGTACCAGGCGAACAGGATGGCGACGGCCAGCGCCACCACCGCCAGCCGGTACCAGGTCGGCCGGTACGGGTCGAGCAGTTCGGCGTAGCCGGGCCGGATCGCGGTGACCGCCGCCCAGAGCAGTTGGGCGGCCACCGGGGCGGCCACGATCGGCACCAGCGTCAGCGCGACGCCGGCGGCCAGCCGGCGCCCGGTGGCGCGGTCCCGCCGGCGGGTCAGCCAGCCGAGGGCGACCACGGCGGCGAGCGCGAGCAGGGCCAGCGGCAGGGTCAGCCAACCGGGGTAGTGGACCAGCCCGCCGGGCACCGGGAAGTAGGTGGCGTCCTGGCCCGCGCGCAGCGTGCCCAGGTCGACCCGGCCGAACTCCCGGGCCAGGCCGAGCGCGTTGTCGCCGTGCTGCTGGAGGCTGGCCCGGTCCAGCGCGGCCGGGGTGTCCAGCGGGGTGTGGTAGATCGCACCGCCGTCGATGTACGCCGAGTTCAGCCCGAGGAAGTCTTCCGCCAGGAACGCGGTGAAGTCGGTGTCGTTGGGCAGCGCCCGGTAGATCTCCACCGCGAACGAGGTGCCCACCGGATGCGGCGCGGCCCGCCCGAAGACGTCCACCAGCTTCGCGTTGTTCCGCGACGTCTCGAACATGATCACCGGGCCGGTGGAGCCGCGGGCCTCCAGGTTGAGCACCACGCCGCCGTCGGCGGCCAGCGGGTGACTGGCGGCGAAGGCCGAGGCGCCGCAGAGGCACGCCTCCTCGGCGTCGGTGAGCACGAAGACGATGTCGTTGCGCGGTCGGGGCCCGGCGGCCAGCGCCCGGGCCACCTCCAGGATGGCGGAGGTGCCGGCGGCGTCGTCGTTGCCGCCCGGGCCGGTCTGCACGGAGTCGTAGTGGGCGACCAGGAAGACCCGGCCGGTCGGGTCGGTGCCGGGCAGCCGGGCCACCACGTTGCGCACCCGGGCCAGGGTGGCGCCGCCGGCCGCGCCGCTGAGCTGGCCGGCCTCCGGGGCGACGGTGTCCTGCACCTCGGTCTCCAGGCCGAGCCCGCGCAGCACCCCCTCGACGTGGGCGCGGACCTGGTCGTTGGCCGGGCTCCCCGCCACGTGCGGCCGGGCGGCGATGACCTCGACGTTCTCGTACGCCCGGTCGGCGCTGAACTCGCCCGCCGGCGCGTCGGCCGGGCGCGGCGCCGGGGTGCGCAGGTCGAGCAGCGTGCCGGCGCCGACGGCGAGCAGCGCGACCAGCGCCGCCGCGGCGGCGAGCAACCGGCGGCGCGGTCGGGCGAACGCCCGGTCGGCGGGGAGCACCGGCGAGCCGGGGCGGGCCGGCGCGTGATCCGGCGCGGGGGTGGGGGGTGCGCCCACGGGAACTCCTCGGGGTGGGACCAGGGTGGGCATCATCCTGCACCGCCGCGGCCGGCAGCGGGACCACCGATCCGCCACGGATCCGGTTTGTCCGTCAACGGGTAGTGATCCGGCCCATCCCGCCCCGCGCCGGGTCCGTCGTGTTGTGTGCGACCGTTGTCTAATACAGGATCAGCAGGGCACTCGGAAGGAGCCCGACATCACCAGCGAACTCCCGCGTCTCGCGGCGGTGACCCGGCCGTACCGGGGGACCGGTCTGGCCGGTTCCTCCGTGGTGCCGTACCCGCACGGCGGCCTGGGACGGCACCCCAACCTGCCGCCCGGTGAGCGGCTGCGGGTGCTGCTGGTCGAGGACGACGAAGGGGACGCCTTCCTGGTCGGCGAGCTGCTCGCCGAGACCAACTCGATGATCGACCTGCTGGTCGCGACCAGCCTGAGCGAGGCCCGGCAGCGGGTGATGGGCGTGGACTGCGTCCTGCTCGACCTCGGCCTGCCGGACGCCCAGGGGCTGGACGGGCTGCGGCAGGTGCTGGAGATGGCCAGCGGCGCCGCGGTCTGCGTGCTGACCGGCCGCTCCGACGAGCACCTGGGCATCGTGGCGGTCGCCGAGGGCGCGCAGGACTACCTGGTCAAGGGGCAGGTCGACGGGGTTCTGCTGACCCGCGCGCTGCGCTACGCGGTGGAGCGCAAGCGGGCCGACGAGAACGCCCGCCGGCTGCGCGAGGTGGAGCTGCGCCAGGCCGAGTCGGCCCGCCTGGAGCGCGGCCTGCTGCCGCAGCCGCTGATGACCACCGACCAGGTCGCGGTGCACGCCTTCTACCGGCCGGGCCGGCACGCCGCGCTGATCGGCGGGGACTTCTACGACGTGGTGCAGACCCGACCGGACCGGCTCGAGCTCATCGTCGGCGACGTCTGCGGGCACGGCGCCGACGAGGCGGCGCTCGGGGTCGAACTGCGGGTGGCCTGGCGGGCGCTGATCCTCGCCGGCGTGCCGGACGACGAGGTGCTGCCGGCGCTGGAGCAGGTGCTGATGAGCGAGCGCCGGTTGCAGGAGATCTTCGCGACCGTGGCCACCGCCCGGCTCGACCTGGACGCCAACCGGGCCACCGTGCGGCTGGCCGGTCACCCGCCGCCGCTGCTGCTCTCCGGCGGCCGGGTCGCGCCGGTGCCGGCGCCCGGCGGCCTGCTGCTGGGCGTACGGCCGCGCCGGCCCGTGGCCTACGACATGGAGTTCGACACCGATGACTGGTCCCTGTTGATGTACACCGACGGCCTGATCGAGGGCCGGATCGGCGAAGGCGACGAACGCCTCGACGTGCCCGGCCTGAGCGAGCTGCTCGCCGCTCCGGCCAGCCGGGCGGTGGCGCTGCCCGAGCTGCCGGCCTGGCTGGTCGGGCGGGCCGAGCAGCTCAACGGGGGCCCGCTCGCCGACGACGTCGCCATGCTGCTGCTCAGCCGGGGCGGTGGCCGGTGACCGCGAACACCCGCGGCTGGACCCTGCGCCAGCGGGTCGTCACGCTGCTGGCCGTGGTCGGGTTGCTGCTGATCGGCCTCGCGGTCGCCGAGGCGTCCGTGGCCGCCCAGAACCGCGCCAAGACCGACGCCGTGCTCAACCAGACCGCCCCGCTGCGGGTGCAGTCGCAGGAGCTGCTCAACGCGCTGCTGGACCAGGAGACCGCGGTGCGTGGCTTCGCGGTCAGCGGCGACCGGGCCGACCTGGCCCCGTACGACGCCGGCGTGAAGCTGGAACGGGATCGGGTCGTCTCGATGCGGGCGCTGCTGGACGACTATCCGGAGATCGGCGAGGAGCTGCGCCAGGTCGAGAGCCGGGCCGAGCAGTGGCGGCAGGCGGTCGCCCTGCCCGTGATCACCACGACCGAGCAGAGCGGCACGGCAGCCGGGCAGGCGCTCGTCACCGACCAGGCCCGCCAGCAGTTCGACCAGGTCCGGGCCGCGGTGAACGCCCTCCAGGAGGAGATCTCCGCCGCCCGGGACCGCAGCGCCCGGGACGTGCAGCGGACCGGCAACCTGCTGGTCGTCCTGCTGATCGTGGCCGCGCTGGTGGTGGTGGTCACCGGGGTCGTGCTGCTGGTCTCCCTGGACCGGATGGTGGTCCGTCCGCTGACCACCCTCGCCGACCAGGTGCGGGAGGTCGCCGAGGGCGACTACCAGCACGGCATCGTCGGCGCCGGCCCGCCGGAGTTCCTCCGCCTCGCCGACGACGTGGACGCGATGCGCCGGAAGATCGCCGCGGACCTGGCCGAGGTGCGCGAGGCCCGGGAACGCATCGAGTGGGTCAACAGCCAGCTGCAGAAGCAGGCCGAGGAGCTGACCCGGTCCAACCGCGACCTGGAGCAGTTCGCGTACGTGGCCTCGCACGACCTGCAGGAGCCGCTGCGCAAGGTGGCCAGCTTCTGCCAGCTGCTCCAGCGCCGCTACGCGGGGCAGCTCGACGAGCGGGCCGACCAGTACATCGCCTTCGCGGTCGACGGCGCGCAGCGGATGCAGCGGCTGATCAACGACCTGCTCGCCTTCTCCCGGATCGGCCGGCTCACCGCCGGCTTCACCGAGGTCGACCTGAACAAGGTGATGGGCGACGTGGCCGGGCAGACCGAGGCGGCCCGGCAGTACGCCGACGCCGAGCTGACCTGGTCCGAGCTGCCGGTGATCCGCGGCGAGGAGCCGCTGCTGACCAACCTGCTCGCCAACCTGGTCAGCAACTCGATCAAGTTCCGCCGTCCCGACGTGCGGCCCCAGGTGCACGTCTCGGCCCGCCTGGTCGGCGACGAGTGGGAGATCACCTGCCAGGACAACGGCATCGGGATCGAGCCGGAGTTCGCCGACAAGATCTTCGTCATCTTCCAGCGGCTGCACGCCAAGGACGCCTACCCGGGCACCGGGATCGGCCTGGCGATCGTCAAGAAGATCGTCGAGTACCACGGCGGCCGGGTCTGGGTGGACACCGACGTCGAGGAGGGGACCGCGATCCGGTTCACCCTCCCGGCGTTGCCGGAGGACGTCGCGGCGGCGACCGCGGCCACCGAGGCGCCGGACGAGACCCCGGTGACGGCCGAGGGGGAGCCGGCGACCGCGCCGGACGCCTCGGCCGGCGAGGTGGTGCCCGAGCAGGCCGGACGGGCCGAGGAAGCGCAGCCGGCGGACGGCCCCCGGGGCGCGCCGGACGAGGGTAGAACGGGTGGCATGAAGGAGACCGTGGGATGACCGCGCCGGCAGACGGCAAGAGCCCGATCGAGGTCCTGCTCGTCGAGGACGACCCGGGTGACGTGTTGATGACCCAGGAGGCGTTCGAGGAGCACAAGCTCCGCAACCGGCTGACCGTGGTCTCCGACGGCGCCGAGGCGCTGGCCTACCTGCGTCGCGAGGGCCGGTACGCGGACGCGGTCATCCCCGATCTGATCCTGCTCGACCTGAACCTGCCCAAGCGGGACGGCCGGGAGGTGCTCGAGGAGATCAAGAAGGACGAGCAGCTCTGTCGGATCCCGGTGGTGGTGCTGACCACCTCGCAGGCCGACGAGGACATCCTGCGCAGCTACCAGCTGCACGCCAACGCGTACGTCACCAAGCCGGTGGACTTCGAGCGGTTCATCTCGGTGGTCCGGCAGATCGACGAGTTCTTCGTCAGCGTGGTGAAGCTGCCGCCGCGTGGCTGACACCCTGCTCGACGACGTCGGCGGGCTGCTGCGCGAGACCGCCGACCAGGTCGTGCTGCCGTTGTTCCGCAAGCTGGACGACGCCGACGTGGCCGAGAAGGCGCCCGGCGAGATCGTCACCGTCGCCGACCGGCGGGCCGAGGAGACGATCTCGGCGACGCTGCGCCGGCTGCGCCCCGGCTCGGTGGTGGTCGGCGAGGAGGCGGTGGCCGACGACCCGGGCCTGCTGCGCCACCTGCGCGGGACGGGTGACGTCTGGCTGGTCGACCCGGTCGACGGCACCTCGAACTTCGCCGCCGGCCGGCGGCCGTTCGCGCTGATGGTGGCGCTGCTGACCGACGGCGAGCCGGCCGCCGCGTGGGTGCTCGACCCGCTCGCCGACACGCTGGCCACCGCCCGTGCCGGCGAGGGCACCTGGCTGGACGGGCGGCCGCTGCGCACCACCCGGGAGGCGCCGCCGGTCGGTGAGCTGCGGGGTGCGGCGATGACCCGGTTCCTGCCGCCGGCCTCCCGGGCCACCGTCGACACGGGGGCCGGGCGGTTCGGCGAGCTGCTTCCCGGCCAGCACTGCGCCGGCCGGGAGTACCTCGACGTCCTCCTCGGCGACCAGCAGTTCGTGCTCTTCTGGCGGACCCTGCCCTGGGACCACGGCCCGGGCACGCTGCTGGTCCGGGCGGCGGGCGGGGTGGCCCGGCGCTTCGACGGCACCGACTACCACCCGGCCGACGAGGGGCACGGTCTGCTGGTCGCCGCGAACGACGCGATCTGGACCGAGGTCCGCGACGCGCTTCTCGGCGGCTGACCGCAGCGGTCCGCGACCGGGTCGACACGCGCTGTCGAAGATCGATGGCGTGGCGGCTCACGGGCCTGGTCAAGACCCGCCGGTCCGGTATCCTGACCGCCGGTCTCCGCCAGCAGGCCGCCAACCGGCGCCGGCGGTGACCGCCGCCGCGCAGCGGTACCACGGGGGTCGGCGGCTGACGGAAGGATGCAGTCGTGCCCAGGACCATGCCCGTCGGGCGTCGTGGCCGCCGCCCGCTGATCGCCCTGCTCGCCGCCCTCGCGCTGCTGCTCGGCATGGGCGCCGTGCCGGCGTACGCGGAGCCGAACGAGGGCGGCACCAAGAAGCTGCGGGACGCCCTGGAGGCCACCGCGAAGGCGCACCTCGAGGCCAAGTCGAAGCTCGACAATTCCAAGCGCCGGCAGAAGGCGCTGGTGGGCGAGCTGGTCGGCCTGGAGGCCCGGTTGGGTGACCTGTCCGTCCAGGTCGCCGAGGTGGCCGCGCAGTCCTACCGGGTGGGCCGGCTCACCCCGGCGTCGATGCTGCTCAACAGCGCCTCCCCGGAGGCGTTCCTGGAGCGGGCGGCGAACCTCGACCTGATGGCGCAGCGCGACAGCAAGCGGCTGCGCGAGCTGGCCGAGGCGCGCGAGCAGGCGCGGCAGGCCAAGATCGCACTCGACGCCGAGGTGCGCGAGCAGCAGAAGCAGCTCGCCGTGATGGCGAAGAAGAAGAAGGAGGCCGAGGCCGCCCTGGCCGCGGTCAGCTCGGGCGGCAGCGGCGGCTTCAGCGGCGCCAGTTCCAGCTCGGCGAGACCGGCACCGCGCAACCCGGACGGGTCCTGGCCGTCGGAGTCCTGCTCGGTCAACGACCCGACCACCTCCGGATGCATCACGCCGCGCACCCTCAACGCCCTCCAGCAGACGAAGGCCGCCGGCTACAAGCGCTACGTCTCCTGCTACCGCAGCGGCGGCTCCGGCGAGCATCCGAAGGGCCGGGCCTGTGACTTCTCCGCCGCCGCCGGCGGGTTCGAGGACAGGACCGCCACCGGCGGGGACAAGGCGTACGGGGACAGCCTGGCCGCCTGGCACGTGCGCAACGCCAGCCGGCTCGGCGTGCTCTACGTGATCTGGTACCGGCAGATCTGGCATCCGGGCACCGGCTGGCGGTCGTACAGTGGGGGCGGCAGTCCGGCCGCAGACCACACGAACCATGTTCATCTCTCGATGTACTGACCCGGAGCGGCAGGTTCGCTGCGTACCATCGCGACGGTGAACTCCCCATCGCCCGACGTCGCGGTCCCGCCCGCGCGGCCCGAGCCGGCGACCGGCCGGGCCCTGCCCAACGGCCTCGCCGCGTTCCTGGTCTTCTTCTCCAGCGGCGCCGTCCTGGTGCTGGAGACGGTCGCGCTACGCCTGGTCGGTCCGTACGTCGGGGTGACCCTCCAGGTGACCAGCTCGGTCATCGGCATCGCGCTGGCCGCCATCGCCTACGGGGCGTGGTCCGGCGGCTGGCTGGCCGACCGGCGGGACCCGCGCACCCTGCTGGCCCCGGCGCTGGTGCTGGCCGGCATCGCCACCGCGGTCACCCTGCCGGTGGTCCGGTACTCCGGTGAGGTGCTGCGCGGCGGAGCGGCGACCGCCATCCTGCTGCTCGTCGCGCTCGCCGTCTTCGTGCCGGCGGCGCTGCTCGCCGCGGTCACCCCGCTGGTGGTCAAGCTGCAGCTCGCCGACCTGCGCCGCACCGGCCAGGTGGTCGGCCGGCTCTCCGGGATCGGCACGCTGGGCGGCATCACGGCCACCCTGGGCACCGGGTTCGTGCTGGTCGCCGCCCTGCCCAGCACGGTGATCCTGTTCGCCCTGGCGGCCGCGCTCGGCGTCACCGGGCTCGCCCTCGGGGTCTACCTGCGCCGCCAGGACCGCACCGCCACGCCCGGCCCGGCCCGGGCCAAGGCCGCGCTGGCGGTGCTCGGCCTGGTCGGGGCGGGGCTGACCACCGTCGCCCCGAACCCGTGCGACATCGAGACGGCGTACCACTGCGCCCGGGTCGAGTCCGACGCCGGCCGGGGCACCGGCCGGACCCTGCTGCTCAACTCGGCCCAGCACTCCTACGTGGACCTCGCCGACCCGACCCACCTGGAGTACGCCTACACCCAGTGGATCGGGGCGGTGGCCGACGTGGTGGCGCCGCCGGGGCGGCGGCTGGACGCGCTGCACCTGGGCGGGGGCGGGTTCACCGTGCCCCGCTACCTGACCGCGACCCGGCCGGGCACCGACAACGTGGTCTTCGAGATCGACGGCGGCCTGGTCGACCTGGGCGAGCGCGAGCTGGGCGTACGCCAGGGGCCGGAGCTGCGGGCGGTGGTGGGTGACGCCCGGATGCTGGTGGCCGGGGAACCGGGGGACAGCCGTGACCTGGTGGTCGGCGACGCGTTCGGGCACCTGGTGGTGCCCTGGCACCTGGCCACCCGGGAGATGGCGGCGGAGATCCGCCGGGTCACCCGGCCGGGCGGCGTCTACGTGCAGAACGTCATCGACTACCCGCCGCTGCGCTTCATCCGCAGCGAACTGGCCACCGTCGCCGCCGAGTTCCGGCACGTCGCCCTAGTCGCCCCGCCGGCCGCGCTCGCCGGCGAGCAGGGCTCCAACTTCCTCATCGTCGCCTCCGACACCCCGCTGCCGCTGGACGCGGTGCGGGCCCGGCTGGACACCCTCGACGAGCCGGTGAGCCTGCTGACCGGCGCCGAGCTGAGCGACTTCGTCGGCGACGCGCTGGTGCTCACCGACGACTACGCCCCGGTGGACCAACTGCTGGCCACCGCCTGAACGGGTGACTTTGCTGACCGATTCCGACCCTGGAGGTGTAGCCCCGGCCCTCCCGGGCAACAACGCTGACCATGGGTGGTGGGGTCCGGAACGGTGCGCAACTGCTCGGTGAGCGCTATCGGCTGATCGAGCAGCTCGGCGCGGGTGGCATGTCCGTGGTCTGGCGCGGCTACGACGAGGTGCTCGGCCGGCAGGTGGCGATCAAGGTGCTCGCCTCCCGGCTCGCCAGCGACCGGGCCTTCCGGCACCGGATCCGGATCGAGGCGCAGGCCGCCGCGCGGCTCTGCCACCCCAACATCACCAACGTGTACGACTACGGCGAGTCCGAGCAGGTCGGGCTGACCGTGCCGTACGTGGTGATGGAACTGGTCGACGGCGAGTCGCTGAGCGGCCGGCTGCGCCGCGGCGGGCAGCTGCCCTGGCGGGAGGCGGTGACCGTCGGCGCGGAGGTCGCCTCGGCGCTGGCCACCGCGCACGCCCGCGGGGTGGTGCACCGCGACGTCACCCCGGGCAACGTGATGCTGACCTCCACCGGGGTGAAGGTGGTCGACTTCGGCATCTCCGCGCTGGTCGGGGAGAGCGAGAAGGGGCCGGACGGCGCCCTGCTCGGCACGCCGGCCTACCTGGCGCCCGAGCGGATGGACAACGGCCAGGTCTCGCCGGCCACCGACGTGTACGCGGTCGGCCTGCTGCTCTACCGGATGCTCACCGGCCGGCTGCCCTGGCAGGCCAGCACCACCACCGAGATGCTGCGTGCGCACATGTACAACGACCCCGAGCCGATGCCGCCGGTGTCGGGGCTGGCCGACGAGGTCGCCGACCTGGTGCGCCGCTGCCTGGCCAAGCGCCCCGAGGAACGGCCGGCCACCGCCGAGGTGGCCCGCACCCTCGCCGAGGCGGCCGGCATGATCCCGGCGGTGCCGGTCTCCCCGGCGGCCGCGCCGGCCGACCCCGCCGTGCTGGCCAGCGCCGGCACCACCATCCTGCCCTGGTCGGCGGCGACCGACGCGCTGCCGTTCTCGCGTACCCGCAACCGGCGGACGGTGGCCCGGCGCCGGAAGGTGGAGGCCGGGGTGGCCGCCGCCGGCCTGGTCGCGGTGACCGCGACGATGTGGGGGCTGACCTCGCGCAGCCCGGCCAGCGGCGGCGTCGACGAGCCCACGCCGGCCCGGATGGGCGTGGAGAAGCCGGCCCCGTGCCGGGTCGCGTACGCGTTGCGCACGGACACAGGCAAGGACTTCACCGCCGAACTGACCCTGACCAACACCGGTGACCGGGAACTGCGTGACTGGACGATGCGCTTCACCTTCCCGGGCCAGCAGACGGTGACGAAGGCGGCACCGGCGCCGGTGAGCCAGCAGGGGAACAGCGTCACCGTGCGGCCGGCGCCGGAGCGGGCCACGCTGGCGCCCGGTGCCGCCGAGAAGCTCGCCCTGACCGGCCGGCACACCGGCGTGAACCCGCTGCCGTTGGAGTTCCGCCTCGGCGACGAGACCTGCGCGGTGCAGGTCTCCGGCGTGGCCGGCACGGTGCCGAGCACGGCCCCGGCCAAGCCCCCGGCCACCAAGGCCCCGCCGAAGAAGACGGCCACCACCAAGGCGGGCGGCGGCACCACGGCGAAGTCCGACAACTCCGGCAAGGGCAAGGGCAAGGGGTCGGGTGGTGGCTCGGGAAAAGGGGGACGGTAGGAAAGGGCCACGGGAAGGGTGACGGCCGGAAGGGCGGATGAGCTCAGCTGAGCGCAGAGAACCGCTGCACCTGCTGGATGCTCCCCTCGACGATCAGCGTGCTGCCGGGGAGGACCGTGGTGTCGTCCGTGGCGTAGCGGAACCGTTCGCCCGGTAGCTGCACTCCCACCACCCGTACGCCGTGCCGCTCGGCCGGCCGGACGTCCGCCAGCGAATGCCCGACCAGGCTCTCCGGGGCGCGCACCTTGGCGATGGCGAAGTCCTCGCCGAACTCGATGAAGTCGAGCATGTTGCTGACGATCAGGTGGGCCACCCGTTCACCGGTCTCCGCCTCGGGGAAGATCACGTGGTGCGCGCCGACCGAGCCCAGGATCTTGGCGTGCTTGGTCGAGGTGGCCCGGGCCCAGATCTGCGGCACGCCCAGCTCGACCAGGGCCAGCACGGCGAGCACGCTCGCCTCGACCGAGGCGCCGATGGCGACCACCGCGCTCTGGAATTCCGTCACGCCGAGCTGGCGTAGCGCGTCCTCCTCGGTGGCGTCGGTCTGCACCACCCGGTCGAGCTGTTCCGACCAGCGCTGCACCAGGTCGGGGTTGCGGTCGACGGCCAGCACCTCGTGGCCGAGCTGGGTCAGCGACTCGGCCAGGTAGCCGCCGAACCGGCCCAGCCCGATCACCAGGATGCCGCCTTCGTTCCTGCTGTCATCCGACAATGGGTTGCTCCTCAGGATAGCGGTAGAGCCGCCGTCGGGTGTTCAGGGCGATCGCCGACCCGAGGGTGAGCGGCCCGACGCGGCCGATGTACATCAGGGCGATGAGGGCGAGCTGGCCGCTCTCCGGCAGGTTGGGGGCGACCCCGACGGAGAGCCCGGTGGTGGTGAACGCCGAGGTCACCTCGAACAGCGCGGCGTAGTAGGGGACGCCCTCGGTCATCACGATCAGCCCCACCGTGCCGCCGACCACCAGCGCGACGCTGAGCAGCGCCACGGTGATCGCCTGCCGCTGGCTGGCGGTGGCCACCCGACGGCGCCCGATCGTCACGTCCGGCTCGCCGCGCAGCTCCGCCCAGATGACGAAGGCGAGCAGGAAGAACGTGGTCACCTTGATCCCGCCGGCGGTGCTGGCGCTGCCGCCGCCGATGAACATCAGCGCGATGATGGTTGGGTAGCTCTCCTCGCCGAGGCCGCCGGTGTCGACCACGTTGAACCCGCCGGTGCGGATGAAGGCGTCCTGGGTGAACGCCGCGAGCAGCTTTCCGGGCCAGCCGAGCTGGCCGATGGTGCGCGGGTTGCCCCACTCGACGGCGAGCAGGGCGAGGAAGCCGACCAAGAGCAGCACCGCGCTGCCCCAGACGGTCAGCTTGGTGGCCACCGCCCAGCGCCCCGGCTGCCGCCACTCGCGCACCGCTTCGAAGAGCGCCGGGAAGCCCAGACCGCCGATGATCGCGCCGAGGGCCAGCGGCAGGGTTACCCAGGCGTCGGTGGAGAAGCCGACCAGGTTGTCGGAGTAGAGCGCGAACCCGCCGTTGTTGAAGCCCTGCACGGCGTGGAAGACGCCGTGCCAGGCCGCTTGGCCGAGCGGGTAGTCGTAGGCGGCGGCCAGCCGGACGGTGAGGATCGCGGCGATCACCGTCTCGCAGACCAGCGAGGTGGCCGCGATGCGCATCAGCAGCCGGCGTACGTCGCCGAAGCCGAACTCCTGGGTCTCGGCCTGGACCAGCAGCCGGTTGCGCAGCCCGAGTCGCCGGGCCACCACCAGGATGACCAGGGTGGCGCCGGTGACGATGCCGAGCCCGCCGACCTGGGTGAGCACGGTGATCATCACGAGCCCGAACTCGTTCCAGTAGTTCGGGGTGTCGACCACCGCCATGCCGGTCACCGACACCGCCGAGGTCGCGGTGAACAGCGCGGTGACGAACGGGGTGTACCGGTGTTCGCTGGTCGCCCAGGGCAGCATCAGCAGGCCGGTGCCGAGCAGGATCGTCGCCAGGAAGCCGAACGGCACCAGCCGCACGGGGTGACGAAAGAACCGGCGCACCAGACAATCTTCCTGTTCCGCCCGGAGCGGGGTGGAGAAACCGGCATCCCGGAGGGTTCACCTCCCGGCCAGGCGCCGACCAACTGACGGTCAACCCGGCCCGGTCTGCTGAGCGCGTTCCTCGACGACGACAGGAGAGCGCGTTGCGACGTACCCTTTCCGCCCTCGGGCTGGCCGGAGCCCTGCTCGCGGCCGTGGTGGCCGTGCCGACCGTGGGCGCGTCGGCCGGGCCGGCGTCCGGCCCCGAGAAGGCCGGCGGACGCCCGCTCGTGATCGCCCACCGCGGTGCCAGCGGCTACCGGCCGGAGCACACCCTGGAGGCGTACCGGCTGGCCATCCGCCAGGGCGCCGACTTCATCGAGCCGGACCTGGTCTCCACCGCGGACGGCGTCCTGGTCGCCCGGCACGAGAACGAGATCTCCGGGACGACCGACGTGGCCACCCGCCCGGAGTTCGCCGCCCGCAGGACCAGCAGGACGATCGACGGCACGCGGGTGACCGGCTGGTTCACCGAGGACTTCACGCTGGCCGAGCTGAAGACGCTGCGGGCCAAGGAGCGGCTGCCGCAGGTGCGGGTGGCCAACACCGCCTTCGACGGCCGGTTCGAGGTGCCCACCCTCCAGGAGGTCATCGACCTCGCGCGGGCCGAGGGGCGGGCACGGGGCCGCACCATCGGCGTCTACCCGGAGACCAAGCACCCGACCTACTTCGCCTCGATCGGGCTGCCGCTGGAGGAGCCGCTGGTTGCGGTGCTCCGGGCGAACCAGCTGACCCGGAAGAACTCCCCGGTCATCGTCCAGTCCTTCGAGACCGCCAACCTGCGCAAGCTGGACCGCATGATCGACGTCCGGCTCGCCCAGCTGCTCGACGCCACCGGCCGCCCGTACGACTTCACCGCCGCCGGTGACACCCGCACCTACCAGGACCTGGCCCAGCCGGCCGGGCTGAAGTGGATCGCCCGGTACGCCGACGGCGTCGGGGCGAACAAGAACCTGATCGTCCCGCGCGACGCCGCCGGGAAGCTGCTCGCCCCGACCACCTTGGTCCGGGACGCGCACCGGGAGCGGCTGGTCGTGCACGCCTGGACGTTCCGCGCCGAGAACCAGTTCCTGCCGGCCGACTTCCGGATCGGCACCGACCCGAACGCCCGCGGCGACATCCAGGCCGAGTACGAGCTCTTCTTCGGCCTGGGCCTGGACGGCGTCTTCGCCGACCACCCGGACACCGCCGTGGCCGCCCGCGCCGGCCTCGCCCAGCGCTGACGCCGCCGCACCCGCCGCACCCGCCGGCCCGTCGTCCCGCTCCGCGGGGTGACGGGCCGGCGCGGGCACCACCGGAGGTTACGACCCGGAGCCCGCCCGCTGCCGCCACTGCGCCACCGTGGTCCGGCCGGTCCGCGCGCCGTCGGCCGGCACGAGGGAACGCTCGTCCAGCCGGGCGCCGAAGTAGCGCGCCTCAGGATCGGTCACCACGTCCCGGGACTCCCCGCGTTCGGCGAGCATGGACCGGCCGAGTTCGTCGAGCCGGAACTGCTCCGGGCCGCCGACCTCGACCATGCCCTTGGTTGGCGCGCCGACGCTGACCTCGGCGACCGCCGCCGCGATGTCGTCGGCCGCGATCGGCTGGATGAGGGCCGGCGAGAGGTGGACGGTGTCCCCGTCGGTCGCGGACTCGACGATGAGCGGGACGAATTCGATGAACTGCGTGGACCGCACGATCGAATACGGGATGCCGGACTCGGCGAGAAGCTGCTCCTGCGCGACCTTCGCCCGCAGGTAGCCGCTGTCCGGCAGGCGGTCGGCCCCGACGATCGACAGCACCACGTGGTGGCCCACGCCGGCCTCGGCCTCGGCGGCGAGCAGGTTGCGGGTGGAGGTCTGGAAGAACTCCATCACCGCCTCGGGCTCGAAGGACGGGGAGTTGGACACGTCGACGACGACGTCCGCGCCGGCGAGAGCCTCCCGCACGCCCGCACAGGTCATCGTGTTGACGCCGGTCTTGGGCGACGCGCCGACCGCGTCGTGCCCCTGCTGTTCCAGGATGCTCACCACCCTGCTGCCGATGAGCCCGCTGCCGCCGATGACGACGATCCTCATGATCGATCTGGTCCTTTCCGTCCGCGCCCCTCAGGCCGCAGTCAACCACCTACGACCGGGCCGGGCGGCGATTCCTGACATCCGGCCGTCCCGGCCCGCCGAGCTGGTGTTTGCGGTGCCGGCCGGGAACGTGCCGGTGGGCGGTCCTACCTCGGTGATCGGCTACGGTCCTGCCCGGCACCCGCCGTCCCGGGTCGGCCCTGGGGGTTCCTCTGGGGGCGCTGTGGAGCTGATGTCGGAAACGAATCAGGGGTCGGGCCCGCCCGTCGACGTGCTGTCGGACACGAGCGACAGCGCCGGCCCTGTCGAGCTGCCCCATCTCTGGGACCGGCGGGATCGTCGAGAGGCCGTGACGGGCGGTGGCGGCCATCAAAGGTCGCACTGTTTCCTTGTTGTAGTGGCCTCGGGCACGGTGGGAGACCCCTACATCCAGGATCGAGCGCGATCATGCTCGGCATCCGCCTGCGTCACGGGTGGTCACCGTCGACCGGTGTCCGCCGTGGCCCCGTTCATGGGGCAGCTCGGAAGGGCGTGGGTGGGTGCCGGCTCTCGACCGGGACCGGGGCGGCGAGCGCACCCGGTGGGGCCCGATGGGACTACTGCTTGGCGCGCTCGGCGACGTAGGTGCCACGGCCCGAGTGGCCGATAATCAGCTCTCGGTCGTGCAGCAGCGAAAGCGCGCGGTAGACGGTCCCGGTGCTGACGTTGTACATGTCCGCGAGCTGGCTGGTCGACGGCAGCTTGTCGCCGGGCTTCAACTCGCCGCTTTTGATCTTCCCGGCGATCTCGTCGACGATGCGACGGAATGACGGCTGTGCAGTGGGCATGGTGAGGACTCCGGTTGGTTCGGCAGCTCCGATCATGCCCGACCTGCTCTAGCAACTGCAATAAGTTGCCACCCGACGACGTTGCGGGGTCGACCTGCTGTACCTGCTGTAGTAGGTTGACCGTGTCCGGCTCCGGTTGGTTCGGCAAACCCTCGGAGTCCGGACCTCAGGTGGGCTCCGGGGTCGTACCGCCGACGAGGGCTGCGGTCGCGGGGCCGGCGGCCCGGTCCGCGTCCCCTACCCGCGGACCGGGCCGCCTCCAGGCGTGGAAGCGAGGTGCTTGCCAGTGGGCGACGGGCGGGAACGGTTCGTGGTGCACCTGCCGGTGCTCGCCACCGACCTCGGCGCCGCGAAGCGGTTCGCCCGGGCGATCACCCGGGCGCTGGGCTTCCTGCCCGACGTCGACCCGGGCGAGACGACGGTGTCCGAGGAGGACACCCAGTTCGTACGCCATCGGGTCTTCTGCGACGCCCGGCTCGACGGCGGCCGGCGCTGCCGGCACCTGGCCGACCACGACGGCCCCTGCGTTCCGGCGCCGCCGCGCTGACCCGGGTGTCGACCGGTCGGCGGCGCGGGGCGGCCCGACGGCGGCTCCACGGTGGCGGGACGGTCGGCGGCGTACCGCGTTCGGCGGGTGTCGGTGGCGGGGTGCGACACATGCCCGGTTTCGGCCATGGCTGCGGAGCCCATCGTGGTGGTGCGCCGTCACTGCCGCAGGTCGGAGGCTGTTACGGTCGGCCACCCAACCCCTGTTACTTGTGTGTTTCGGCCACATAGCCCGTGCGTGACGTCACTTCTAGCGTGAGCCGACAAACGAGTTCCCTTCCCTCCGAGTCCTCACGTGGAGTCGCAATGACGGTCCGGACGACGCGGCGGGTGTTCCTGTGTACCGCCACGATGATGGCCGCGGCGCTCGCCGCCACGGCCTGTGGCAGCCCGCAGGACACCGCCTCCGGTGGCGGCGACAGCGCCGCCCCGGTCAAGGTTGGCCTGGTCTACTCCCAGTCGGGAGCGCTGGCCAGCTACGGCAAGCAGTACATCGAGGGGTTCAAGGCCGGCCTGGACTACGCCACCAAGGGCACCAACAAGGTCGGCGACCGGGCCATCGAGATCGAAGAAGTCGACGACGCCGGTGACCCGGCGAAGGCGGTCTCCGCGGCCAAGGACCTGATCGGCAAGGGACACAAGATCATCGCCGGCTCGACGGCGTCCGGGGTGGCCCTCCAGGTCGCGCCGATCGCCGCGCAGAACAAGGTCCTCTTCATCTCCGGGCCGGCCGCGACCGACGCGGTGACCGGCGCCAACAAGTACACCTTCCGGTCCGGGCGGCAGTCGTACCAGGACGTGGTGACCGCCAAGTCGTTCATCGGCGATCCGGCCGGCAAGAAGGTCGTGGTCTTCGCCCAGGACGGCGCCTTCGGCGACGCCAACGAGGCGGCCGTGAAGACCGTCATCGGCGGCGCCGGCGCGACCGTCAGCAGCGTCCGCGCCCCGGCCAGCGCCACCGAGTTCACCCCGTTCGCCAGCCAGATCAAGGCCGCCAAGCCGGACCTGCTCTTCGTCGCCTGGGCGGGCACCACCGCCCCGGCCATGTGGCAGACCCTCGACCAGCAGGGCGTGCTCTCCTCGACCACGGTCGTCACCGGCCTGGACATCCGCGCCTCCTGGCCCACCTTCGGCGTTGCCGGCAGCAAGATCTCGTTCCTGTCGCACTACTTCGACGGGGCCACCGACAACGAGGCCACCAAGGCCGCCAAGGCCAAGATCCCGGGCGACACGCTCGACCTGTTCCACCCGGACGGCTTCGCCGCCGCGCAGATGGTCGTCCGCGCCGCGCAGGAGGGTGGCGACGACGTCGAGAAGATGGTCACCGCCCTGGAGGGCTGGAGCTTCGACGGCGTGAAGGGCAAGATGACCATCCGCAAGGAGGACCACGCCCTGCTCCAGCCGATGTTCCAGGCCAAGCTGACCGGCAGCGGCACGACGTACACGGCCGCCGCGCAGAAGAGCCTCACCGGTGACGAGTGCGCGCCGCCGGCCGTGGCGATGAAGGGCTGACACATGCTCGCCACCCGCGGTCTGACCTGGCGGATCGGTGAGGTCGCCATCGTCGACAGCGTCTACCTCGACCTGGCGCCCGGGGAGTTCCTCGGTGTCATCGGGCCGAACGGCGCCGGCAAGACCTCACTGTTCAACCTGATCACCGGCCTGCGCCGGGCCACGGAAGGTCGGATCACCCTCGACGGGCAGGACATCGGTTCCCTGCCGCCGCACCGGCGGGCCCGTCTCGGACTCGGCCGTACCTTCCAGGCGTCCTCGGTCTTCGGCTCGCTCAGCGTGCGGGAGAACGTGCGGCTCGCCGTACAGGCGCACCGCGGGGGCTCGATGAAGCTGTGGCGGCGGGCGGCGGCCGACCGGGAGGTGGCCGCCGCCGCCGACGCGGCGCTGGAGCGCGTCGGCCTCGCCCACCGGGGCGCGGCGCTCGCCGGCACGCTGGCCCACGGCGAGAAGCGCAAGCTCGAGATCGCCCTGCTGCTGGCCGGCGAGCCCCGGGTGATGCTGCTCGACGAGCCGATGGCCGGGGTCAGCGCCGAGGACGTGCCGGAACTGGTCGCGGTGATCCGCTCGCTGACCGGCGACAGCGGCCGGTCGGTGCTGATGGTCGAGCACCACATGGACGTGATCCTGGAACTGGCCGACCGGATCGCCGTGATGCACCACGGTGCGCTGCTCGCCTGCGACACCCCGGAGACGGTGATGGCCAACCCCACCGTGCAAGAGGCCTACCTGGGGGAGTCACTCTGATGGAACCCATCCTCGACGTGGAGAACCTGTCGGTCCGGATCGCCGGGCTGCACATCCTCCAGGGGGTGTCGTTCACCGTCGCCCCGACCGGCGTCACCGTGCTGCTCGGCCGCAACGGCGTCGGCAAGACCACCACCCTGCGCGCCATCGTCGGCCTCACCCCGCGCGGCGGGGAGGTGCGCGGCACCGTCCGGATGGGCGCGCAGAGCCTGCTGGCCCGGCCGACCCACCGGCTGGTCCGCGGTGGGCTCGGCTACGTGCCCGAGGACCGCTGCGTCTTCGCCGGGCTCACCGTGGCGGAGAACCTGCGGCTCGCCGAACGGCGCGGCACCACCCCGGCGTACGACCGGGTGTACGCGCTCTTCCCGGAGCTGGACCGGCGTGGCCGGCAGCGCGCCGGCTCGCTCTCCGGCGGGCAGCAGCAGATGCTCGCGATCGGCCGGGTGCTGCTCAACGACAACCGGCTGCTGCTGGTCGACGAGCCGACCAAGGGGTTGGCGCCGAAGGTGGTGACCGAGGTGGCCGAGGTGCTGGAGCGGGTCGCCGAATCCGTGCCGGTGCTGCTGGTCGAGCAGAACCTGGCGGTGGTCCGGCGGCTCGCCCGGGACGCGGTGGTGCTGGCCGCCGGCCAGGTGGCCTGGGCCGGGGACGCGCAGCAGTTGCTGCTGGAGACCGCGCTGACCAAGTCGTTGCTGGGCGTGGGCTCGGCGGAGGGGCACGCGCCGGCCGCGTCCGGCGAGCTGACCCGCGCCACGGGGAAGGACGGGCACTGATGGACACCATCGTCCTGCTGACGCTGACCGGGCTCGGCCTGGCGGCGCTCTACTTCCTGGTCGCCTCCGGGCTGTCGCTGGTCTTCGGCCTGGCCGACGTGCTCAACTTCGCGCACGGGGTGTTCCTCGGCGTCGGCGCGTACGCCACCTGGTGGGCGGCGGGCAACCTGCCCGGCGCCGGCGCGGACGGTTTCGGCTTCCTGGTCGCGGTCGCCTTCGGGGTGGCCGCCGGCACGCTGGTGGCGGTGCTGGTCGAGCTGGTGCTGATCCGCCCGCTCTACTCCCGCACCATCGAGCAGGTGCTGGTCACCGTCGGCCTGTCGCTGGCCGGGGTGGCGCTGCTCCAGGCCACCTGGGGCGCCGACGCCCGGCCGTTCCCGCGCCCGGACTGGACCCGGGAGGTGACCGGCATCCTCGGCGCGCAGGTGCCCAACGGCGGCCTGCTGCTGATCATCGCTGCGGTGGTGGTGCTCGGGGCGATCCTCGCCTTCCTCCGCTGGACCCGCTACGGCCTGGTGATCCGGGCCGGGGTGGAGAACCGGGAGATGGTCACCGCGCTCGGCATCGACGTGCGCAAGGCGTTCACCCTGGTCTTCGCGATCGGCGGGGCGGCCGCGGCACTGGCCGGCGCGCTCGGCGGCGTCTACTTCGGCACCGTCTCGCCGGGCCAGGGCGGCTCGCTGCTGATCTTCGCGTTCATCGTGGTGGTGATCGGCGGGATGGGCTCGGTGATCGGGTCCGCGTACGCGGCGGTCGCGGTCGGCCTGCTGCAACAGTTCGTCAACTACTACGGCACCTCCGGGCTGGGCGACATCTGCGTGGTCGCGCTGCTGGCCGTGGTGCTGCTGCTGCGCCCGCAGGGCATCGCCGGAAAGGTGGCAACGGCATGACCGAGGTCAAGAGTCCCGAGGTGCCGGCGCCGCCCGCCGCGGTGCCCCACGAGCTGACGCCGGACACCGGCCGCTGGCACCGGGTGCGCCCGTTCCTGCCGCTGGTCGCGCTGGTGGTCGCGCTGATCCTGCCGTACTCGACGGTGCACCTGCCGGGCATCTTCGAGGGCCCGCTGAACTCGCCGGGCACCCTGCAACTGCTCGCCGTGTGCCTGGTCTTCGGCGGCCTGGCGGCCGGCTACGACCTGCTCTTCGGCCGCACCGGCATGCTCTCCTTCGGGCACGCGCTCTACTTCGCCGCCGGCGTGTACGGCACGGACATCCTGGTCACCAAGGCCGGGCTGCCGCTGTGGCAGGCCGCGGTGCTGACCATCACCGGCGGCACGATCCTCGCCGCGCTGCTCGGCGCCGTCGCGCTGCGCACGGTCGGGATCGCGTTCGCCATGGTGACGCTGGCCTTCGCCCAGGTCGGCGCGATCCTGGTGGCCCGGGACTTCGGCGGGCTCACCGGCGGCGAGGAAGGGCTGCCGCTGGACGTCTCCGGCCTGCCGCCGGCGCTGGTCGGGGTGGCCAACACGGTCAACCTCTACTGGCTGGCCCTGGCGTACCTGGTCGTGGTGATCTTCGTGGTGCACCGGGTGAGCGGCTCGCCGACCGGGCGGGTGCTCGCCGGCCTGCGCGACGACGAGCGGCGGATCGGCGTGCTCGGGCTCGACCCGTACCGGTTCAAGCTGGTGGCCTTCACCCTCGCCGGCGGGCTGGCGTCGGCCGGGGGCGTGGTCTACTGCCTGATCGTCGGCGGCGCCTCGCCGCACATCACCTCCTCCGAGCTGACCCTGTCGCTGCTGGTCATGGTGGTGCTCGGCGGGCCGGGCACCCGGTGGGGCCCGGTGCTCGGCGGCATCCTCTACATGTACCTGGACCACCGGCTGGTCGCCTTCGGCATCAGCGACGCGGTGGACGCCCTACCCGCGATCCTCAGCCGGCCGCTCTCCCAGCCGCTGTTCGTCCTGGGCACCGTCTTCATCCTGGCGGTCTACTTCTTCCCCGGCGGCCTGGCCAGCCTCGCCCCCCGCCTCACCCACCTCCGCCACACCCTCCGCCCCCGCCCCTAACCCCCCGGCCCGCCCGGGGCTGAACCCCGTTGCCCCCGTTGATCATGAAGTTTGCGTCGCGAAACGCCGTTGACGGTGACGCTATCTTCATGATCGACGGGGTTTTTCGGGTGGGAGGGAGGCGGTTTCCGTGGGGGAACGGCGGCTGGCGGTGGTCAGTGGTGGGGGGACCGGGATCGGGGCGGCCGTCGCGCGGGGGCTCGCCGGGGACGGGTGTGACGTGCTGATCGTGGGGCGGCGGGCGGACGTGCTGCTGGCCACGGCCGAGCGGGTGAAGGCCGACTGCGGGCGGCCCGGGGCGGTCCGCGCGGTCAGTGCCGACCTGACCGATCCGGAGCAGCTCGGGCGGGTGGTCGAGGCGGTCGCCGGGCGGCCGGTCGACGTGGTGGTCAACAACGCCGGCGGTTACCTGGGCGGGGACACCGGCACGCTCGCCGGCACCGCCGCGCACTGGCGGGCCAACCTGGACGCCAACGTGCTCACCGCCGTGCTGCTCACCGAGGCGCCGCGGCCGGCCCTGCGCCGCCCCGGCGGCCGGGTGATCCTGGTCAGCTCGATCGCCGCCCAGCGGGGCGGCGGCGGGGCGTACTCGGCGGCGAAGGCGGCGCTGCACGGCTGGGCGTACGACCTGGCCGGGCAGCTCGGCCCGGAGCAGATCACGGTCAACGTGGTCAGCCCCGGCTACGTGGCCGAGACCGAGTTCTTCGGCGACCGGATGACCCCGGAGGGGCACGCGACGCGGGTGGCCGCGACCCTGGTCGGGCGGGCCGGCGTACCGGACGACATCGCCGAGGCCGTGCGCTACCTGGCCAGCCCGGCCGCCGGCTACGTCACCGGCCAGGTGCTCGGCGTCAACGGCGGGTCCGTCCTCGGCCGTTGACAGTGGACGACGACCGGGTGCCGCGGCCCCCCGTGCGGCCGCGACACCCGGTCGCTGCGTCGTCGATCAGCCGTTGAGCATCTCGTACGCCAGCTTCGGCGCCGGCTGCGCGGCGTTGCCGCTCGGCGCGGCGAGCTTCGGCGCCGAGCCGTAGTCGGCGTACTTCACCACGTACTTCCAGGCCTTCGCCGTGCCTGCGGCCGGCACGTCCAGGGTGAGTGAGGTGAGGTTGCCGTCGGCGCCGACCACGGCCGTGAAGGGCACCTGCCGGGCCGCTTCGCCGAGCGCCGCGACCTCCTGCTCACCCACCGCCTCGGCGGCCTCGCCGCCGCTCAGGTCGACCACTCCGGTGTACGTCCGGTCGCTCTTCTCCTCGACCGAGGTGGCCGCCTCGATGATCGGGCCGGCGTTGCCGACGTCCACCCCCTCGTACGTCGGGGTGCTCTCCGGATCGGTCAGCTTGGCCCGGTCCAGCTCCATCCAGCGGTTCGGCAGCTTCGGCAGGCCGGTCAGGCCCTCGGTGCCGGTGAACTTGACCTTCATCCAGACCCGCTCCTGCACCACCAGGAACGACATCCGGGTGGTGAAGCCGTGCTCCGGGTCCTTCACCGCGGCGGTGAGGTCGATGCCCTTCGCGTCCGGGTCCACCACGCCGGACAGGTCCGAGGTGGCGTCCTTGCCGCTGAACCGGAACGCGCCCTCGGTGCCGTCCGGCACCGCCGCCAGCAGCGCCTGCTTGGGCGTGGTGGCCGGGCTCGCCGGGCTCCCGGAGTCCGTCCCGTCCGGGCCGCAACCGGCGAGCAGGGCGGCCGCGGCGAGGACGGCGGTCAGGGTGCCGGCGCTCCGTCGGATGGTGCCGGCGCGGCCGGTTCCGTTCGTCATCATGATTTCTTCCTTCACGAGGTTGGCGTCTGCCGGGACAGATCCTGTCGGCCGCTACGGCGGAACCACTGCCGATATGCTGCGGTCCGACTGCCGTGCACTGACGGGGCGCACGCAGCGGGGGTGTCAGGAGCGGAAACTCGCATGTCAGGGACGCTGCGCTTCGAGGTTCTCGGGCCCCAGCGGGCCTGGTACGGCGAGCGGGAGATCGACCTCGGGCCGGGCAAGCAGCGCGCCGTGCTGGCCGTGCTGCTGCTCGTCGCCGGCCGCCCGGTCACCACCGCGCAGATCGTGGACGCGGTCTGGCCGGACGAGCCGCCGGCGAACGGCACCAACGTGGTGCAGAAGTACGTCGCCGGGCTGCGCCGGGTGATCGAGCCGGAGCGGTCGCCGCGCAGCCCCGGCCAGGTGCTGACGCTGACCGACGCCGGTTACCAGCTCCGCGTCGGGCCGGAGGCGGTCGACGCCGTGCGGTTCGAGCGGGGGATCCGCCGGGCCGAGCGGCTCCGCGCGGAGGGCCGGGCCGCCGAGGCGGTCAGCGAGCTCAAGTCCACCCTGGAGCTGTGGCGCGGTGAGCCGTTCACCGGCTTCGCCGGGCCGTACTTCGAGTCGGCCCGGCAACGCTGGGTCGAGCGGCGGGCCAGCGCCCTGGAGAGCTGGGCCGACCTGGAGCTGCGGCTGGGCCGGCACCGTGAGCTGATCGGCGAACTGGTGGACCTGACCGCGGAGTTCCCGGTGCGGGAGCGGCTGCGGCACCAGTTGATGCTGGCGTTGTACCGCAGCGGGCGGCAGGCCGAGGCGTTGGCCGCCTACCGGGAGTTCGACGAGATGCTGCGCGACGAGTACGGCATCGAGCCGGGCGACGCGCTCCAGGACCTGCACCGGCGGATGCTCCGCTCCGACCCGGCGCTCATCCCGCCCACTGCGGTGTCACTGCCGCCGGCTGCCGTCGAGGTGGCCACGCCGTCGGAGCCGGCACCGGCCCCCGCGTCCCCGCCGGTCGGACCACCCACGGCGTCACCACCGCCGACACCACCCGGTACGGCATCGTCACCGCCGGGACCGTCCGCCGCGGCATCGTCGCCGCTGGGACCGCCCGCCGCGGCGTTCCTCCCGTCCGGCCCGCCGGCCCCACCGCCGCCGGCCCCACCGCCGCCGGCGGCGCCGCCGGCCACGACGTCGCGGTCCGCCGTGACGCCGCCCGCCGTGCCGGCGCCCGCCGGGCCGCCGCCGGTCAGCTCGCCGCCCCTGCCGGGGTACGGCCCACCGCCGGTCTTCCCGCCCCCGCCCGCTACGGGCCGACCCGCGGCCGCCGGCAAGCGGCAGCGGACGCCGTCGCCGGGCTGGGCGAGCGCGACCGCCACCATCGCCGGTACGGCGCTCGTCCTGCTCTCCTTCGGCTGCTTCACCTGGTTGGTGATGCTGACCTACGCCGCCTGGCGGCGCAGTTGGCGCCTCGCGCTCGTCGGCGTCGGCTACCTGGTCGCCCTCGTCGTCGAGGTGGCCATGCTCGACCTGGAGAACCCGGACGCCGAGGTGCCCGGGACGGGGGCGGTGATCTTCCTCGGCCTGGCCGTGGTCACCTGGCTGGTCGGGGCGGCGCACGTGGTGCTGCTCAGCCGCGGGGTCTGGGCGGCGCTCACCGGTGGCCAGGGCAGTGCGAAGTTCCGCGCCGAGGAGGAGCGGCGGATCCGCCGGGAGCACGCTCGTTACCTGCTCTACCACTACCCGGCGGCCCGGAACGACCTGCGGATCGGGCGGCCCGACCTGCCCCGTACGTTCGACGACGGCGGCCTGATCGACGTCAACGCCGTTCCGGACCAGGTGCTCGCCGGCCTGCCCGGGCTGACCTCGGACGAGTGCCGCCAGATCGCGGTGGACCGCTGGCTCCGCGGCCCGTACGCCTCCCTGGAGGAACTCGCCGGGCGCTGCCTGCTGCCGCCGACCGCGACCGACCGGCTCCGTGAGCTGCTGTTCTTCCTGCCCCCGACGCCGGCGGCCCCGGCGGCCGAACGGACGCCACCGGCCGGATCGTGACCGGAACCTCCCGCGCGAACCGGGGCGCGGTCACCCGGCACTGGTAGAAATGCCGGATGAGCCAGGATCGGGCGGCGGTACGGGAACGGGCCGAGGCGGTGCTGCGGCGGCTGGCCGGCGAGCACGCCCGGCTCCGCGAGGACCAGTGGCGGGCCATCGAGGCGCTGGTGGTCGACCGCCGGCGGGTGCTCTGCGTGCAGCGCACCGGGTGGGGCAAGTCGGCCGTCTACTTCGTGGCCACCGCCCTGCTGCGGCAGATCGACGGCCCCGCCACCGGCACCCCGACCGGGCCGACCGTGATCGTCTCGCCGCTGCTGGCGCTGATGCGCAACCAGGTCGAGTCGGCGGCCCGGGCCGGCATCCGGGCCCGGACCATCAACTCGGCCAACCTGGACGAGTGGGACGAGATCACCACCGAGATCCACGCCGGCGGGGTCGACGTGCTGCTGATCAGCCCGGAGCGGCTGAACAACCCCGACTTCCGGGACACCGTGCTGCCGAAGCTGGCCGCCACCACCGGCCTGCTGGTGGTGGACGAGGCGCACTGCGTCTCGGACTGGGGGCACGACTTCCGGCCCGACTACCGCCGGCTGCGTACCTTCCTCGGCAACCTGCCCGACGGCACGCCGGTGCTCGCCACCACCGCCACCGCCAACGCCCGGGTCACCGCCGACGTCGCCGAGCAACTGGGCGACGCCCTGGTGCTGCGCGGCACCCTGGACCGGGAGTCGCTGCGGCTCGGCGTGGTCGAGCTGCCCGGCCCGGCGCACCGGCTGGCCTGGCTCGCCGACCACCTGGACCGGCTGCCCGGCTCCGGCATCGTCTACACCCTCACCGTGGCGGCGGCGGGGGAGACCGCCGAGTTCCTCCGCTCGCGCGGCTACCCGGTCGCCGCGTACACCGGGCAGGCCGACGACGCGGACCGGCGGGCCGCCGAGCAGGACCTGCTGGACAACAAGATCAAGGCCCTGGTCGCCACGAGCGCGCTGGGCATGGGCTTCGACAAGCCCGACCTCGGCTTCGTGGTGCACCTCGGCGCGCCGCCCTCGCCCATCGCGTACTACCAGCAGGTCGGCCGGGCCGGCCGGGCCGTCGAGCACGCCGAGGTGCTGCTGCTGCCGGGCACCGAGGACGCCGCCATCTGGCGCTACTTCGCCTCGCTCGCCTTCCCGCCCGAGGAGCAGGTCCGGGCGGTGCTGGCCGCGCTGCACACCGACCGGCCGCTCTCCACCCAGGCCCTGGAACCGATCGTCGACCTGCGCCGGGCCCGGCTGGAACTGATGCTCAAGGTGCTCGACGTGGACGGCGCGGTCCGCCGGGTCCGCGGTGGCTGGCTCGCCACCGGCGAGCCGTGGATCTACGACGAGGAGCGGTTGCGCCGCGTCGCCGCCGCCCGCACCGCCGAGCAGCAGGCCATGCGGGAGTACGCGACCACGCCCGGCTGCCGGCTGCGCTACCTGCGGGAGTGCCTGGACGACACCGGGGCGGCCGACTGCGGCCGGTGCGACCGCTGCGCCGGGCCGCTGTTCCCGCCGGAGGTGTCGGCGGCCGCGTTGACCGCCGCGCAGACTTTCCTCGGCCGGCCCGGGGTGGAGATCGCGCCGAAGAAGCTCTGGCCGACCGGGCTGGACGCGGTCGGCGTACCGCTGAAGGGCCGGATCGCCCCCGGCGAGCAGGCGCTGCCCGGCCGCGCGGTCGGCCGCCTCTCCGACCTGGGCTGGGGCGGGCGGCTGCGCGGCCTGGTCGGGCCGGAGGCGGCCGACGGGCCGGTTCCGGACGACGTGGCCGCCGCCGTTGTCGAGGTGCTCAAGGCGTGGGCGCACGGCGACGTCCCCTGGCCACGCCGCCCGGTTGGCGTGGTCGCGGTCGGCTCGCGGTGCCGGCCCCAACTGGTCGGCTCGCTGGCCGAGCGGATCGCCACCGTCGGGCGGCTGCCGCTGCTCGGGCAGGTGACGGCGGCGGGCCCGGTCGGCGGCCCGCGCGGCAACAGCGCCCAGCGGGTACGCGCGCTGCACGGCGCGATCACCGTGCCGGACGGGCTGGCCGAGGCGCTCGCCGGGCTGGACGGCCCGGTGCTGCTCGTCGACGACCTGATCGACTCGGGCTGGACGATGACCATGGCCGCCCGGGAGCTGCGCCGGGCCGGTGCCCCCGACGTGCTGTCGCTCGCCCTGGCCGTCGCCGGCTGACGGCCGCTCGCCGGGCCCGTCGCCTGCGGCCCGCCTCGGTTGGCTGACCCGCTCCGGCCGGGCTGGGCGGAAAAAGTTCCCGGGCCCGGCGGATTGCGACCGTCGCCACCCGTGGCCACCACCTGCCCGATCGTGGCTGGTCGCGGCGGTAGCGTGGGCGCCATGACCGATCAGCGGCGCTGCCCGCCGGCGGTGCCTGAGCGGGTGTCCGCCGTACCCGACCGGAGCACCGTGCGGCTGGCGCTGGTGGTCGGCGGGCTGGTGCTCGCCGTCCTGCTCGGCTTCGGCCTGGGCCGGATCAACGGCGACGGGCCGGCGGTCGGCACCGGGCCGGACAGCGCCCTCGCCGACCACACCCACGCTCCCGGCACCGGGGCGCACGAGCACGGCGCGGACCAGAGCGCGGCGGCGGAGGCGGCCGGGTTGGCGGTCACCGAGGCCGGTTACACGCTCACCCCGCTGACCGGGGACTTCACCGTCGGCCGGGCCGGCGAACTGCGCTTCCAGGTGCGCGACGCGCAGCGCCGGGCGGTCACCCGGTTCGCGGTCGTGCACGACAAGCCGATGCACCTGATCGTGGTCCGCCGCGACCTGGCCGGATACCAGCATCTGCACCCAACCATGGCGGCCGACGGCACCTGGTCGGTGCCGCTGACCCTGCCCCGGGCGGGGGTCTGGCGGGCGTACGCCGACTTCACCGCCGTCGCCGACGACGGCCGGCAGGTCCCGGTGACCCTTGGGACGGACCTGGTCGCGCCGGGCGGGTACGCCCCGCGGGCGCTGCCCGCACCGGCCACCTCCGCCACCGTCGACGGGTTCACCGTCGCCGTCGACGGCACCCCGCAGGCCGGGCTCACCGTGCCGCTGGCCTTCCGGATCACCGCTGCCGGTGGCAGCACCCCCGTGCTGGAGCGCTACCTCGGCGCGTACGGGCACCTGGTGGCGCTGCGCGAGGGGGACCTCGGCTACCTGCACGTCCACCCCGAGCCGGAGTTGGTCGACGGGGCGGTGAGGTTCTGGCTGACCACCCCCGGCCCCGGCCGGTACCGGCTCTACCTCGACTTCCAGGTGGCCGGCGAGGTGCGCACCGCCGAGTTCACCGTCACCGTCCCCTGACCGAGGCGATCCAGCCGGCGGGCTCGGCCGGCAGCCGGGTCAGCCGGCGCGGCGGATCGGGCGGCGGGCGAGGTAGCGCAGCAGGTCGCGGATGTGGTGCTTCTCCTCGACCGGCACGGTCGGGTCGGCCAACCGTTGCAGGATCACCCGGACGTCGGCCTCCACCGGGCCGTCGTCGGTGCGGCGGCGCGGGGTGGGACCGGCGTCGGGCAGGCCGAGAGCGCGGAACGCGGCGGCGACCGGTAGGTCGAGCGCGGCGCAGAAGCCCCGCACCTTGGCCAGTTCCGGGTAGTCCTGCCAGTCCCCGGCCAGCCAGCGGAAGACGGTGGAGCGGCCGACGCCGGTGTGCGCGGCCAGGTCGGTGACGGTCCACCCGCGTTCCTCGCGGGCGTCGTCGATGGCGCGCCGCACGAAGCGTGCGAACGCCATTTGTGGCGATACGTCTGCCGAACCCATTCCTGCGGGCTCTCTCCTCCCGGCCGGCACCGGCGGTGCGCCTTCCGAGGGTAGTACGGCGCGGCCCGGAAACAATTGACTGATCGACCAGACCGTCCCGTCGGCGGGACTTTTCCTGATGGCGCCAGCGGTCCCGGGGCGGCGGCGACCGGCGTCGCTAACCGGTCGCGGTGTCGCCCGCGAGGAGGGTCTCCAGCCGAGGGTGGACCTTCCACTGGTCGACCAGGGCCCGGTAGTCGGCGCGCTGGGCGCCGGTCGGTTCGGCGCCGGTGCGCCGGGCGCGGATCAGCAGGTTGCGCGGGGTGTGTCGGGAGTCGACGAACTCCACCACCTCCGCCCGGTAGCCGTGCAGCCGCAGCAGCCCGGCCCGCAGCGCGTCGGTGAGGACGTCCGCGAAGCGCTCCCGCAGGATGCCCTGCCGGGTCAGCAGCTCGTACGGCGCCGGGGCCGGTCGGGCGCGCAACTGGGCTGCGATGTCGTGGTGGCAGCAGGGCGCGGCGAGCACCCAGCGCGCCCGCCAGCGCACCGCCCGGGCCAGCGCCTCGTCGGTGGCCGTGTCGCAGGCGTGCAGCGCCAGCACCAGGTCGGGGGCGGGCTCGACGACCGCGTCGGCGATCGTGCCGGCCACGAAGCTGACCCGGTCGGCCCAGCCGAGCTTTTCGGCCAGTTCGGTGTTGCGCCGGCGCTGGTCCTCCCGGACGTCCACCCCGACCAGCTCGACGTCGAGCCCCCGCTGGGCGAGGTAGCGGTAGGCCGCGAAGGTCAGGTACGCGTTGCCGCAGCCGAGGTCGACTACCCGCAGCGGGCCGGTCAGCTCGTCCGGCAGGGTGGCCGCCAGGGCCCGCAGGAACGCGTCCACCTGGCGCCGCTTCGCCGCCGAGCCACCGATCTCGGCGAAGATCGGGTCACCGGGGTCGAGCAGGTACTCCTTGGCCCGGTCGTGCTCGGCCGGCTCGGCGGCCGGCCGGCTCGCGGCCGATCGGTGCACCTGCGCCTCGCCCGACTTGGTCACCCGCAGTTGCAGGGTCGCCCCGGCCGTCTCCACGTGCCAGTTGCCGAACGGCTCGGCCAGCAGCGCGTCCACCGCCGCGGTCGCCTCCGGCCCGGGGGCGATGTTGCGGGTGTACGGCCGCGCCCCGTCGGAGGTGGAGATCTGCAGCCGGGGGCCGGCCTTGAGGGCCACCGGGCGCAGCTCGGCCCGGACCACCGAGGGGCGCTGGCCGCGCCGGCGTCCGGCGGCGACCGCACGGGTCAGCCCGGGGTCGAGCAGCAGCGCCCGCACCTCAGTCAGGGCGGCGTCCAGTGGTTCCGGCATCGTTCCATCTTCCTGCTCGGTCGGACCCGCCCTTTCGACGGGTGCGGGTCTGCTGCGCCCGCGCGGGGGTGGCCGGCCCGGGGCGGGGGAGGTCCGCGGTCGCCGGGCGCGGGGTCTGCTCGCCCGCCCCCGCAGGCCCGGGCCCTTCAGCCGGCCCGGACGCGCCGGTCAGGCGCAGGACCTACCAGACGGACGTCCCCGCACCGGAGACCGGTGCGGGGACGTCGGGACGTGCGCGGGTCAGTCGGCGGTCGTCGCCTCGGCCGGCGTACCGGCGGCGGAGCCACCGCCACCACGGCGGCGCCGGCGGCGGCGCGGCTTCGGGGCGTCGCCGCCCTCGGCGGCGGCCGGGGCGTCCCCGGCCTCGGCGGTGATCACCGCGGTCGGCTCGCCCGCCACCACCTCGCCGGCCCGGCGGCGCCGGCGGCGACGCGGGGTGCGGCTGCCCTCCTCGGCAGTGCCCTCGGCCGCGGGCTCGGCGTCCGGCCCGGCGGCCGACTCGCCGCGGTCCCGGCGGCGCTCCCGGCCCCGGCCCGCCTCGCCGCGCCGGGAACCCCGGGCCTCGCCCCGACGGGACCGGCTACCGCCGAGGTCCTCCTCGACCTCGGCCGCCAGCCCGGCCCGGGTGCGCTCCGCGGTGGGCAGCGTGCCGGTCACCTCCGTGGAGATGTGCAGGTCGGTGTAGAGGTGCGGGGACGTGTGGTACGTCTCCGGCGGCTCCGGCATCTCCAGGCCCAGCGTCTTGTCGATGATCCGCCAGCGGGGCATGTCGTCCCAGTCGACGAAGGTCACCGCGACACCGGTCGCCCCGGCCCGGCCGGTGCGGCCGATCCGGTGGGTGTAGGTGTCCTGGTCCTCGGGGCAGTCGTAGTTGATCACGTGCGTGACGCCGCTGACGTCCAGCCCGCGCGCCGCCACGTCGGTGGCGACCAGGATGTCGATCTTGCCGGCCCGGAACGCCCGGAGTGCCCGCTCCCGCGCGCCCTGGCCGAGGTCGCCGTGCACGGCGGCCACCGCGAAGCCGCGGAAGTCGAGGTCCTCGGCGACCCGGTCGGCGGCCCGCTTGGTACGGGTGAAGATCATGGTCAGCCCACGGCCCTCGGCCTGCAGGATGCGCGCCACGATCTCGACCTTGTTCATCGAGTGGGTCCGGTAGACCAGCTGCTCGGTCTGCGGCGACGGCCCGGTCTCGGCGGTGTGGCCGGCGTGGATCGTCACCGGGTGGCGCAGGAAGCGCCGAGAGAGGGCGACGATCGGGTCCGGCATGGTGGCCGAGAAGAGCATGGTCTGCCGGTCTTCCGGCAGCATCGCGAGGATCTTCTCGACGTCGTCGAGGAAGCCCAGGTCGAGCATCCGGTCGGCCTCGTCGAGGACCAGCGCGTGCACCCGGTCCAGCCGCAGGTGCTTCTGCTTGGCCAGGTCGAGCAGCCGGCCGGGCGTACCGACCAGGATCTCCACGCCCTTGCGCAGGGCGTCGATCTGCGGCTCGTAGGCGACGCCGCCGTAGATCGGCAGCACTCGCACGCCCCGGGTGCGGCCCGCGGCCTGCAGGTCCTTGGCGACCTGGATGCCCAGCTCGCGGGTGGGTACGACGACCAGCGCCTGAGGGACGCCGTCGCTGCCCTCGCCCGGCGCGAACACCCGCTCCAGCAGCGGTACGCCGAAGCCGAGGGTCTTGCCGGTGCCGGTGGGCGCCTGGCCGATCAGGTCGCTGCCGCGCAGCGCGATCGGAAGCGCGTACTCCTGGATCGCGAAGGCGCGGGTGATGCCGGAGGCGGCCAGCGCGTCGACGGTCTCCTGACGCGCGCCGAGCTCGGCGAAGGTGGGGGCCTCCGGACGCACCGGGGCCGTGGGGGCCAGTTCCTGGCCGTCCATGAGTTCTTGGGTCAGCTCGCTCATATGGATTTGGGGGTGCCCTCTCGTGGGTGCGCCCCGTCATGTCCTCAGGGCGCGATCGGTATGGCGCGGGCCACACGGTCGGCGGCAGACTGCCGAGCCGGACCGGGCCGCACGCGCGCCGCGGGTCGGACTGCGACCGGATCGAATCTCAATGAGTTCGACCGTTGGTCGGATCAGCGGCCACGGCAACTGCTCCATACTACCTGAACCGGCTGGAGGCCGTCCTGATTCCGGCTGGCCATGCCGCCACCGGGGGCAGCCGGTGTGATCCAGGTCACTCGCCAGCCCCGGAATTCGGACTCCCCCCGCGATGGGCCGCAGGGCGGTAGCCTGCGCTCGTGTCCGCCCCCGCCCCGCCCGGCCCCGCCGTCGTCGACCTGCTCGGCCTGGTGGCCCTCGGAGAGCTGCTCGCCTTCGAACGGATGGCCGCCGACGCCCGCCTCGCCCCCGATCTGCGTCGCCGGGCCGCGCTCGGCGAGATGGCCGCCGCCGAGATCGGCAACTACCGGCGGCTGGCCGACCGGCTGGCCGCGCTCGGCGTGCTGCCCGACGACGCCATGGCCCCGTACGTCGCACCGCTGCAGGCGTACCACGACTCGACCGAGCCGAGGGACTGGGCGGAAGCGGTCACCAAGGCGTACGTCGGGGACGCGATCACCGACGACTTCCTGCGCGAGATCGCCGGCGCGCTGGCCGAGCCGGACCGGCAACTCGTCCTCGACGTGCTGCACGAGTCGCGCTACGCCGAGTTCGCCGCGGCCGAGATCCGGGCCGCCATCGAGGTGGACCCCCGGGTGGCCGGCCGGCTCTCCATGTGGGCCCGGCGCCTGGTCGGCGAGGCGCTGTCGCAGGCGGGCCGGGTGGCCGCGGCCGACCGGGGGGCGCTCACCGCGCTGATCGCCCAGAGTGAGCAGGTGGACGCGCAGGCGCTGTTCCGCCGGCTGACCGCCGCGCACACCGAGCGGATGGCCGCCGCGGGCCTGAACAACTGAGCCGTTCGCGCGGGCGGTCAGGTGCTGCCGCGCTGCCCGCGGCAGGTGCGCGGGGTCACCTGCCGCGGACGGAGGACCCGCTCAGCGGACGGTGAACCCGACCGCGCGCGGGGCCGCCTCGGCGATCTCCACGTAGGCGACCTTGTCGACCGGAACGACGACCCGCCGGCCCTTCTCGTCGGTAAGGGACAGCGCGCCGCTGTTCTTCGCGATGGCGTCGGTCACGATCTGCTCGATCTCGGCCGGCGACTGCGCGCTCTCCAGAACCAGCTCGCGCGGTGCGTACTGCACGCCGATCTTGACCTCCACTGTGCCTCCTCAACTGGGGCGAAAAAGCCGCCGTGCGAAGGCTATCCGATCTCGGGGGTGACGGTCAGGCTGACTCACCTTGCAGCGGGAAGCTGGCGATGCCGCGCCAGGACAGCGCCGCCACCAGCGCCTCGGCCTCGGCCTTGGGCACCTGCCGGCCGCCGGCCAGCCAGAACTGCGCGGCGGTCTCGGCCGCGCCGACCAGGCCCGAGGCCAGCAGCTCGGCGTGCGCCCGGCTCACCCCGGTGTCCGAGATGATCGTGTCGGTGATCGCCGCGATGCAGCCCTGCTCGACCCGCTCCACGCGCTGCCGCACGGCCGGGTCGTTGCGCAGGTCCGACTCGAAGACCAGCCGGAACGCCTCGCTCTCGTGGTCGACGAAGTCGAAGTACGCGCGGACCGAGGCGCTGACCCGCTCCTTGTTGTCGTTGGTCCCCCGCATGGCGTCGTGCACCTTGGCCACGATCGCGTCGCAGTGCGTGTCGAGCAGCGCCAGGTAGAGCTCCATCTTGCCGGGGAAGTGCTGGTAGAGCACCGGCTTGGAGACCCCCGCCCGCTCGGCGATGTCGTCCATCGCGGCGGCGTGGTAACCCTGGGCGACGAACACCTCCTGAGCAGCGGCGAGCAGTTGCTTGCGCCGCGCGGAACGGGGCAGGCGCGTGGGCCGGCCGGCGGTCTGGGCGCCGTTCCCCACAGCGGTCATGGGAACCTCCGAGTTTCCTGTGTACGAGCCGGCACTTTTCCCCCGAACCGGTCCGGGCTCGTGACCCGTCGCGGAATTGGCCCGCCGCTGTAACTTATCGCCACTGTCACCACACGGTAGCCTCAGCGGGGGCGACCAAGGAGCGCGCGGTGAGTGAATCAGGGCAACCCGGTGCCGCCACCCCGGGAGAGCACGGCGACGGGACGGGTCAGCAGGACGACCTGGCCCGTACCGGCAACGGGTGGGCGCCCTCGTCGGCCGGCTGGGCCCGGAGCGGGGAGACCGGTGGTTCCCGGGAGCCGGCGCCGTCCTGGCGCCAGCCCGACCCGACCCTCGGCTGGGGCGCCTCCTCGCCCCGGCACGGTGACCTGCCGCCACCGCTGCCCGGCCCGCCCGCCGACACCCCGCCGACCCGGACCAACGGCCGGCGGGCCAACGGGTTCGGCCAGCCCGCGGCCGAGCCGCCGGCCGACCGACCGGCACCGGTGAGCGCCCCGCCCGGTCGGGTGACGCCGGTCAGCGCCCCGCCCAGCCTGCTCGGCGAGCCCCGCCGGGACTCCGACGGTGATCGCCTCGTGGTGCCGGCGCAGCGCCCCGCCCCGGCGGTCGAGCAGCCCGCCCCGCCGCACGGCCTCGCCGAGCCGGAGCCCGGCCCGGCCCGGCACGCGTCCGACGACCCCCCCGGCCGGCCGACCCGCTGGGCGGAGCCGGGCCCGCCCACCTCCGCGCCGCCCGCCGTGCAGGTCCCGCCCGTCGGCACGACCGCCTCGGGCTTCGAGGTGCCGCCCGGCTTCCACGCGCCGACCGCCGACCGGCCCGAGACCGGGGAGCCGCCGTCGGCCGTCGACCCCCGCGGCTGGGGCGATCCGTTCCCGCCGGAGCCGTCGGCCCCGGAGCCCCGGCAGGGCCCGTCCGGCCCCGACCGCACCGCCGGCCTCGACCGGGCGTTGACCGCCGGTGACCCGGCCGGCCCCGCCGCCGCGCCACCCACGGACCGGGCGCCGGCCACCGAACCCGACTGGTCCGGCCCGAACTGGAACCGGCCGAGCTGGGGCAGCGGCTGGGCGCCGTCCTGGGCTCGGGAAGAGGCCGAGCCGGCCGGCCGGCGGGCCCGCGAGGAGCCGACACCCGGCTGGGCCAGCGAGCCGAACCGGCCGTACGAGCCGGTGCGCGCCGAGCCGACCCGCCCCTACGAGCCGCCGCGACCCGAGCTGAGCCGGCCGTACGAGCCGACCCGCGCCGAGCCCGAGCCCCGCCCGGCGTACGAGCCGCGGACGACGCACGAGCCCTCGGCCGAACGACCGGCGTACGAGCCTCCGGCCGAACGGCCAACGTACGAGCCCCCGGCGTACCAGCCTCCGGTCGAGCGGCCGGCGCCGGAGCGACCGTCCTGGGCGGGTGGCCCGTCGGCAGCCACCCCGTCGAGCGCGCCCCCGTCCTACGACCGCGGCGCCGCCGAGTCGTCCGGCGCGACGCCGTCCCCGACCGAGGGCGAGCCGCAGCCCGAGCCCCGGAGCAACCGGCCGTTCCGGTTCCGGTCGGCCGAAGCGGCCACCGCGACGCCGGAACCACCCGGCGACCCGTCGACCCCGAGCGGTCCCGCCACCGCGCCCGCCACGAGCGGGGACGCGCGCCGCGACCGCACCCCGACCGCGCCCACCCCGACGAGCGCCCCTCCCTACGCGGCCCGCCGATCCGCCCCCGAACCGGTGCCGACGGCCCAGCCGGCCGACGACCGGCTGCCGGACCGTGCGTCGGCGGTGCTGCCGCAGCGCGTCCCCGCCGAGCCGGACGTGCCCGTCGTGCCGGAGCCGCCAGCTGTGGAGCCACCCGCCGAAACCCCGGAACTCGCCCGCACCGCCACCCACCTGCGCCGCGACGACGAGCCCGCCCCGATGCGCGAGCGGCCGGAGGGCTTCGACGTCAACGCGATCCTGGACGCCGTCCGCGAGGTGGCCGGTGTCCGCGACGCGGCGCTGCGCCGTACCCCGGCCGGTGCGCACAGCCTGCGACTGGATCTCGCCGACGGCGCCGACCCGGCCGAGGTGAGTCGGCAGGTCGCCCGCCTGCTCCAGGAGCGGATGGGGCTGGCCGCCGCGCCGCAGAACGTGCCCGGCCTGCCCGCCGCGCCACCGCCCCCGGTGCGCCGCCGCTCCGCCGAACCGCGGTCGGCCGAGCCCCGCGCCGCGGAGCGGACCGCCGAGCCGCGCACCGCCGAGCCGCGCGGCTCGACCCCCGAGCCACGCGCCACCGAGGCCCGGGCGTCGACCCCGGAACCCCGGGTTCCGGCGGCCCGGACGGAGACCGGCCCGACCCGGGCCGAGCAGCCGACCGACCCGGAGCCCCCGCCCCGCCGGCGCCGGCAGTCCGCCGGTCCGCACCGGGGCCGGGCCACCGTGGAGGAGCCGGGTTCGGTCTCCGCCGCCCCGGCGGGGACTGCGACCGGCAGCCCGGCCACCGGCGCCTCCTACTCCGGCGGGCAGGTGACCACCACGGAGAGCGCGCCCTCCCGGCCGCTGGCCACCGGCGGTGCCCCCGGTCCCCGGGTGGTGATCGACCACGTGCAGGTGAGCACGTTCGGGCTGGACGCCACCGTGGAGGTACGCCTGATCGCCGGCGGGCAGAGCGCCGCCGGCTACTCCACCGGCCCGGCGGTGGACGGCTACGTGCTGCGGCTCTGCGCGGTGGCCGCCGCGGCAGCGGTGGACGAACTGCTCCGCGGTGCGGTGTCCGCGCCGGAGCGGGGGCGGTGCTTCGTCGAGCACGCCGCGGTGGTGCCGTTCGGCAACTGCGAGGTGGCCACGGTGGTGGTGCTGCTGGTCTGCGACGGCTGGGTCGAGCAGCTCGCCGGGTCTGCGCTGGTCGCCGGTGACCCCCGGCAGGCGGTGGTCCGGGCCACCCTGGCCGCGGTGAACCGCCGGCTCGAGGCGCTGCTGGTCTGAGCGTTCCGGGGCAGACTGGAGCGATGAAGCCCGCCACCCTCTGGCCGGATCATCTCCTCCCGGAGCACTCGGTCCCGCCGCCCTGGCCGGGCCGGGAGGTACGCCTCGACGGGACGGTCACCTACGTCCGGGAGACCCCGGCGACCGCCCCCGACGCCGAGCCGGCGCTCTACGTGCACGGGCTGGGCGGCTCGTCGCAGAACTGGACCGACCTGGCCTGGCTGCTCGCCGACCGGCTCGACGGGCAGGCGATCGACCTGCCGGGGTTCGGCCGCAGTGAGCCGGGCCGGCGCTACACGGTGCCGGCCTTCGCCGAGCGGGTGGTCCGCTGGATCGAGCACTCGGGCCGCGGCCCGGTGCACCTGTTCGGCAACTCCCTCGGCGGGGCGGTCTCGGTGCACGTGGCGGCGACCCGGCCGGACCTGGTCCGCACCCTGACGCTGGTCTCGCCGGCCCTGCCGTTCCTGAGCTTCCACCGCTCCCTACAGGGCCGGATGCTGCCGCTGCTGGCGATCCCCCAGGGCGAGCGGCTGGCCGCCTGGCGGCTGGCCCAGCTGGCGCCCGAGGTGATGGCCCAGCAGGTGATGGAGGCGTGCGTGGCCGACCTGAGCCGGATCTGCGAGCAGCGTCGACGGGAGGCGCTGGAGGAGATCCGGATCCGCTACCAGGCCGAGCACTACGCGGCGGCGTACGTGCGTACCTTCCGCGGCTTGGTCTCCAGCTTCCTGCGCGCGTACCTGCCGGGGTCCGGCTCGTTGTGGCGGCTCGCCGGTTTGGTCCGCGCGCCCACGCTGGTCGTCGGCGGCCGGAGCGACCGGCTGGTCGACGTACGGGTGGCCCCGCAGACCGCCCGGGTCATCCCGGACAGCCGGCTGATGCTGCTGGGCGGGGTCGGGCACGTGGCGCAGCTGGAGGTGCCGCGCCTGGTGGCCCGCGCCGTGGTCGGACTGCTCACCGAAACGGAGGAGACCGCCCGTCGGCGCGACATGGCAGGCTGATCGGGATGTCCCCGTCCCGCCGGCCGGCCACCGGCCACCACCAGCCAGTTGTGCCAGCTCACGGTGGTCGAGCCGGTGGCGCGCGGCGTCGTTCCCCGGGGCGCGGGTACCGCCGGTTCCGGCGGGTGATGCAGGCACTGGCCCTCGTCCTGGTGGTGGTCGCCACGGTGGCGGTGGTGACCGACCGGCGGGGCGCCGACGCGGGTGCCGGGGCCGGCACCGTGCTGGAAGCGGTCTCCGTGCCCACCCCGGCACCGAGCGCGTCGCCGACGCCGAGCGCCACCCCCACCGCCACCACGCCCCCGCCGCCGGTGCTCCGGCTGCCGGGGCCGGTGCCCTCGGCCGGGCGGGGCAGCTTCGGCTACGACGACCGGGTCGGCCCGGTGCTCGGCGAGGCCGGGGTGCTGCGGCGCTACCGGGTGGCCGTGGAGGCCGGCTCCGGCGAGGACGCCGGGGAGTTCGGGGCGGCCGTCGAGACGGCCCTGGCCGGGCCGGGGAGCTGGGTCGACAGCGGCCGCCTCCGGTTGCAGCAGGTCCGGGCCCGCGCCGGGCACGACTTCACGGTCTACCTGGTCACCGCGGCGACGGCACGGCGGATGTGCGCGGCGGGCGGGGTGGACATCCGGATCGGCGGGAAGCCCTACACGTCCTGCCGCGCCCCCGGCAAGGTGATCATCAACCTGGACCGGTGGCGGCTGTCCGTGCCGCACTTCGTGCGGGCCGGCGTGCCGCTGTCGGTCTACCGCACCTACGTGGTGAACCACGAGGTCGGCCACCAGCTCGGGCACCGGCACGAGCGCTGCCCGGGCAGGGGGCGGCCGGCGCCGGTGATGATGCAGCAGACGCTCTTCCTCGACGGCTGCCGGGCCAACCCCTGGCCGTACCGGGACGGCCGCCGGTACGCGGGCCCGCCGCTGTAGCAGCGGATTCCGGCCTGCCAGTCCGAACCTGGGAAGGCGCTGCCCGGATGGCATAGCGCAAGGTGCACGAGAAACGCGCTCCCTATTTGCCCCATTCGTGTTTAACGCGTGGAAACACCCGGTTAATGTGGGACGCTGGCCCCATGACGTCGTCGTCCCCTTGCGACCCGCCTGATCCCGGCGCCGCCCGGCCGCGCCCGCGGCCCAGCCTGGTCCGGATGCACCGGCGCCGCCGTCGCACCGTCCTGCTCGGTCTGGTCCTGCTCGTCGCGACGGTCTCCGGGGTGGCACTGGCCCGGGCGGGCGGCTCGGCGCGTCGGCCGCCGAGTGCCGGCCCGGGCCCGATGGCGTACGGGGCCGCCGAGCGTGCCGAGCCGAGCACCTATCCGAGGGTCGGCGCCGGCAGCTTCACCACCGCCCCCGGCGACTCGCCGGTCTACGGCGCGGACGGGCCGCTGCGCCGCTACCGGGTGGCGGTGGAGCGGGGCACCGGGCAGGACGCCCCCGCCTTCGCCGCCACCGTCGAGGAGGTGCTGGCCGACCCGCGGAGCTGGACGGCCGGGGGCGAGCGGCGGGTGCAGCGGGTGGCCGACGCCGAGGTCGCCGACTTCACCGTCTACCTGGCCACCCCGCGCACCTCCGAACTGATGTGCGCCGAGGGTGGGCTCAGCACCGAGGGGTACACCTCCTGCCGGCTGCCCGGACAAGTGATCATCAACCTGGCCCGCTGGCTGGAGGCGGTCCCGGACTACGGGGCACCGCTGGAGGTGTACCGGGCGTACGTGATCAACCACGAGGTCGGGCACGAGTTCGGCGAGGGCCACGAGGCCTGCCCGGGGCCGGGTCGCCCCGCGCCGGTGATGCAGCAGCAGACGTACGGCCTCCAGGGCTGCGTCGCGTACGCCTGGCCCTGGCTGGACGGCCGCCGCTACGCCGGCGAGATCGTTCCCTGACGATCCCCGGCCCGGCTGTCTTATTCCCGCTCCCGAATGTCGGGCGACGTGTCCCTCCTCATGGCCGACCGGGCGGCCGGCGAGCGACAATGGCGCGGTTCGCCACCGCCGATCCCGGGGAGTCCACCGTGTCGTTGCCCCCGCTCGTCGAGCCCGCCGCCGAGCTGACCGTTGACGAGATCCGCCGCTACTCGCGCCACCTGATCATCCCCGACGTCGGCGTCGAGGGGCAGAAGCGGCTGAAGAACGCCCGGGTGCTCTGTGTCGGCGCCGGTGGCCTCGGCTCGCCCGCCCTGATGTACCTGGCCGCGGCCGGCGTCGGCACGCTCGGCATCATCGACTTCGACACCGTCGACGAGTCCAACCTCCAGCGGCAGATCATCCACGGCGTCTCCGACGTCGGCCGCTCGAAGGCGGAGTCCGCCGCGGCCTCGATCCGCGAGATCAACCCGCTGGTCAACGTGGAGATCCACAACACCGCGCTGGACCGGGAGAACGTCCGCGAGATCTTCGCCCAGTACGACCTGATCGTCGACGGCACCGACAACTTCGCCACCCGCTACATGGTCAACGACGCGGCGGTGCTGCTCGGCAAGCCGTACGTCTGGGGGTCGATCTACCGCTTCGACGGCCAGGCGTCGGTCTTCTGGGCCGAGCACGGCCCCTGCTACCGCTGCCTCTACCCGGAGCCCCCGCCGCCCGGCATGGTGCCGTCCTGCGCCGAGGGCGGCGTGCTCGGCGTGCTCTGCGCCTCGATCGGCTCGATCCAGGTCAACGAGGCGATCAAGCTGCTCGCCGGGATCGGCGAGCCGCTGGTCGGCCGGCTGATGGTCTACGACGCCCTGGAGATGTCGTACCGCAAGATCAAGGTTCGCAAGGACCCGAACTGCGTGCTCTGCGGCGAGAACCCGACCGTCACCGACCTGCTGGAGGACTACGAGGACTTCTGCGGCGCGGTGTCGGTGGAGGCCCAGGAGGCGGTGGTCGACGCGACCATCACCGCGCTGGAGCTCAAGGAGTGGCAGGACGCCGGCAAGGACATCTTCCTGGTCGACGTCCGGGAGCCGGCCGAGTACGAGATCGTCCGGATCCCCGGCGCCACGCTGATCCCCAAGGGCGAGATCATCTCCGGTGAGGCGCTGGCCCGGCTCCCGCAGGACCGGCAGATCGTGCTGCACTGCAAGTCCGGCGTCCGCTCCGCCGAGGCGCTCGCCGCGCTGAAGGCGGCCGGGTTCCGCGACGCGGTGCACGTCCAGGGTGGCGTGCTCTCCTGGATCAAGCAGATCGATCCCTCGCTGCCCGCGTACTGACCGGTCGGCCGGGGTCGGAGGCGGCGCCGCGCCCGCCCCGGCCTCGGCCGATTCCCCGAGGCGGAATCGCCTTTGCGCAGGTAGCGTGTCCGCCGTGGTGGACATGGACGCCGCTATCGGCTTCGTCGTGGCGCACGGGGACGCGGTGGACCGTGCCCGTCTCTCCCGGCTGCGCACCGGCGCGCCGGCGCCGGCCGAACTGCTCGACGCGGCCGAGGCCGGGCAGACGCCCGACGGCGGCTGGCCGGCCATCCTCGACGGGGACGTCGGCTCCGTGGACGCCACCTGCTACCGGCTGGCCGAGCTGGACGACCTCGGCGCCCTCGGCCGCCCGGCGGCGCGGCACGCGCTGGACTGGCTCGCCGCCCGGCAACTGCGCGACGGCGGCTGGGACGAGGACCCGTCGCTGGCCGAGGCCGCGCCGGAGTGGGCCCGGCCGGGCGACCCGGAGGCGCGCTTCTACCTGACCGCCAACGCCGGGTTCTGGCTGACCGTGGCCGGGTTGGACGCCCGGGCCGGCGGCCCGCTCGACCACCGCGTCGGCGGGGCGTACGCCGGGGTGGTGCAGGCGGCGGCGCAGGCCGTCGCGGGGCAGCTCGGGCCGGACGGCAGCTGGCCGTCCTTCCTGCCGGCCGGCTGGCTGAGCGCGGCCGTGCTGCACCGGCAGGGGATGTACGACGAGTCGGCGCGGATCCAGGCGGTGCTGGCCGAGCGGATCCCGCAGCTCTCCCCGGCGGACGCGGCGTGGCTGGCCGCGACGCTGCGCCGGGTCGAGGTGGGCGAGGAGCAGTGGCTGCTGGTCTCGGCCCGCCGTCGACTGGCCGAGACCCAGCGCAGCGACGGTGGCTGGGACAGCGACGACGGTCACCAGTTCGACGTGCACACCACGCTGCGGGCCATCCGGGCCTGCCGCCCGGCGGTCACTTCAGCTGGCTGATCACCAGCGGCCACCAGGCGTCCGGGCCGAAAGCGGCCGGGTCGATGCTCTCCAGGGTGGTGCGCAGCGCCTCGGCCCGCTCGGCCCGGCCGGCCTTGCCCTCGTCCGCCTCGACGAAGAGCGCGAACTGGTAGAGGAACTCGACGAAGGTGCGGAAGTTGCTGTTGACCGCCTGCACGTCCTGGGCCGCCAGGTCGAACTGGAGGATCTCGCCGGTCTTCGGGTCGAGCACGTAGAGCAGGTCGGTGTTGTCGGCGACCGCGCCGACCACGATGAGGCGGACGTCGAGCGAGCCGTCCTCGGTGGTCAGCTGGATGGTGTCGTACAGCTCGATGTCGCCTTCGAGGAAGGCGGTGAAGACCACCGCCACGTCGAGCGGGATCTCGTCGCCATCGGGGAGCATGTCGGGGGTGAACCCCCCCTCCAGCCACGCCTCGCGCGGGTACGGGATGAGCTCGTCCTCGTTCCACAAGGCGGTGAACCGCGGATCAGCTGCCATGACGGTCCTTAAGCAGGGTCGACGGGTGGGTCAGGAGGACAGGCCGGCGGCGATCAGCAGCCGCCGCCAGTTGTCGGCGTACTCGCCGGCGTGCCGGCCCTTGCGCAGCCGTTGCTCGGGAGCGGCGGGACCGAGGACGACGGCCGTCAGCTCCGGGTAGCGGGGGCCGAGCACGTGCTCGTCGAAGAAGGTGGCGACATCGGGGGCGATGACGGTGAACTCGACGTCCTCGTCGGGGTGTTCGTACTGGTAGACGTAGGCGCTGGACTCCATGTAGTACACGTCCAGATCTTCCAGGTCGAGGTAGATCGGATCGCCGCCGCGGATCTCGGCGCGTAGGCCGGGTGGGACGCTGTCCATCTCGTAGCCGACGATCAGCGGGCTGCCCATCGGGTCGTTCGGGTTGACCTCGTACTCCTCCCACGCCTGCGGGGTGAGGATCTCCTTCGGCGCGTGGAACCGGAATCTGTCGCCCTCCAAGCGCTGGAACAGGCTGTAGACCTCGGCGACGCCGGGCAGGTCGGCGATCGGCTCCAGCGGCGCCGGTCCCTCGATGCGGACACCGAACCCGTGCTCGGACTCGACCCGGGTGAGTAGCTCCAACTTCTCGGCGATCCGGGCGAGGACGGCGGGGTCCGGCCGGGTCATGGCAGGACCTTCACGATGACCGGGGTGCCCTCGGGGACGTCGCGCAACGCCACGGAGATCTCGCGGCCGATCTCGCGGTTGGTCCAGGCGTCCATCAGCCTGAGGTTAGCGTATTCGTCCTTTCCGTCGAGTTGTAGCTCGTGGACGTGGTCCGGGTCGAGTCCCTGGCCCCGGGCATTGATCGGCCCCCGGCCGCCGTAGAGGCGATCGACGAGGTCCTTGTTGGCCAGGTACTGGTTGGTCTCCCGGGTGCCGTGCTGCTGGGTCAGTCGCTTGTTCCTGGTCAGCCGGCGGGTCACCCGGTCCCGGAAGACGTTGGTGCGGCTCCGGTTGCCCGGCGTGGTCCCTCGGCCTCCCCGGTGGTAGACGTTGTTGGCCGTCCGGTCCGACTTCGCCTTGCTCAGCCGGCCCTCCTGGCCGAGCCGGACCAGGTCCCTGGCCTTGCGGTCGAAGTCCCGCTTGTGGAAGTCGGGCCGGTTGCGCAGCACCAGCACCGCCGGGCCCTTCGGCTTGGTGCCGGCCGACTTGGCGGTGCGGAAGACGTCGGCGTTCTCCAGGTACGCCGAGACGATCTTGGCGCCCTTGGCCTGCGTCTGCCGGGGGGCGGCGGTCCGCTTCCTAGCCATTGAGCACCGTGTCCACCGCCATGCCGATCAGCTGGTCGATGATCATGCCGGTGATCATCTTGAAGATCGGGATCTCCAGCAGGGACGCGCCGAAGGTGACCGCCGCGGTGGCGATGGCCTGCGCGATCTGGATGGCCAGCAGCGCCAGCTGGACGATCACCTGGATCTTCAGGGCCAGCACCACCCCGGCCGCGACCATCAGTCCGATGCCGATGACGTTCGCCGGGTTGGCGACATCGGCGATGTTGCGCGCGGCGGACTCGGCGTCGTTCCACTCGCTGGCGAAGGCGGTGAAGCTCTCGCCCCGGTTGTTGTCGAGCACCGTCCGCGCCGCCGACTCCAGCTGCGCGACCGAGCCGGAGATCTGCCCGGCCATCCCGGTCCACTCGCCGGCCAGCTGGAACAGCGCCGTCTCGTCGGACTGCGGCCACTCGTAGCCGAGCATCGACAGCAGGGAGGCGAGTTCGCCCGGCAGGGTCAGGCCCACCGTGACTCCTTTCGCGCGTCGCTCATCCGCCCGTCGTCCATCCGCCCGTCGTGCCGAGCGCTCATCCGACCAGCCCGCCGAGCATCGAGCGGAAGGACGCGGTGACGTCCTCCTCGACGGCCCGGTAGCCGTCGGCCATCTGGTGCAGCCCGTCGGCGTAGCTGGTCAGCTCCTCGATGTTGGTGCTGAGGCACTCGGTCAGCGCGTCCACGCAGGCCTGGTGGGCCACGCCGAGCAGGGTGCCGATGTCGTCGCCGCCGAACGCGGCGGCGTACCCGGCGACGGCGGCCTGGAAGCCCTCGAAGGTCTGGCGCACGGACTCCCGGGCCTGCTCCAGCTCCGTCGCGCCCCGGCGTAGCGCGTCGATGTCGACGTCGAGGTTTTCCATGTCAACCCCGCTGCTGCAGTTTCCGCATGGTCTCGCTGATCGCCTGGCTCATCTCGCGCATCTGCCGGATGCTCTGGTCCTGCAGGCGTTCGACGCTGGCGCTGATCGCGGCGAGGTCGGGCATCGGCTCTGCGGGGGCGGTGCTGTCGTCCTGCCCGTCGAGCGCGGCGTTCACCGCCTGGCGCAGCTCGTCGGCGAGATAGTCCGAGCCCTCGCGGAGCACCCGGGGGTCGATCTCGATGGCGCTGACCCGCCCGTCGGTGCCGAGGGTGACCCGGATCCGCCCGTCGGCCGCCTCGGCCACCGACTCGGTGCGCTCCGGCGGGGCGACGCCGCGGCTCACCTCGCGCAGCGCGGCCCGTGCCTGTGCCAGTTGCTCTTCCAGGGCACTCTCGCCCAGCATGCCGCCTCCCCAGACCAGCCCGTGCCGAACCGGCCCCAGACTAACCGGCCGGCGCAATCCGGCGGAGCCCCCACCATCCGGCCGTCCATCCGGGACGGTCAGCCGCGCAGGTGGCCGTTCCCGGTCACCACGTACTTGGTGGAGGTCAGCTCGGGCAGCCCCATCGGGCCGCGGGCGTGCAGCTTCTGGGTGGAGATGCCGATCTCCGCGCCGAAGCCGAACTCGCCGCCGTCGGTGAACCGGGTGGAGGCGTTCACCATCACCGCCGCCGCGTCCACCCGGGCCACGAACTCCCGGGCGGCCGTGGTCGAGTCGGTGACGATCGCCTCGGTGTGGCCGGTGCCGTAGCGCCGGATGTGCGCGACCGCGGCGTCCAGCGAGTCGACCACGGCGACCGAGATGTCCGCCGAGAGGTACTCGGTGGCGAAGTCCTCCTCGGTGGCCGGCCGCACGGCGGGCGAGTGCGCGGCTACCCGCTCGTCGCCGTGCACGGTCACCCCCGCGTCGGCGAACGCGGCCAGCATCGGCGGCAGGAAGGCGTCGGCGACCGCCGCGTGCACCAGCAGCGACTCGGCCGTGTTGCAGGTGGACAGCCGCTGGGTCTTCGCGTTCAGGGCGATCGCCACCGCCCTGGTCAGGTCGGCGGCGGCGTCGACGTAGACGTGGCAGTTGCCCACCCCGGTCTCGATCACCGGCACTGTGGACTCCTCGACCACGGTGCGGATCAGCGACGCCCCGCCGCGCGGGATCAGCACGTCGACCAGGCCGCGGGCGCGCATCAGCTCCTTGACCGAGTCACGCGAGCCGGCGTCGAGCAGCTGCACCGCGTCGGCCGGCAGGCCGGCCCCGGCGACCGCGTCGCGCAGCACCGCGACCAGCGCCGCGTTGGAGTGCGCCGCCGACGAGGAGCCGCGCAGCAGCGCCGCGTTGCCCGACTTCAGGCAGATGCCGGCCGCGTCCACGGTCACGTTCGGCCGGGCCTCGTAGATGATGCCGACCACCCCGAACGGCACCCGGATCTGGCGCAGCTCCAGGCCGTTGGGCAGGGTCGAGCCGCGGACCACCTCGCCGACCGGGTCGGGCAGGGCGGCCATCTGCCGCAGCGCGTCGGCGATGCCGGCCACCCGGCCCGGGTCCAGGGCGAGCCGGTCCAGCACGGCCGTGCTCAGCCCGGCCGCCCGGCCGGCCGCCAGGTCCGCCTCGTTCGCGGCCAGGATCTCCGGCGTCCGCGCCACCAGCGCGTCGGCCATCGCGTGCAGCGCCGCGTCCTTGGCCGTACGGGTGGCGACGGAGAGCTCCTCCGCCGCCGTCCGGGCCCGCCGGGCCTGCTCGGTCACGCTCATGCCGGCACCCCACTGCTGACGCTCGCTCATTCGCCACTCCTCACAGCAGCACCAGATCGTCGCGGTGGACGACCTCCCGTTCGTACGCCGGGCCGAGCGCCGCGGCGAGTTCCCCGGTCGACCGGCCGAGCAGGCCGGGCAGCTCGACCGCGTCGTAGTTGACCAGCCCTCGCGCCACCGGCGCGCCCTCGGTGTCCACCAGGTCCACCGGGTCGCCGGCGGTGAACGCCCCGTCGACCGCGGTGATCCCGGCCGGCAGCAGCGACTTGCGCCGGTCGACCACGGCCGCCACCGCGCCCGGGTCCAGGTGCAGCCGACCGCGCGGCGAGGTGGCGTGGGCGAGCCAGAATAGCCGGGCCGCCGGCCGTCGCCGGCTGGGGTGGAACAGCGTGCCGACCGGCTCGCCGGCCAGCGCCCCGGCGGCCAGGTCGGCGGCGGTGAGCACCACCGGGATGCCGAACCCGGTCGCGATCCGGGCCGCCTCGACCTTGGTCACCATGCCGCCGGTGCCGACTCCGGCCCGGCCCGCCCCGCCGACGTCCACACCGGCGAGGTCCCGCTCGTCGTGCACCTCGGTGATCCGGGCGGCGCCCGGTCGGGTGGGGTCGCCGGTCCAGAGCGCGTCCACGTCGGACAGCAGCACCAGCAGGTCGGCCTGGACCAGCGCGGCGACCAGGGCGGCCAGCCGGTCGTTGTCGCCGAACCGGATCTCCTCGGTGGCCACCGTGTCGTTCTCGTTGACGATCGGCACCGCCCGCAGGTCGAGCAGCTTGCGCAGGGTCCGGTACGCGTTGCGGTAGTGCGCCCGCCGGGTGACGTCGTCGACGGTGAGCAGCACCTGCCCGACGGTGAGCCGGTGCCGGGCGAAGCTGGCCGCGTACCGGCCGATCAGCAGGCCCTGCCCGACGCTGGCGGCGGCCTGCTGGGTGGCGAGGTCGCGCGGGCGGCGGGCGAGCCCGAGCGGGGCCAGGCCGGCGGCGATCGCGCCGGAGGAGACCAGCACCACCTCGCGGCCGTCGGCGGCCCGGGCGCCGAGGGCGTCGACCAGCGCGTCGACCCGCCCGTCGTCCAACCCGCCGGCGGCGGTGGTCAACGAGGAGGATCCGATCTTGACGACCACCCGCCGGGCGGCCGTGACTACGTCGCGCACCCGCCCATTCTGCGTGGTCGTGCCGGCCGGGCCCCGCGACGTTCCCATATCCTGGCCGGTCGTGACCCCTGATGAGTACGTCGAGGCGGTGCTCGACCTGGTCGAGCGGATCCCACCCGGCCGGGTGATGTCGTACGGGGCGGTCGCCGACGCGCTGGCCGAGCGCTCCGGTCGGGCGTCGGCGCGGCTGGTCGGCTCGATCATGGCGCGGCACGGCGGCGGCGTGCCCTGGCACCGGGTGGTGAACTCCGCCGGCCGGCTGCCGCCCGGTCACGAGCGGGAGGCGCGGGCCCGGCTGCGGGCGGAGGGGACGCCGTTGCGTGGCGCCGGGGTGGACATGGCGGCGGCCGGCTGGTCGCCGGAAGAGGGGATGTGACCCCGGCCATAACGTGAGTAACATTCGGCCCCATGGACGCGCCGCCGGCTGGAACCGGTCCGGTCCCGGCCGGGTTACCGCGTCGGGTGCACGCCGGGTACGCGCTGGGCTCCCTGGCCACCGGGGCGTTCGGCACCGTGCCGGGGCTGTTGCTGCTGCCGTACCTCACCGACACCCTCGGCGTCGCCGCCGGGGTGGCCGCCCTGCTGGTGCTCGGGCCGAAGGCATGGGACGTGCTGGTCAACCCGGTGGCCGGGCGGATCTCCGACCGCACCCGGTCGCGCTGGGGCGCCCGCCGGCCGTACCTGCTGGTCGCCGGGGTGGCCATGGCGGTGCTCTTCGCGGCCATCTTCGCCGGGCCGGTGGGCGCCGGCCCGGCCGCCGGGGCGTACGTGGCGGTCGCCTTCCTGGCCACCGCCACCGCCTTCGCCTTCTTCCAGGTGCCGTACGTGGCGATGCCGGCCGAGCTGACCGGCGATTACGCGGAACGGACCCGGCTGATGAGCTGGCGGATCGCGCTGCTGGCGGTGGCCATCCTGGTCTCCGGGGCGGTCGCCCCACTGATCGTGTCGGCCACCGGCGGCGGCGTCGCCGGGCACCGCTGGATGGGGCTCTTCGTCGCGGCGCTGATCGTGCTCGGCGCGGTCGGCGCGTTCGTCGGCACCCGGGGCGCCCCGACCGGCACGGTGGCCGAGAGCGAGCCGACACTGCGCGCGCAGCTCGCGGTGGCCGCCCGGAACCGGCCGTTCCGGGCGCTGCTGGTCTGCTTCGTGGTGCAGTCCGCCGGGGTGGCCACCATCCTGGCCGGGGTCAACTACTTCGCCGGGCAGATCCTGCGCGACCCCGACGGCGGGCCGACCCTCCTCTTCGTCTGCTTCGTCGGGCCGGCGTTGCTGGTGATGCCGCTCTGGATCCGGGTCGGCGCCCGGGTGGGCAAGCTGGCCGCCCTGGTCGCCGCGTCGCTGATCCTCGCGACCGGCGCGCTCGCCCTGGTCGCCGCCCCGGTGCTGCCCGCGGTGGCGGTCTACCTGGTGGTCGCGCTGGTCGGCTGCGGGTACGCCGGGCAGCAGGTCTTCGCGCTGGCCATGCTCCCGGACTGCATCGCCTGGGACGAGGCCCGCACCGGCCGGCGGCAGGCGGGGGTGTTCACCGGGCTCTGGACGGCCGGGGAGACCTTCGGGCTGGCGCTCGGCCCGGGCATCTACGGCCTGGTCCTCCAGGTCGCCGGCTACGTCCCGTCCGACACCGGGGCGGCCGCCGCCCAGTCCGACACCGCCCGCCTCGGCGTGCTGCTCGGCTTCACCGTCCTCCCCGCCCTGCTGGTGGCCGTGGCCCTCGTGGCGCTCCGCCCCTACGACCTCACCCCCGCCCGCCTCGCCGACGCCGAAGCCGGTCGCCCCGGCGAGCCCGCGGTCGTGGTGGGCGACGACAGCCACTGATCAGCACGGAAGGGGCAGCACGAACTCCATGAGCGACGAGGACAGGGACGCACGGGCACCGCTGGGGCGGGGCGTGCCGGCGGAGACGGTGCTGGCCGAGATCCGGGAACTGCGGGGGTTGGACCGGCCGACGCACGGGGGCCGGCTGTTCGCCTACGTCTACGACCCGGCGGTGCCGGGGCTGGACGAGCTGACGGTGGCCGCCTACGCGGAGAGCGCGCACGTCAACGGCCTCGACCCGACCGCCTTCCCGTCCCTGCTGGCGATGGAGAACGCGCTGGTCGGCGCGGCGGCCCGGCTGCTCGGCGGCGGGCCCGGCAGCGCCGCCCCGGACGTCGTCGGCAGCGTCACCAGCGGCGGCACCGAATCGCTGATCCTGGCCGTGAAGGCGGCCCGGGACGCCCACCCCGGGATCACCGCACCGCGGATCGTGGTGCCGGCCAGCGCGCACGCCGCGTTCGCCAAGGCGGCGCACTACCTGCGGGTGGCCCTGGACACCGTGCCCGTCTCGGCGGCGACGCTGCGCCCCGACCCGGCCGACGTGGCCGCCGCGATCCGCCCGGAGACCGTGCTGGTGGTCTGCTCCGCCCCCTCGTACGCGCACGGCGTCGTCGACCCGGTCGCGCAGATCGCGGAGGTGGCCGCGGCGGCCGGGGTGCGCTGCCACGTGGACGCCTGCTTCGGCGGCTGGACCCTGCCCTGGCTGCGCCGGCTCGGCGTGCCGGTGCCGCCGTTCGACTTCGCCGTGCCCGGGGTCACCTCGATCTCGGTGGACCTGCACAAGTACGCCTACGCCCCGAAGGGCGTGTCGGTGCTGCTGCACCGGGACCCGTCGCTGCGCGCCCCGCAGTACTTCGCGTACGCCGACTGGCCCGGCTACACGATGATCAACCCGGTGATCGCCTCCACCCGCTCCGGCGGCCCGATCGCCGCCGCGTACGCCACCCTGCGGCACCTCGGTGACGACGGCTACCTGCGGCTGGCCGGGTTGACCCGGGACGCGGTGGCCGGCCTGGCGGAGGCGGTGCGCGGCGCGGCCGGGCTGCGGCTGATGGCCGAGCCGGAGTCCACCGTCGTCTGCTTCACCAGCACCGACCCCGAGCTGGACCTGTTCGTGCTGGTCGACGAACTGGGAGCGCGCGGCTGGCACACCCAGCCGCAGCTGTCGTACGCCGACCTGCCGGCCAGCGTGCACCTCACCGTCACCGCGTCGGTCGCGCCCCGGGTGGCCGAGTTCGGCCCGGACCTGGTCGCCGCGGTGGCCGCCGCCCGGGCCGCCGGGCCGGTGCGGCTCCCCGACGAACTGCGCGCCCTGGCCACCGCATTGACCCCGGACGCGCTCACCCCGGACCTGGTCGCCGGCCTGGCCGCCGGCCTCGGCCTGGGCGGCGGGTCCGAACCGGTCCCGGCCGGCAGCGGCCCGCTACCCGAGCGGATGGCCCTGGTCAACGCGCTGCTCGACGCCGCGCCGCCGGCACTGCGGGAGCGGCTGCTGGTCGAGTTCGTCGGCCTGCTGCAACGCCCGAGCTGGTGAGGGCCCGGGTGCGGCGGGGATACCGCCGCACCCGGGCCCCCGGGCTCACCGGTAGTCGATCCGGACCAGGTTGTCGATGTCGTAGACCTCCTCCACGAAGTCGAACCGGCTGTCCATCGGCCGGGCGTCGACGTCGGCCGTTCCCTGCCCGACGGTGGCTCCCGCGGCCGCCCGGAAGCCCAGCGTGAGCTGGACCTCCGCACCCGCCTTGAGACTGTTCAGGTCGCAGCTCACCGGCTGCCGGGTGGTCTCCGGGTCGTTGCGGCAGACCGCCCACCCGTCGCCGTCGGGGCGCAGCGCCGGCGGCAGGTCGAGCCGGAGCGCCACGTAGGCGGCCGGACCGCTGCCCGCGTTGCGGATCCGCACGGTCAACGTGCCGGTGCGGGAGCCGTCCGGCGCGGCGGCGAGCGCCAGGTCGGTGGCGGTGACGACCAGGTTCACCGCGTGCGGGTTCGGCCCGAACGTGGTGGGACCGGCGACCTGGGCGAACGACTCACCGTTCCACCGGTAGCCGCGCCACTGCCGCTGCGACCACTCGCCGGGCCAGCCGCCGCCCGGCGCGATGTCCGCCACCTGCACCCGGACCAGGCCGTCGGGCCGGACCTCCAGGTCGGTGAGCCACTGCGGCATCTCGCGCGCGGTGGCCACCACCCGGCCCAGGGTCACCACCTTGCCGGCCGGGTCCCGGTCGAACGCGACGACCTGCGCCGGCCCGCCGGTGCCGAGCAGGCAGTGCACCAGCGCGACCGTCTCGGTGGCGCCGTCGCCGTCGACGTCCCCGTGCGCGAGCCCCTCCAGCACGTTGGTCTCGTCCCGCACCGGGTCGCCGGCCAGCCGGACGTCGGTGACCGGGCAGCTCGGGCCGGGCCGCCAGGCCGGCAGCGAGACCGGTGTGGCGAGCAGTTGCTCCCGGCTGATCCGGCCGTCCGGCGCCTGGGTCGGGCCGGCGCTGGTCGGCGTCGGCGACGCCGACGGGCTGGCCGAGCCGGTCGGCGAGGAGGAGGGGGACGGGCTGACGGTCGGGTCCACCGGCCCGGGCCGCGGACCCGGGTCGGTCAGCGCCGCGTACCCGAGGATCGGGCCGGTGCCCAGGGCGAGGACCGCCGCGACGGCCGTGCCGAGCGTCCGGCGCCGGCGCTGCCGCACGGCCCGGCGGACCGCCGCCGGCCCCGGCGGCTCGACCTCGGCCAGCACCTCGATCCGGTACCGGGCGAAGCGCTCGGCGAGGGCGACTGCATCGTGCTCAGACATCGCGTGCCTCCTCGGTGTCCCGCAGCGACGCGGCCAGGGCGCTCCGCCCACGGTGCAGCCAGGACTTGACGGTTCCCTCGGCGACGCGTTCCTGCGCCGCGATCTCGGCGACGCTCAGGTCAGCGAGGTAGTGCAGCACCACCGCCCGGCGCTGCCGGGGCGGCAGCAACGCCAGCGCGGCGTCCAGCGCCACCCGGTCCGGTGTCGGCCCGGCCACGTGCACCTCGCGCTGCCGGTGCAGGAACGCCTGCGCGGTACGCAGCCGCCGCCAGCGGCTGTGCGCGAGGTTCCAGGCGACCCGCCGGATCCAGGCCAGCGGGTCGTCGTAGCCGGCCACGCGGTCCCAGCGGGCGAAGGCCCGGCAGAACGCCTCCTGCACCAGGTCCTGGGCCTGCCCCAGGTCGCCGGTGTACGCCCGCAGCTGCACCACCAGACCACGGAAGTGCGCGTGGTAGAAGTCGTCGAAGAGCACCGGCGGCCCGTCGGGTCCCGCGCCGGGTATGGGGCCGGGCGGTGCTCCGCCGGCCCGCGCGTCTTCCGTCACAGTCACTCGCCCTCCCCCGTGGATGCTCGGGGCGGTGAGCCCCGACACCGGTCACACCGGTCGATGGCGGCAAAGGTTGCAGTGGGTCCGGGGACCGTACTGTCGGGTCGCCGTCCGCCCGACCCGGCGTGCCGCGCTCATCGTCGGTCCGCTCGGGGCGCGCCGTCACCCCGCCGGACGCGGCCCTCGGCGCTCGGGTTGCCGCCAGGGCGCTGTGGTTGACTGTCGGGTGGAGGACGGGAAGGGGGCGGTCGTGCAGTTGCCGGGGGTGCTCGGCGAGCCGATCCGGTTCGTGCTGAACTGGGGCCGCCGCTACTCGCTCTGGGTCTTCAACTTCGGCCTGGCGTGCTGCGCCATCGAGTTCATCGCGAGCAGCATGGGCCGGCACGACTTCATGCGGCTGGGCGTCATCCCGTTCGCCCACGGCCCGCGGCAGGCCGACCTCATGGTGGTCTCCGGCACGGTGACCGACAAGATGGCCCCGGCGATCAAGCGGCTCTACGACCAGATGCCCGAGCCGAAGTACGTCATCTCGTTCGGCGCCTGCTCCAACTGCGGCGGTCCCTACTGGGACTCCTACTCTGTGACCAAGGGTGTCGACCAGCTCATCCCGGTGGACGTCTACGTGCCCGGCTGCCCGCCTCGGCCGGAGGCGCTGCTGCACGGCATCCTGCGGCTGCAGGAGAAGATCGCCGCCGAGCAGTCCGGCATCGGCGGGGTGCCCCGGCCGGATCTGCTCGCGTCGCCGGTGGACGCCCGGCCCCGGGACGGGGCTGCGCCCCGCTCGGCGGAGTCGCTCACCGCGCCGCCGGTGCGGCCACCGGCGGACTGACAGCGCCCTCGGCCGCGTCCTCCACCGGCCTGCCGGTCGGTCCTTCCCGGCTGATCGCATGATCTTCGATGTTGGTGGTCGTCGCTAGGGTGCCGGGCATGAAGACCCTGCGGGCTACGGGGGCCGCTCTCCTGGCGGCGCTCGCCACCGTCACCCTCTCCGCTGCTCCGGCAGCCGCCGACACGTTCGGCTACACCGGCGTGGTCAGCGATCCCGACGGCAATCCCGTCGCGGGCGCCTGCCTCGCCCTGCACACCTCGCCGACCGACGTCGTTGCCGAATACTGCTCCGACGCGGCCGGCCGCTACACCATCCCAGGGGCGTGGGAGGCGCCCGACTACAAGATCCGAATGCACGCCCCGGGCTTCCGCACCGAGTGGTGGTACGGCGCGCCCGACTACCTCAACGCCGACCCGGTCAGCATCCCGGCCGGCACGGTGGTGGAGCGGAACGTCACCCTCGGCCGGGGCGCCGGCAGCATCAGCGGCCGGATCACCGACCAGTACGGCACTCCGGTCGCGGCCACCGTCACCGTGCACGGTGAGGACTCCGCCTACGAGGCGATCGCCTACACCTGGGAGCTGGGCGCCGGCCGCTACGCGCTGGACAACCTGCCGCCCGGCCGCTACCGCATCTCGGTCTACGACAACGTGCGGGGCACGCAGTGGGTGCCGCGGAAGGAGACCCGGGAGGAGGCGAGCGTCTTCACCCTCACCGACGGCGGTGCGCTCACCGTGGACGAGTGGCTGCTGCCGCTGGGCACGGTGGAGGCCCGGGTGACCGACGCGGTGACCGGCCTGCCCGTACGCCGGCCGTGCCTCTACATCCACGGCGGCCGGGACGAGACCGTCTGTGGCACCAACGGCCTGGTCCGGGTGGCGGACGTCCGGCCGGGCAGCTGGGAGCTGGACGTCACGGCCGGGGCCTCCTACTTCGCGCTGGACCCGAAACCCACCGTCGACGTGGTCCGCGGCCAGGTCACCACCGTCGGCTACCAGCTCCGACGCGGTGCGGCGGTGGCCACCACCGTGCAAGAGGCGGCGACCGGGGACCCGGTCGGCGGCATTTGCGTGCACCTGGTCGCGCCGAAGTGGGGCGGCCAGTCGGCCCGGATGCGCCAGTACTGCTCCGCCGACGACGGCCACCTGGAGGTCGGCCCGTTCGAGGAGAACGAGCTGGCCACCTGGCAGCTCTACGCCTTCCAGGCGACCAACCCGTTCGACCCGCCGGCGAAGCGCTACGGCGATCAGTGGGTGACCGCGAACGGGGGCAGCGGCGACCAGCGGGAGGCGCTGTCGATCCGGCTACAGGCGGCGGAGACGATCACCATCCCGCCGATCCGGGTGGACCCGCCCGGCATCATCACCGGCACCGTCCGCAACGCCTCCGGAGCGGTGGTGGCCGGCGTCTGCGCGTACCCGTACGCGTTCCACCCCAACCAGGGTGCGATCTTCGGGCCGAACTGCTCCAACGCCCAGGGCCGATACACCATCAGCGACCTCGGTCCGTACCGCTGGCCGGTCGAGTTCACGCCGAACGCCAACAGCGGGTACGCATGGCAGTGGTCCGGCGACGTCGCCGACCGGTTCTCTGCGACCATGACGCAGGTGACCGCGGGCGGGACGGCGACCGTCGACGCGCGCCTGGTGGCCGGGGGCGTGGTCGCCGGGAAGGTCACCGACGGCGCGAACCCGGTCGACGCCGGCTACGTCTGGACGTACAACGCCCGCACCGGGGACATCGCCAGCGCCTCGTACGCCAACATCGCCCGGGACGGCACGTTCGCGGTGCGCGGGCACCGCACCCAGGAGGTGTACGTCGAGTACTGGAGCCTGACCGAGGGCTGCTGGTACGCCGCCGCCGGTCGGGCCGGCACCAAGGTCGCCGTTTCGGCGGGCGGGACCACCACGATCGCGGCCACCATGAGCCGCACCTGCGGGACGCGGCCGCCCACCGGTTCCAGTTCGCCGATCGGCACCGGTGCGCCGGCCGCCTCGGGAACGGCAACCCTCGGCCGCTGACCTCGGCCGTACGGCAGGCCGGTCGGCCGGTCCGGTGGGCAGCTCCCGCCGGACCGGCCGCCCGTCCCCGCTCGGTCGGCCGAGCGTCCGGCTGGCGTGCGGCGGCTAGCCTGCGCACCATGAGCAACTCCGCGGAACGGCGTTCCGCCCACATCGTCGAGGTGCTGACCGAGGAGTTCGGCGCCTCGATGGCGCTCGACCCGGCCGCCTTCCGGCGCAAGTTCCGCAAGATGGCGGCCTCGCCGTTCGCCTTCTACCGGGGCAGCGCCTCGCTCTTCTACGCCGACCAGCTCGGCGACTTCGCCGACGACCGGTTCCTCGACGGGCGGACCAGCCGGGTGTGGATCCACGGCGACCTGCACGCGGAGAACTTCGGCACCTACATGAACGCCTCGGGCCAGCTGGTGTTCAACGTCAACGACTTCGACGAGGCGTACGTCGGGCCGTTCACCTGGGACCTGCGGCGGCTGGCGGCCAGCGTGGCCCTGCTCGGCTACGGCAAGGCGCTTTCCGACCGCTCCATCGGCGACCTGGTCGCCGGCTTCGCCCGGTCGTACCTGACCGAGCTGCGGGCCATCGCGGCCGGCGGGGACGACGCGATCGGCTCGATCACCCTGGACAACGCCGACGGGGTGCTGCGCCGGGTGCTCCAGCAGGCCCGGCTGAACACCCGGGTCGACCTGCTCGCCACGCAGACCACCATCGACAACTACGAGCGCCGGTTCTCCCTCGGCGACGGGGTCTTCGAGGTCGACGCGCAGACCCGGGACCGGGTCCGCGCCGCCTTCGAGCAGTACCTCGGCACCCTGCCCCTGTCCTCGGCGCGGCTGCGCCCGGTGGCGGCGCGGATCAAGGACGTGGTGCTGCGCAAGGGCGTCGGCATCGGCTCGGCCGGGCTGCCGTCGTACAACCTGCTGCTGGAGGGGCACACCCAGGCGCTGGAGAACGACGTCGTCATCTACATGAAGCAGGCGCAGGTGCCGGCGGTCGCCCGGCACATCCGGGACGAGTCGGTCGCCGGCTACTTCCAGCACCAGGGGCACCGCACCGCCGAGTCGCAGCGCGCGCTCCAGGCGCACGCGGACCCGTGGCTGGGCTTCACCGAGCTGGACGGGGTCGGCCAGCTCGTCGCCGAGGTCTCCCCGTACGCGGCCGACCTGGACTGGGCCGACGTCAACGAGCCGGAGGAGCTGGCCGGGGTGCTGTCCGACCTGGGCCGCGCGGTGGCCCGGATGCACTCGGTGGCCGACGACGAGTCCAGCCACGACCTGGTCGACTACTCCACGGAGGAGGCGATCGTCGCGGCGGTGGACGCCGACGAGACCGGGTTCGTCACCCACCTGGTGGACTTCGCGCACGCGTACGGCGACCGGGCCCGGCAGGACCACCAGCTCTTCGTCGACCTGTTCCGCAACGGCCGGCTGCCCGGCATCTGACCGCCGGGCCGGCCCGCCCCGCCCGGCGGGGCGCGCCGAGCCGGGCCGGTCAGGCGGCGAAGTCCAGCACCACCTTGATGTCGTCCGGCCCCGGCGTGTACGCCTCGGTGTAGCTGTTCACCGGCACCCGCCGGGTGATCAGCGACTCCAGCCAGGACTGGTCGGCCCGGGTCAGCGCCTCGGCGGCCATGTCCCAGTGCCGGCGGTTGGCGTTCACCGAGCCGAAGACGACGTTGTTCTCCAGCACCAGGGTGCGGTTCAGCGCCCCGGCGTCGAGGTCGATCGTGCGGCCGCCGCTGGAGACGCCGGCCAGGCAGATCACGCCGGTCGGGGCGGCCTGGCACATCACGTCGATCACGACGGTCGGCGCCCCGGTGCACTCGATGACCACGTCCGGCTCGAAGTCCAACTGGTCGACCTTCGTCGAGTGGTACGTCGCGCCGAGCGCGCCGACCAGCGCCGGCTTCGGGCCCTCGGTGGCCAGGTCGAGCACGTGCACGGCGAGCCCGCGCTGGGTGCCGATCAGCGCGGCGAGCAGGCCGATCGGCCCGGCGCCGGTGACCAGCACGCTCTGCGGCTGCCACTCGGCGCGGTGCCCGATCCGGTCGATGTGGTCCCAGGCCTTGGCCACCACACTGGTCGGTTCCACCAGCATGCCGACCCGGGCCAGTGCCGGGTCCAGCCCGACGGCGAACCGGGGCGGGATCCGCCACCGGTCCCGGGCGAAGCCCGGCAGGGCCTTGATGCCGTGTTCGGTGTACTGCCCGTTGCGGCACATGTCCCACTCGCCGACCGCACAGTTCGGGCAGGGCACCGGGTCCGGGTATCGGACGATCCCGCTCACCAGGTCACCCGGCTGGAGGGTGCCGGTCGAGTCCTCCAGCACCCGGCCGAGCGCCTCGTGGCCGAGCACCAGGCGGTCCATGCCGGGCGGTGCCTCGCCGTAGTGCCCGGCGATGATCTCGTGGTCGGTCCCGCAGACCCCGACCGCCAGTGCCTCGACCAGGATCGCCCCCTCGTCGGTCGCCGGTTCCGGGTAGTCCTCGGTGAGCGACAGCGAGTTGGCGACACCGGGGGTCACAGTCACAGCGCGCACGAGACTCATCTTTCCCCGCCGGCCGGTCCGCCGCCGGGTAAAGCCCGCAGATCGCCCTGCCGGGGCGGGCCGAGGATGCCGTCCGGGCCGCCCGGGCGCCCGGCTCGGACCGGCGCGCCCGGCGGAGCAGGCCCTAGGATCAGCCGCATGACTCCGGAAGAGGTCGGCCAGCGGATGGTCGCGCTGCTCGCGCCGGCCGAGGCCACCGCGTCGGTCTCCGGCGGTCAGGCGCACGCCCGCGCCACCGTCGACGTACCGCCGGCGAGCTGGGCGGAGGCGTTGCGCGCCGCGCGCGACGACGCCGAGCTGGCCTGCGACTTCTTCGACTGGCTCTCCGCGGTCGACGAGCTGGCCGACGGCTTCGCGGTGGTGGCCCACCTCTGGTCCACGGCCCGCCGGCACGGGGTGCTGCTGCGCACCCGGGTGCCCCGCGAGGCCCCCGCGGTCGCCTCGGTGGTCGACGTCTACCCCGGCGCCGGTTGGCACGAGCGGGAGACGCACGAGATGTTCGGCATCGACTTCACCGGCCACCCCGGCCTGCGGCCGCTGCTGTTGCCGCCCGAGTTCGAGGGGCATCCGCTGCGCAAGGAGTTCGTGCTGGCCTCCCGGGTGGCCAAGCCGTGGCCGGGCGCCAAGGAGCCGGGCGAGTCCGAAGCCGGCGGCGGCCGCCGGCCGATCCGGCCGCCGGGGGTACCCGCGCCGGGTGAGTGGGGGACGACGCCGACGCCGGCCGGCGCGGGCGGGGCCGGCGAGGGCCCGCGCGGCGGCGTCCCGGCCCGCCCGGCCCGGGAGCGGCCCGCCCGG